>NZ_JCBAIQ010000005.1:0-266435 GCF_059772165.1 Paenibacillus sp. TY11 | reverse complement strand
TCTACAACCAGGAACGCATCCAGCTTAACTTGAACAACAAGAGCCCGATTGAATACCGGACTCAAGCTGCTTAATTTAAGGGCATTTTCTTTACTGTCTATTTGACAGGGGTAAGTTCAGGACAGAGGCTCTTTTTTTATATTCATAATTCATTTCAATGTAGAGCATATAAATCAAAACTGGCTTAGAGACTAATCTTTTGTAGTCTGATCTCTTTTATTCTTTTTTTCTGAAATAAGTAATCCTAGCAACGTATATCCCCTATACAATATTCCTATCAATAGAACACCACTAATAATAGAAAGAAGAATAACCAGGATATTAAGTATAAGGGACAATATTTCCATGACCAAAGGTAACACATCCTTCAAAAAATCATAGAAGTATAAATAGTGATCTGATCTACATCTAAACTCTATATTCTATATACGCCGGACTAAAAGTTACATATCGTGCCACTGGCTTACTTCTCTTCAACTTGGTTGATTAATAGCAAAAGAACTCCCCGCTAACTTCAACTGGTCGGTGAGGATTTCTTTTGGTCCCTAACCGTTTAGAATCCTCCAATTTGTACTTGAGGCGCTATTCTTTGATTTTCGTTATGCGACTGAACAGGTATAGCTAAAATAAACAAGAAGCTAGTTGCGATGACCAGCAGAATCATTTTTTTCAACATTGTCTAACCACACCTTTTCTAATAGTTTGAAATACTCTTCTCTTGTTTCAGGAAGCGCATGTGCTTGAAAATGTGCAAAGAGCCCTGTACAGTTTATAAAATAGGTCTCATTATTTAGTATATGAGCTTTTAGCAATGCATATATTAAGTGTTTAAAGCCATCACTGTACATTCCTCGCTTCAAATAATAATAAGCCAGTTCGTAACCAAACCACGCAAAATAATCCGGCATCACTTGTTGAGTGTACATATCAGTAGATGTTGGTAACTGAGCAAAAGAATTAATCTCCACTTCAAAACGCGAAAGGACTTCATCGATATCTATTGTATATCGGTTAGCCGCTATCATAACGTTCAGCAACTTTGATAGCTTTTCATTCTCTGTAGTGATTGATGTGGCTGCAATATATTCAACATAATCCGGAAGCACACTGGTATCTCCAGACAGGAGTTTATTTACATAAGTATTACCTTCTGCCCAATGCTTGAACAAGTTGACCCAGTGTTGGGTTTCCTGGTCCGTCTCGATCACCCAATCTAAATCTGCGTAGGCGTATGTAAATTGTAGAGCTTGCTGATAATCGCCTTGGGCTTCACAGACACATGCACACAACAGGTCAGCATAAGCAATGTATCCAAATAACGGACCCCTTGTTTTCTTTCCGTGCTCCCTATGCTTGCGTTCTTCATTATAATTCAGTGAATATTGGATCTCCGCTTTAGCTCTCATTTTTCGAGCTGTTGCATCAAGCTTGTCCCATTCACGCAGAGAACGATACACATTTGCCAAATCTTTCAACGCATCAAGTTGATCTATTTCATCCAGACGTTCGACAAAGGGTTCAAATCGTGTAGCCGCCTTGAGATTTCGGATCTGATTGTTCCCCACCTGAATTGTAAACAGACGATACTGACAGATAGCCAAGCGTTCAGAGTGCTGGTACTTCTCGCCTTCCGCAATTCCTTCGTAGAGCAACAATGCAGCATTATGCTGACCTTGTGCGAATAACTTTTCTGCCGCATCAAATAGCTTCGGGGAATAAAGGAGGTTGTCCATAATATGTCCCACTACAAGCCGGATCGCATCCAACTTGTCCAGTTCCGCACAGCGAAATAACAATGGCTCAATTCGCCGCCAATCCGGTGAACGCTCAATGATGTAGTTATCTATGTACAGTTCGTAAAAAAAACCTGCCGGTAATCCCATAGCCAGAGTGATTCGATCTAGCTGATGTATAGCAACAGGACGATGCTTGGCAATCCAATTATTAAGCGTTCTTTGATGAACACCTGAATGCTCCGCAAATTGTGCCAGTGTCAAATTATTTTGCCCTAAATAATCCTCTAACGTCGCTAAAATCGTAGGTGTATGTCCCAAGTCATAACCACCCTTCATACAAAAAATCCAAATTTTATTATCTCACCTCAAATTATTCATCAAGTATTGACATGTGTCAACATATTTTTTTCCATTATACCTACTATATGAACATGAATATGGAAATTAATAACCACTCGCATGAGAACCCTTTCAGAATTCAGGTGGTCGTTCGCTCCACTAATTTGAATTCCAAATGATGTATCGATTCATCCAGCCCTTCAAGGGCATTGCGAATCATAATGAACGCATTCTCGGCTTGCTTGTCTATCGGGTAATGAATCGTAGTTAAATCAAGCAAATGTGAGATTTCTGTGTTATCAAAGCCTACCACCGCAAAATGATCCGGCACACGGACGTCGAGCCTCCGCGCTTCAGTCAAAAGACCTGCTGCCAAATAATCTGTAGAACAGGCGAAGGCATCCGGTCTGTCTGTTTGTTCACGTTCTGCCCACCAGTGAGCTATTTTTTCACCGGCTGCTATTGAATTTAAATCATAAAAATGCGGGAAGGCCTCAGCGTCCAAATCATATTTTTCGCAAAAGTCATGATAAGCCCGAATGCGTTCCTTTGTATTCAGCCCCCGCATGCTGCCATACACATTCACAATTTTTCGGTATCCTCGGGCGTACAAATGCTCCAATGCCAGCGTATAGCCCTGATACTGATCCATAAATACGGATGGAATCGTCTCTATGTTCACACGCTGCCAGGTCACAATCGGACCATATTTGGTGTAGTGCTCAATCACACTCCACTCATTGACGCGAATCATACAGACCAAAGCGTCCAGTTGCTTTCTCCGCAACATTTCCAGTGCTTCAAGCTCCCGTTCCTTCTCTCCATTCGTAATAAACAGCGCTATATTAAAGCCATGCTCCTGAGCATACATTGTAAAACCACGCACAAATAAACCCAAGGAATCATTAAAAGAAATTGAAATAATCCCTATGAGCTTTGTCATGCCCTTTTTTAAAGATACCGCATTTAAATTAGGAACATAATCCAGTCGGTCTATAACCTCCTGTACACGCTGTCTTGTCGATTCACTTACGTACGGATGTTTATTAATGACACGGGACACCGTTGCCGAGGATACACCCGCTAGCTTTGCAATTTCATGAATATTCGCCACTTTTCTCACCTCGTTCTTTCTATTTTAGCATGTTCGTGGTCCCCGCCCTATAATTGTCACCTTCCCCAACTAAGTTTTGTAAAAGCCCTTGACCTGTAATGCATTACAGAGATTACAGTGAAATAGAAGCTTAAGAAAGCGGTTTAAAAAAACGTACTCAGGAGGCAACAATCATGAAAAAAGGCTTGAAGATAGCAACCATCGGCGGAGGCTCCAGCTATACACCAGAATTAGTAGAAGGCTTCATCAAACGTTATGCAGAGCTTCCCATTCGGGAATTGTGGCTGGTAGACATTGAAGCAGGACGCGAAAAGCTGGAGATCGTAGGGGCCATGGCCAAACGGATGGTGAAGGCAGCCGGCATTGATTGTGAGGTACATTTGACGCTGGATCGTCGGGAAGCCTTAGTTGATGCTGATTTTGTAACGACACAATTTCGGGTAGGCTTACTCGAAGCCCGGATTAAGGATGAAAGTATTCCTTTAAAACACGGCATGATCGGTCAGGAAACCAATGGTGCCGGGGGGATGTTCAAAGCCTTTCGTACCATTCCCGTTATCCTCAGTATCGTCGAAGATATGAAAGAACTGTGTCCGAATGCATGGTTGATTAATTTTACCAACCCTGCGGGTATGGTCACCGAAGCCGTGCTTCGTTATGGTCAGTGGGACAAAGTCATCGGATTATGTAATGTTCCAATCGGCGCGATCAAGAGTGCATCGGCTGTGCTAGACAAACCGGAAGAAGAGCTGTTCTTTAAATTTGCAGGGATTAACCACCTTCATTGGCACAAAGTTTATGACAAAACAGGGGCCGAATTAACAGAGCAAGTCATTGAAGGATTGTACGCTCCCGGCGCAAAGCCAGAAAAAGTCGTTGAAAATATTAAGAACATGCGCTTCCTGTATGATCAAGTTCGTCAATTGAAAATGCTGCCTTGTCCTTACCATCGGTATTACTACATGACGGATAACATGCTGAAGGAAGAATTAGAGGAAGCCAAAAACGAAGGAACTCGGGGCCAAGTCGTCAAACGTCTGGAAGAGAGCCTGTTTGAATTGTATAAAGATCCGAATCTGGATTACAAACCGGAGGAACTATCCAAACGCGGCGGTGCGCATTACAGCGATGCAGCCTGTGAAATCATTAATTCCATTTATAACAACAAAGGCACATTGATGGTGGTTAGTACACGTAACAATGGTGCGATTGATGATGTTCCTTATGATAGCGCCATCGAAGTGACCAGTGTCATTCGCGCCCATGGTGCCGAACCTGTCAACTTTGGCAAGTTCCCACCTGCACAGCGGGGCTTGCTGCAAGTGATGAAGGCGATGGAAGAGCTGACGATTGAAGCGGCGGTAACCGGTGACTATGCGACAGCGTTGCAAGCCTTCACCCTGAATCCGCTCGTACCAAGCGGTGATATCGCCCAAACGGTGCTGGATGAATTGCTGGAAGCACATAAAGAGCATTTGCCGCAGTTCTTTGCTCATAAGGCGAAGGCGACAGTGTAAATCTATAAAACATGCTGTCCATGCTGGACGTATGAAAAAACGGTCATCTCCCTCCGTTTCGGAAGGGTCATGGCCGTTTTTTGTTTGCCATCTATGTTGAATGTAGATTGAACCAAGCGCTGTCATATAAAAAAAGCTTCCTACAATATAGGAAGCTTCCGCAGTACGTCCCAGGAGGGATTCGAACCCCCGACCGACGGCTTAGAAGGCCGTTGCTCTATCCAGCTGAGCTACTGGGACAAAATGTTACTCAGTAAAACCTTATGTATTCAGCGCATTAGTTATTATATCACATTTCGGGCAACTGTCAAAAGCATTTTTTCATGATATAGGGAAGCTGGCTGCAAAAGGAATCATTTGGACGCTGACGGGGTATTATGTACAAAGAGCCATGCCATAAAGGAGGGGTTGAGCCGTGAGAGGTCTTTTGTCGTCACTTTGTTATTTCAGCATTTTCTTCGCGCCTTTTCTAGTGCCTGTCATTGTGTGGATTGCAGTACGGGACGAATATGTTCAAGGACATGCAAAAAAAGCTATTTTATCGCATATTTTCCCCATTATTGCGGCGATTCCGCTGGTGTATTTTATTATAACGGCGAATCATGCAGGTTCGGTTATCGGGTTTGTACTGCTATTCGTAGTGGTTTATCTCGGGGTTTTTGTTTATAACATCTACAAAGGGATTATGACGCTGCGTGAAGCGGCCTAGTTCAAAAGAAGCCTCCTGCATCCGCAAATTTGTCGGGATACGGAGGCTTCTTTAGGGCATTTTTGATGAGCGGCTGTCTAGTTCTATGACTGCTTATTTATTACCAAAGCGTTTAGGACTTCTCCGTACCTCGTGTCTTACGTTTTTCTCCAGCACTTCTTCCGCGAACTCATTGTTATGAATATAACTGCTGCCTTTATTTTTCTTGTACTTCGCTTTACTGTCTATGATTTCCCCCTCCTTTCACGCTGATTCGGCGATGGCGCCGAAGTCCAAATCAACAGAAGCCGAGGCATAGCACACCATATCCTCATGCCCCAAACTCCTTGGCAAACTCTGTGCTGAGCTGCCCATAGGAGAGCAATTCCCTTTTAAACTTTTCTCGTTCCTCACCAGCGGTAATGTGTGTAGAGTCAGTAAAAGCCTTGTCTGTCACTTCCTCAAATGCTGAATGCAGATTATTGTCGTACCAATCCAGCTCCAGATCGGCGTCATTGCGGATGATCCGTACCATGTCATAGTCATGCTGACCATCCTTCTGATCCGTGGCCGTGATATAGACCAGCAGTTCCGGGTCATCTGCGGCACCGGGCCGCACCTCTACCTCAGCGCAGCGCACTCCGTCAAGTTCAGTAAAGCGGCGTATTTTGGCATCCTTGATGTAGTACATTGTCTCCCTCCTTCCTTGCGAGTAGACGGGTTGCCCCATCTGTAGTTTTCGGAACGGACAGACATTTTATGCTTCTTTTCGGCATATATACTGATGAACTGGGGATTTAGTTTTTGATTCATTCCAACACTGGATGAACACGACAAAGAGAGGATGAACAGACATGTGCGGAATTACAGGTTTCATACAGTGGAACGGAGACTTAATGCATCAATCTGAGCTGCTGCTGAATATGACGCAAACGCTCTCCGATCGCGGACCGGATGCTGCGGGTACCTGGATATCCAACCCGTGTGCCTTCGGACACCGAAGACTGAGCGTTATGGACCCGGAAAATGGCGCTCAGCCCATGATCCGGCAGCTTGAGGATATCACTTATACGATTGTATATAACGGGGAAATATATAACGCGCCTGAGCTGAAAAAAGAGCTGCAACAGCGCGGGCATTTTTTCCGTACACAATGCGACACGGAGGTGCTGCTCGAATCCTATATCGAATGGGGCCCCGAATGTGTGAATCGGTTGAACGGCATTTTTGCGTTTGCTGTCTGGGATAGTGAGCGGGAGCAGGTATTTCTGGCACGGGATCGGCTGGGAGTGAAGCCGCTATTTTATAGCCAAACCGAAGATGTATTCGTATTTGGCTCAGAACCCAAAGCGCTGCTCCAGCACCCTGCGGTAGAGGCGGCAGTGGACGCCGAGGGCTTGGCCGAAATTTTTATCATTGGGCCTGCACGCACCCCTGGACACGGCGTCTATTCGTCCATGAAGGAGCTGCGTCCCGGGCATACGCTAACCTACAGCCGCGACGGCGTGCGCATTCAAGCCTACTGGAAACTGGAAAGCATTGCGCATGAGGATAACACCGAAGAAACGGCGCTTAAGGTACGAGAGCTGTTGCTGGATACGGTGGAGCGGCAGCTCATTTCGGATGTTCCGGTGTGCACCTTATTATCTGGCGGGCTGGATTCAAGCGCTCTGTCCGCATTAGCTGTCGATTATTACAAACGTACCGGGCAGGGACAAGTTCATACGTATTCGGTCGATTATGTGGATAACGACAAGCATTTTAAAGCCCATGCGTTCCAACCTGGAGCTGATGCCCCCTGGATTCAGCGGATGGTCGATGAATTAGGCACAAATCATCACTGGATCGAATTCGATACGCCTGAGGTCGTAGCGGCTCTGAATAATTCGACGCTAACGCGCGATTTGCCCGGTATGGCAGACGTGGATTCGTCGCTGTATCTCTTTTGCCGGGAGATTAAAAAAGGAGCTACGGTTGCCATTTCCGGCGAGGCGGCGGATGAAGTGTTTGGCGGATATCCATGGTTCCATCGGGAGGATATGCTGAACTCGGGCACATTCCCATGGGCGGTTGCTCCCGACATGAGAGCCAGTCTGTTGTCTCCCGAGGTGCGGGACTGGATCAAGCCGCTGGAGTATTTGAATGACCGTTACTCAGAAGCGGTAGGAGAAGTGCCGAAGCTACCGAGGGAAACAGGAAAAGCTGCGCAAATGCGCGTCATGTCCTATTTGAACATCACCCGCTTTATGCCTACTCTGCTGGACCGCAAGGATCGGATGAGTATGGGGGCCGGACTGGAAGTGCGGGTGCCGTATTGCGATCATCGGCTGGTGCAATATGTATGGAACATTCCGTGGAGCATTAAGATGACAGGCGGACGTGAAAAAGGTATTTTGCGCAAGGCGCTGGAGGGCGTATTGCCTGATGATGTGCTGTATCGCAAAAAAAGCCCCTATCCCAAAACGCATAATCCTTCCTACCTTGAGGCTGTAAAAAAGCAGGCGCTGCAACTGCTGGATGATTCCTCTTCCCCACTGCTCAAGCTGATTGATGCGCAAAAGGTACGGGATATTGCCGCCTCACCGGAGGCATCCACCAATCTGCCCTGGTTTGGTCAGCTCATGTCGGGCCCCCAGTTGTTTGCCTACTTGGCCCAAGTGGATAACTGGTTGCGCACTTACAAGGTAGCTATTCGATGAGATACGCTGAATGCTGAAGCAGCAGTAGAGCTTTTTAAGCGGGAAGCGGCAATTTTTCGCTGTGCACTATACGGAGAGCAGAAAGTACCAAAAAGGCTATCCGCAGCTCATGACTGGCGGATAGCCTTTTTTCGTTATGTGACTGGGCTGTGGTTGCGCCCCTGTTACCAAGCTATGCCTGCGGATTACCCAGCTTTGTCGCCAAATTACGCAGGGCTATTCCTCGATGGCTGATAGCCTGCTTTTGTTCCAACGTCAGCTCGGCCATTGTCTTTTCAAACTCCGGCAAATAAAACAGCGGATCATAACCAAATCCGCCGCTGCCAGCGGTTTCAGTAGTAATCCAGCCCTCCACCGAGCCCGTCGATTCCAACGTCTCCCCAGTCTGCGGATTATACAGAATCAAGGTACAGACGAATTGAGCCGGGCTTAGCAAAGGCTGTCCGGTATCATCACCAAGCTGCTTCGATTCCAGAACGTCGAGCAGCTTTATATTGTTTTCGTGATCGCTGGCACCTTCTCCAGCATAACGGGCCGAGTATACCCCCGGCGCACCGTCCAGCAAGTCCACACATAGGCCGGAATCATCGGCTAGCACAGGCAATCCGAGCACGTCTCCAACCGCTTTGGCCTTTTTTAACGCATTTTCGGCAAAGGTTTTGCCATCCTCAACGACATCAGGAATGTCGGGATAGTCGTACATGCTTTTGACTTCCTTGCCAAACGGCGCAAAAGCATGTGCAAATTCCCGCACCTTCCCTTTATTCTTCGTAGCGACAATGACGACCGGGCCATCCAGCCGCATTAGGCTCCAGCTCCCGTACGTCCTGCCCCGATTTTATCAGCAATCGGTCCGAGCACTTCTTTTTGGCGCTCGATCATTTGCAGAATCCCTTGTTCGCCCAAGCTAAGCAATTGATCCAATTCCTGACGATCGAATGGGCTTTCTTCACCTGTACCTTGCAGCTCGACATATTTTCCACTGCCAGTCATGACGAGATTCATGTCCACTTTGGCCTTGGAATCCTCTTCATAGTTCAAATCCAGCAACGCCTTCTCGCCAACAACCCCTACGCTGACGGAAGCCAGAAAATCGGTAATTGGAAAAACAGGCAACTTGTGCTGGATCACAATTTTATTTACTGCAATCGCCAACGCTACGAAAGAACCGGTAATTGAGGTTGTGCGTGTACCGCCGTCCGCCTGAATGACGTCACAGTCCAACGTAATCGTCCGTTCACCAAGCGCCTGCAAATTTACAACCGAACGCAACGCTCTTCCGATCAGACGCTGAATTTCCATGGTACGGCCTGTCAGCTTGCCACGCGCAGCTTCACGCTGATTACGGCTGTGAGTCGCCCGCGGAAGCATGGAATACTCTGCGGTCACCCAGCCTTTTCCTTGGCCCTTCATAAAGGGTGGCACGCGTTCTTCCACCGTAGCCGTACAGATGACTTTCGTCTCGCCAACCTCTATAAAAACAGAGCCCTCCGCGTATTTATTTACTCCTGCTGTCAATTTCATCGGGCGCAGCTCATCACCGTTTCGTCCGTTAGATCTACTCATGCTTTTTCCTCCTACGTCGTATGCAACCTGTTCTTATATGTTTATTTTACCAAAGTGTGCAGGCAAAAGCACCCCAAGGACGATTCCCCGTCCTTAAAGAGGAATTTCGTTAATGTGCTGCGGCTTGGCTACAGGCTCTCCGTAATTTTGATTATTTTGTCCAATAACGCTTTTCTCACCATTCAGTTCAATCCGAATCTTCGTTTTGACCGCATCATCCGAATTGTCTGCCGCTGTCAGGACAACCGATTCCAAAAATTCAGCAGGCACGGCTTCTCCCTTGGCAAACATATCATCCGAGAGCGATACCGTAATTACGTTATCTTTGGAGCGTTCTACCGATTTCAGCGCCGTCTCCCCTGTCATCACTTCCTGTAATCCATCCTTGGTCTGCGGCCCTTGAATCAATTGATGCAGCGCTGACTGGACACGATCTTTTTCCGGGCTGACCAACCGTGTTACAGGCACATAATATTGAACTCCAGCAGGAGAAGATGAGGAAAAATACACGGTGACTGGACTGGAATCCAGTGGTGTCACGCCATGACCGATCTCCAAATTAATACCTACTGCGCGCGTCAACGGATGATCCAACGGTGTGCCGCCAACAGGCATTTCGTTCAACTTTTTGCCATCTACCCAGATCTGTACGCTCTCAATATCGGGACGGTCGGTCAGGGTCCAGGTCAAGCTTTCCATTAATTTGCGTTCTTCCTGTGGCTTGTAGTTTGCGAAAGATTTGTTGAATTCGACGACAGCCAGCTTGTTATTCTTGTCCACCGTCACACTTTTTACTTCCGTACCTTGGGGTAATACACCTTTAAATCCCTCTGGCAATAATCCGGCATATGGCCCGCCCTCAACCAGTGTTTCCAGCGCCGACTTGGCATCTGCCTGTACATCACCTGTAGCAATCGGTAAGGATACAGGGGCCAGCAAACCGTTATGATCTTGCAAAAAAACAGCTCTCAGTTGACCGGTACTGGCGGGTGCTTTTCCAGTTACAGCCTTAATCATGGACTGCTCTGTCGTGGACGGCGGGGGGTCAATGGATGCCGATTCATTGCCGAAAAGGCTGCAGCCGGACAACAACAGAGGCAGGGACAGCAGCCCGGCTACAGAAGTCATACGCCATGGGTGTTTTATGTTCATAAGTGAAGTTCCTCCCTAACAATTTTGTACAGATTGTACTAATATGTATACGAGCCCCGCTAAAAAAATAACTACTTTTTCAGCAGACTGGACACACTGGTCATAATTGCAGTACAAATCAGGATCTATACCAGGAGGGGAACTTCAACTTTATGGACAAGAAAAAAGTACCTTATAGCTTGAATAGTAAAAAGGTAGCCGATGCCACCCGCGAGTTACTGCACAAGCGTGGTGTAAACATGACTGAAATCGCAGAACTGGTCATGCTTTTACAGAAAAATTATTACCCGACCCTAACGATGGAAGAATGTATTGAGAATGTGGACAAGGTGCTGATGAAGCGCGAGGTTCAAAATGCAGTGCTCACGGGCATCCAGCTAGATATCCTTGCCGAACAGGGCGCCCTTCTTTCCCCCTTGCAGGATATGATTGAAAATGATGAAGGGCTGTACGGAGTGGATGAAATTCTGGCCTTCTCCATAGTCAATGTGTACGGCAGTATTGGATTTACAAATTACGGTTATGTCGATAAGCTCAAACCGGGTGTACTGGAACGCCTGAACGATAAAAGCGACGGGCCAATCCATACGTTTCTGGACGATATTGTGGGTGCTATCGCAGCTTCGGCCAGCAGTCGTATCGCCCATCGCAAACAGGCAGAGCGCGAACAGGAGCTCGGAGAAGAAAGTGCTTCGGATACAACACGTTAAATAACGACACGCTAAATAACCATACGTATAGAAATAATGCATTAGAATACAACAGATAGATACAGGGTAAGAGGAGAACTAGACATGGCAAACGTAACTGAAGGTTATACATTCCGTACGATGAAGGCTGACGATTATAATCAGGCCATTGAGCTGTGGAATGGCTTAGACGGATTGGGATTAAGCGAGGCCGACTCACCGGAGCGGATTGCACACTTTTTACAGCGTAATGATGGGCTTAGCTTTGTCTGTGAGTACGCTGGAAACATCATAGGCACGATTTTAGCGGGCCATGATAGTCGCAGAGGGTTTCTGTATCATCTAGGTGTAGCCACAGAACATCGTGGTCAAGGGATTGCGCCCAGACTGGTGGATAAAGCGTTATCTGCTTTGCTGAGAGAAGGCATTGATAAATGTCATCTTTTTGTGATGGAGCATAATGCAGGGGGTCAACGCTTCTGGTCATCTAACGGCTGGGAAAAGCGAAATGGGATTTTACTATATTCGCGAGGGCTGGAATAGTATCTAAGCGCTTGAGTTACTAAATAGGAACGCCGGGTCTGATTCAAGTCGAGCCAGAAACGATCAGATCCGGCGCATAAAACTCACAGCTTATTCATTGGCAATCCTGACATTTCAATCCAAGACTACCTTCATTCATAAATTACAATCAATTTTGTGGACGTAATGTACGTTCTACAATTCCCAGCGTGGATTGACGAGAGAAGAACCGGGACACCTGAGCTACCCAATAGTTTTGACGACCGGAAATGATGTGACTACGCCCCTTTTCAAATGCTTTCAACGCGTTCTTCACAACGGTTTGGGGAGTTTCCCTAATTCCAATTGACGCTTCACTTGCGCCAACAATATCAAAAAACGGCGTTTCTGTTGAGCCTGGACAAAGGGCCAAAACTTTAAGCCCCCGTTTCCGATTTTCGGCCCATAGCGCTTCAGTAAAAGAAAGCACAAATGCTTTGGTTGCTCCATACACCGCCATATAAGGATCGGGCTGAAATGCAGCTGTGGAAGAAACATTGATTAATCCACCATCCCGCTTACGCAATAAATCAGGCATAAATGCATGTGTGATGTCGACTAAAGCAGCCACATTGAGCATCACTTCCTCATGCTGTCGTTCTCCTGAAACCTGCTCAAAGTATCCATAGGTGGCAAAACCCGCGTTGTTAATCAAGAGATCTACCTTTAGCTGTTGTTTTTGAACCTCCTGATGCAATGTTTGGGGTGCTCCTGGTGTGGAAAGATCCAACGCAATCACTGTTGCTTTTACGTTATATTTAGCTGAGAGTTCTTTAGCCAGCGCTTTTAATTTGGTTTCGTTGCGTGCTACCAAAATGAGATTACATTTCTTAGCTGCGAGCGAATAGGCAAATGCCTCGCCAATACCGGATGAAGCCCCTGTGATCAGAGCTGTTTTGTTTGCGTACATAAACATGATGATAACCTCCATAGTATCGTTGTTTTATTCAGGAAACATTGTTACCACTACTCTATAATGAACTGAAGTCATCTACTATGACGACCTCAGTACACTTCATATTTACGATGGGGATGAGGATGTTTTAAATGCTACGAGCGTATTCTTCAATGTAAATGCATACACTCCTTGAGCCATATCTACATCCGAAAAATGACCTGCAAACTGAAGATGTATGACTCCATGTAAAGCAGACCAAAACATCCGGACAACCAGCAGCGGATCTTGCTCTTTCAGTGCCCCTAGCTCCATAGCGTGTGTGACGGTGTGCAGAATTCGTGACAAGGCCGTTGTGGTACCCTCCAAGCTCTGTTCATCCGGCTTGAAATCAGATAATGCCCCGCCAAACATCATTTTGTAATAGGCTGAATGAAGCTGCGCAAATTCCCAGTACGCCCAGCATAGAGCTTCAAGATCAGCGAGTACGCTTTCGGTAACAGGTACTTGCTGGAAGGTTTCAGCCAATAACCGACATCCATCCAGGTACATCTCATTGGCAAGACCATCCTTACTCCCGAAAATACTGTAAATAATTTTAGTAGAACAGCTTAATTTCTGCGCAACTCGCCGTACGGTCACAGCCTCAGGCCCTTCTTCCACAAGAAGGATGCATGCGGCGTCAATGACATTTTTACGGAGCAATTGCTGCTGCTGTAGCTTCACCTCAGAATAGGTTCTATAAGGCTGCGATGGCTCGGACATGATTAAATGCACTTCCTTTTGCTTATTAAAAACTGTTGCTTATTGCTACTATAATAAATTAAAGATCTACACAAGATTTTCAAGAAACGGTGTTTCCTTTAAGAATCATAGTATTCTAAGCCTGAGTGTTTGTCAAATAAAAGAACGCAATAAGTAGGTACACACTTACCGCGCTCTGGTTGAATGCTTAAAAATGAAGCTATGTTTGGCGTTCCACGATCAGTAAGCAATGCCTACCCGTGTACGGATAAATTCGTAACTCTTGCATTGACGATAGGTAAAATCAGCCGTATCCGCGGTGGTAATTTGTGAGCCGCCTTCAGGCAAAAAATCTTTTTCCACGCGATAAATACCTGTCCGTGCTCCATCCGGCAGATAGGTGGGACATACGATTGTCCAGTCCAGTGCCGATTCACGCAGCAATTCGTAAACCCGCCGATGTTCCTCGGCCGCACGGGTACTGCGTCGCCGGGTCTCGGAAGACTCGTACCGATACAGGTCCGGTTCGGTCCGGCTTTGCAAAATTCCTGCCGTTCCTACCGTAATGAGCCGAGAAATGGACTGCTCCTGCATGAGCCGGATCAGAAGACCTATATTAACGGATAAGGTAGTCGTTCCATCTGTATTCAGCGCACTGATCACAACCGTTGCCCCGCCCTTCAGCGCTTGTGCTACGTCCTCCGCATTGGTGGCATCGCCTTGTACGATTTGCAGCTGCTTCCCGTATTTGGATGCGTAATCCTCCAGCTTGTCCGGTGAACGAACGAGGACAGTAACGGTATGACCGTCCGCTAATGCATAATCTAATATAAAACGTCCTACGCGTCCGGTAGCTCCCAGCAGCAGCAAATTCATAAAAGCCTCTTTCCCGGCATGCATGCCGCTTTGTCATGTTGCTTTGCCATGTCGCTTTGTCATGTCACTTTTTTCGGTAACTTTCCGCAACTATTTCCGGCAAAGAGGATAGAAGCGCGTGATTAGGTCCATCTCGCTCAGAGAGGCCCGTTCACGGCGCACTAGCTCCACCAGATGAGCTAGCGTCTCGGACATGGCAAACCTTAGCTGGTGAATACCCAGCTTGCCGCCAAACACGGCAATGCACAGCTCATAGGCTGTGCTGCCTTCCGGTTGGATCAGCTGCTGGAATTTCTCCAGCCGTTCTTCATGATGCGCCAGCAATGCTTGCGTCCGTTCTCGAAAATAACCAAACGGATTGCGGTGCCCGGGATATGCCCATGCTACCTCCAGCTCGCCCAGACGCTGCAAGCCGTCGACATAAGACTTCAACGGCTGGGCATCACTTCCCGGCAGCAGACTGATATTAGGTGAAATCTGCGGCAAAACCGCGTCACCGCACAGGATAACGCCGCTATTCGGCTCATATAAGGACACATGTCCGGGCGCATGCCCTCCTGTCTCTACCGGCATCCAGCTACGTCCACCCCAATCCAGACAAGCATCCATTCCGGTAGGAATAACGGTAATCTCTGGCTGTGGATTCACTTGCAAATAAGCCTGTCGCATATGTAATTCCAAGGCCGATACTTGCTCCAAAGGAAAGCCATGCTGAACAAAAAAGCTGGGAAGCCTGTTTTCCATGGCAGCCGTCGATTCTTGATCGTCCCCGTCCCACATCATCATCGCTTCCTTATGGCTTCGAGCTGACATATGTACGCGAGCCTGACTTTGCTGCTGCATCCAGCCCGCCAATCCATAATGATCGGGGTGATGATGCGTCACCACAATGTCCGAGATATCCCCAAAGGACATCCCCAGTTGTTGGAAGACATGCGCCCATTCTGCCTCTGTATCCATATTGCGCGGACCAGGGTCTACAATCGTAAAACCGTGCTGTCCCTTGAGCACATAGCTATTCACCCAGCGCAGCGGAAAAGACATGGATATTTTGACCTGAAAGCCTCCGTCTATTCGCTCACACGGTGTAAGCTCTGGCATTTTCATGGCTTCCCATCCGCCTTTCTGTTTCAAGCCCGCACGCCGACAAAAATCATTCGAGGCGAAGCATCTTCGATATATTGATCTTCATTATAGCTTCCGTGCACCTGCTCTACGGATAGCCCTGCTTGCTCTAGCAATCCACGGAATTTTTCATACGGATATAACTTCACTCGCTCATGATACACGCGCGCGGGTTCTCCCCCATTGGGAGTCGTACCCAGACCAGAGGCTGCCTCAGTAGCCGTAACGGATGCGGCTGACCGAATCGCAATTTGTTTTTTCACAAATCCATCTTCAATGACCCGATGCTCCTCAATCCAATTTCCTTCATCTTCCCGTGACGAATGCGGAACCAAGTGAGCGGCTACGTAGGCAGGGTTCAAATAATCTATGATAAAGCGTCCTCCCGGCTTCAACAGTCGATAAATTTCCTTTAATACTTTTAGCTGCTCCTCATCCTTCTCAAAATAACCGAAGGAGGTAAACAAATTCACCACCGCGTCAAAGCTTTCATCCAGCGGCACCGCTCTCATATCCCCTTGATGCCAGCTTACCCGCCCTTCGGAATCTGCTGCACGAGCCTCTCTCAGCAGCACATTGGAAAGGTCCACACCCGTCACCTTATAACCTGCATCTGCGAGCGCAAGAGAATGACGTCCCATACCACAGCATAAATCCAATACGCTTGAGCCTTGCGGTAATTTGAGCCAGGAGATCATTTTTTGCACTTCCTGATAGGCTCCCTGAAAGTCGCGATGCTTGTATACCAATAAATAATCTTCCCCAAAGCTTTGCTCGTACCATTCTGCCATATCGTTTCTCCTCCATGAACTCATTTCGCTCTATTACATACTATATTAGCTTTTTCAAACTGGAAACTCAAAAGCATTACGAATAAGGGTTTTACAAAAAATCCTGAACAACAAACATGTTACAATAATCGTTATTTGAATCCATTTCATAATACCTTCAGTAGCTTTAATAAAGAGTACATATAGATCAAAATGGTTTAATAATTTATGAAATGGATTCATTTGAGCTTAAATATTCATAGGAACTTCATACCAACTCCATGTGATTCACCCCATTTTATCATTAAAATGAATCATGGGAACGCCTTTAGAGAGGATTCATGAAAGAAAGGAGCGGCAAAGTTATGATTCAAATTGGACTAACAGGTTGGGGCGATCACGATGACTTGTATCCAACCGGCACCAAAGCTAACCAAAAACTAAGCGTCTATGGAAGCCATTTTCCGGTAGTAGAGATGGATAGTTCTTTTTATGCGGTGCAGCCTACGGATCGTATGGCACGCTGGGCGGCGGAAACTCCTGACTCCTTTTCATTTCTCGTTAAAGCCTATCAAGGCATGACAGGACATACCCGTGGCAAACAGCCCTACTTCAAAACAACTGATGCAATGTTCGAAGCACTTCATGCATCCATACAGCCTCTTCGCGAAGCGGGCAAGCTCAAAGCTGTGCTGTTTCAGTACCCGCCCTGGTTCGACTGTACACGTGAAAATGTAGCTGTGCTGCGAGACACGAAAAAAAGAATGGGAGAGGTCCCATCCGTACTTGAATTCAGACATCAAAGCTGGTTCACACCCGACTTTCGGAAACAAACGCTGGCATTTATGCATGAAGAAGGCTGGATACATAGTGTATGCGACGAGCCGCAGGCGGGACCTGGGTCGGTTCCCATTGTGCCGCAGGCTACAGACAGCAACCTGACAATCGTACGTCTCCACGGACGGAACATATCCGGCTGGAATCAAAGCTCCGCACCTAATTGGCGGGAGGTTCGTTATCTGTATCGGTACAATGAACAAGAGTTGACCGAATGGAGAGACAGGTTGCTGGAGCTGGAGCAGCAAAGCCGTGAGGTGTGTGTTATTTTCAACAACAACTCAGGTGGAGACGCCGCTGCTAACGCTAAGCAGCTCATGACCATGCTTGGCATGGAGCCTAAACCTTTTCCACCTCGCAAGCCACCCGAAGAGGATAACGGACCGGAACAGCTTGAACTATTTTGAGGGACGAGCTGAGGGTGAATGATTGGGAATAGCCTCCCTGAGCTTGCGTTCGTTATCCAGCAAATGCGGGTCGTCAGGTAAATAACGTAAAGCAATTTGGTTATGCTCATACGAAGCGTCCAGCTTACCTAAATGGGCGTAGCAATGACTGAGCCGCACATGGGGTAACCAAGAGTAGCATGGTAGTGGAACAGGTCTCATACCAGAATGGTGATGCTGTTGCTCCAATGCCTTTTCGTACCAGTATGCGGCAGTGCTCCATTCGTTTCTTGTGAAAAACCAGTCACCGATCATGCAGCACAAGTCTGCTTGCGGCACACCGTATCGGAAGGAGCGCAGCAGACTATCCAGCTGTTGCTCCGGCTTCCCGAGATGGAGATAGCATTCCGCCGACCGCGCACAAGCGGTAATCCGATCCTCCCGGTAACCGCTTGGCTCCTTCAGCAGACGGTTGAACGCCTCTGCCGCTTCGGCATATTCTTTACGGTCAAAGCATTCATTGGCGTGAAAATACAGCAGACGCCCCTCCAGCTTGCCGCTTTCACTGATCCACCGGGCGAGAATATGTTGATTACGGAGCGTGTGGTCTTGCATTCGGCGGTGTGTTACTGCCACATCCGAATGAACGATTTGCCCCTCAGGTATCACCAGATCCTCATGCAGACGCCCTTTCCAGCGGTATTGTCGCTCCCGCTTCACGAGACGGATACGGCGTGAGGTGAACAATAGTTCACCCTGCTCACCTTCTGCCAAATGAAGCGGCATCATCACTGCGTCGATATCCACAGACAAACGCTGCTTCAAGGTACGCAGGCGCTCGCGATCCGGGCTCAGCAGCACATCGTCTGCATCCAGCCACATGATATAGGAACACGTTGCCTTGTCAAACGATTCATTACGGGCGGCTGCAAAATCATCCTCCCACTTAAACGTATATAGCCGATCCGTATAACGGGCTGCTATCGTCTTCGTCTGATCCGTCGATCCCGTGTCCACAATGATGATTTCATCCATCAGGTCGGCGACCGAATCCAGACAGCGGGCAAGTGTCTGCTCCTCGTTTTTTACGATCATACACAAGCTGATGGTCATTGGATGCTCAGTCATGACTTCACGTCATCCCCTTTACCTCTCCTTTCAGCCTGCGTCTTGTCTATCTGTTCGACACGTGCATACCTTTCCAACTGCAAAAGTTGTTCCTCCATATGCCGGATTCGCTGTACCGCCTTGTCGAGTGCGGCCTTTCGCTGATTCATTTTGCGAACATGCTGCTGCTCCACCAGTCGGAACTGCTCCTCATCCAGTTTCATCCACTCATTCAGATGCTCTGTCCCTGGCTTGGCCTCACGAAGTTCTTTCGATTTCTTGCGACCTGCAAAGCACAAATATTTGTGATGCACCTCCAACGCTTTTTCTTCAAAATAAGGATACAACACACGGGAGAGGTTCCCGGCATAGTAAGTCCGCTTGTGATCGTGAAACGGATGGTATCCATAAGGTACAGAAAGGACGAGCGTCCCCTTTTTATTCAACAAGCGGTAAGCATGAGCCAGCAGGGTGTCGGGATGCGCAAAATGTTCCAAAATCTCCCCTAAAATAATCGTGTCAAATCCACCAGGAGGACGTTCAAATTGTGAAATGTCCTTTAATTGAAAGTGGACTCTTCCCCGGACGGGTGCGGATTCCTGACGAAGTTCTTTTTTTGCATAAGAAATGCTGCCCTCTTCCAAATCAATGGCCGTTACCTCAAAACCTTCCCGCCCGAGCAAAATGGACGTTATGCCCTGACTGCACCCAACATCCAGCACGGTATGGCCCTGTACATGGCGGCAAATCCAGTGAATTCTATTGCGGGTGGCTTCATGAGATTCCTCCGAATTGATCTGCCCGTAATAACGTTCATTTACCTGATCATGGTTAGCCAACAGCGGCGCCTCCTCCATCACCAGGATGCCCCAAGATCACGACATGTCCACCTGTGCAATGTGCAGTCGCATTACGTGTATCGAAGACCAGCGGGGCATGGTCGACCAACTGTTGGTAGTCCACCACAGAATGGTCTGTCGTGATGACTACGATATCTGCACTTTCCCATAGCTGGGCATTTGCCGTTCGAGATGGGATTACTTCACCGTTCAGCTTAAAGCTCGATACATACGGGTCGGTGAAGCTCACCGAAGCTCCCATTTTTGTTAGATGTTCAAACAGGACAAGAGCCGGGGATTCCCGAACATCATCAATGTCCTTTTTGTAGGCCACACCGGCCAGAATGATTTTGGCCTTGTTTATGGCTTTACCTTCCTGAGCAAGCATGGCTTCAATTCGCTCCGCGATATACAACGGCATACGCCGATTCATACGGTCTGCCAAATCCACGAACTCCAGCGGAAAACCATGCTGCTCGGATTTCCACGACAAGTATAGCGGATCGACCGGGATACAGTGTCCCCCGATGCCTGGTCCCGGATAAAACGGCATGTAGCCGAACGGCTTGGTTGCCGCTGCATCCAGTACCTCCCATATATTGATGCCAATTTTCTCACAGGCAGCTGTCAGCTCATTGACCATTCCAATGTTGACGCTGCGGAACGTATTCTCGAACAGCTTGGCGGCTTCCGCCACTGTTGTCGAGCTAACCGGAACAATCTGATCCAAAAAGGACCCGTAAAAACCTGCTCCCGCTACTAGGCAATCCGGCGTGCAACCGCCGATCACCTTGGGTGTGTTGCGAATGTTAAAATGAACGCTGCCCGGATCGACACGTTCCGGTGAAAAGCACACATAAAAATCCTTACCTACCGTCCAGCCCCTGCGCTGCTCTATCACCGGCCGGATCAGTTCCTCGGTTGTTCCCGGATAGGTGGTGCTTTCCAAAATCAACAGCGTTTGTCTACGCAAATGAGGTATGGCCTGATCAATAGCCGTTTCAATATAGGACGTATCCGGCTGATGTCCATCCGTCAGCGGCGTAGGCACACAGATCACGACGATATCCGCATGCTCCAGCACCTTGATATCCGTAACCGGATGCAATTGCTGCCCGATCAGACCTTCCAATGCATCATCGCCAATGTCTATGATGTACGACTTTCCTTGAAGCAGCTTGGCTACTTTGACGGGATCGGAATCCACACCATATACATCATAACCAGCCTTTGCCATTTCCACTGCCATGGGCAGCCCTACATAACCGAGGCCGATCACCGCAACTTTTACAGTTCCTTTAGTTATTTTTCCCATAAGCTGCAAAATACCCACCTCTTTCATCGTTACTCCATGCCTCGCAGTAACTCAGCAATTCCCGCACGATCCATTAACTCATCGTCTGAGCGATATTGATCGAAGCTCACCCGTTCTAGTCCACCATATTGGCTCAGTAAGCGCTTGTCTGCTTGCTGGGGAAGAATAACAAAATAACGATCATCGTAGCGATACGTGTTCGGCACCTCATAGGGTGAAATCAGCACCTCATGCAGCTTTTCCCCACCACGTATACCAATTTCCTTCACTTTCAATCCAGGCTGACCCGCCTGTTCTTTCATTACTTCTGCCAAATCCGCAATATTGCAGCCCTTCATTTTCATCACTAGCGTCTCTCCACCAATCGCCGTGACAGAAGCCTTCAGCAGCAAGCCAATCGCCTCTCCGAGCGTAAGGAAGAAGCGTGTCATATCTGGGCTCGTCAGCGTTAAATCCTGTCCTTCCGCGATCTGGCGCTTGAACAGGGGCACGACGCTTCCACTCGTCCCTAACACGTTGCCGCCGCGAATACACACAAAGCGAGTACGCTCACTTAAAGCGTTGGCGCGGATCATCAGTCTCTCACCTATCGCCTTCGTCATGCCATATACATTCACCGGGTCTACCGCCTTGTCTGTAGAGACATCAATTACTTTGGCGACTCCCTGCTCTATACTGGCCCGAATCACATTTTCCGTACCATGTACGTTCGTCTTGAAAGCCTCTTCCGGCTGTCTCTCACACACGGGAACATGCTTTAACGCCGCCAAATGGAATACATAGTCCACCCCGCGACATGCCTCCTGCAATGCCTGAAGATCCCGAATATCTCCAATAATGAAATTCAACCGAGGATCAGATTGAAATTGCCGCTGCATGGCAATCTGTGCAAATTCACCGCGTGAGAAAATACGAATTTCCTCCGGTCCCTCCTTCAGCAATTCAGCCGTTAGGCGTTGTCCCCAAGATCCCGTGCCTCCGGTCACCAGCAGTTTTTTTCCTTTGAACAATATAATCTCCTCCTGACCGTTACGAATTGGCAATGCCTGTTCCCAGAAATTCAGCCAGTACGGCATTCATTTCATTCTCTGACAGCCGATCCTTCGCCGGTACTTTTTTCACCGAAGTATTTGCGGCATGGATGACGTTCACATAGTTGCGAAGCGGAATTACCTCATGCGGCAGCTCCGTTACATATCCGTGCGTGCCCTTCCCAGGAATGACGACACGGTAATCATTCAGAAAATCCTCCACTTGATAGCGAAACACATAAAAGGAAGGCGAACGGTGAAACACCGGTGCCATCTGCCCCTCAACCGCATCCCACAGGTAACCCATCTGGTTCACCAGCGCAACTGTCTCCGGTTGAAACTTGTAATCATGCAACTGTTGTACAAATGACTGGTGATACAAATCGTCGGAATCTATTCGAGCAATGAGCAGTTCGTCCGCGCCTTCGATGTACGCATTAATACGACGTTTGCTTTCGATGCTCGTGCCAAAGCGAATGTGGTCGGGAATGGGCTCACGTTTGGCCAGCTCCTCTTCCACGATGTCACTGCATCCGCCCGCCAGCTTGACGACAGATAGGAAATCCGCATTCGTCTGACTGAGCAAACTACGCAGTGTAAAGGTTCTGAATATATCCAGTCGCTCGCTGATCCACTCACGTGTCAGGCGGTTGGGATTCATCCCATAGTTATTAAAATTAATTTCAATGACAATCTTGCGATTCATGTATCTTCCTCCCTTTCAACCGTCTTCTCTCAAGTTATGAAGACGCCCCTGAAACGGCATGTACAAATGCAACAACTCTTTCAAAAATAGGTAGAATCCAAAAAGAATAGCCGTTCATACAAAAACCTTTTCGCTTTCGACATATGATAGAATACAAAGTTTTTTGCTCTATTTGAAAAGTTGAACAAGCAGGAACGACAGGGAGGAAACATGATATGACTAATCCAAAGTATCTGGAGATTGACGAGGTACTGAAACGTTTGAAGCTGGCACTCGATCAACACCAGCCCTTTTCGCTGATTCGTATTGGAGATGGTGAAAATTTGGTGTTGGCGCAGGACACCGTCTGGCCGATGGAAAAGGTGTTACAGGAACGTTGGGCGGTCAAAGCCAATCTCGGTCAAAAGGGACTATTTCTGCCGAATACGGAGCTGCGAGACGCGGTGGCTGAGGCAGTAAACAAAGCCAGCATCGCTGGCATTTTGCCATATGATGACGAATCTATTAAAGCACCATCCTATATGAAGCGGGAGCTGACCGATCAGATCTTTGCTCACTATGCTCTTTCCCCCGCGCTGACCTGCCATGCCTGCCTGAATCGGTATTTGGCTGAGACACCCGCTTTCTGGGACATGCTGAAAAATCGACGCATTCTGCTGGTCACCCGGACGGCCGCTGAAGTCAAGCCCGTTCTTGAGGCCGAGCCGTACGGGCTGCATATCGCACACACGCTCGCATTTCATCAGTATGAACAGATGTCTGAAACACTCCAATGGATCGCAGCACACAGAGATGACTTTGATATTGCGTTGTTCTCTTGTGGTGTCAATGCAGTGGTGTTGGCGCAAAAAACGGCAGAATTAACTGGCAAAGTAGGGATAGACTTCGGCAAAGCGGTTAACATCGTCATGTTCGGCAAAGCTAATTAATGGATAAAAATAATATTTAAGAAAAATTAGCTTAGTAATCTTTGCTCCGTATATCAAAAAAGCACCAGCAAATTGAAATTTGCTGGTGCTTTTTGCTATCCTATACTGTCCTAAACCGTGGTTGCACAGAATAATCCATATAAAGCCTTGAAACCTTACTTGCTTAAAAATAGAATTTGAGATTTCCTGTCACTTCTTTTACAATATCACAGAAACTAGCATTAAATTGGAGATCATGAGGAGGATATTGAAAATGTCACATAACAAGAGATTGAAGACATATCCACTTACAAAAGCAAAGCATGTAAAGGTTCATGGTCGAACTACGCAAACACTTACACCTCTAACTCTGTTTTGGACAGGCAGCGGCATTGAATTGAATATCAAAAGCTCGGAGCTGTGGATTGAAATTGAGGCCGATTACCAGGTATATGAGCCCTGGATCAGTATTGTCATCAATGGTGTCTCGATGAGTCGCCTGATGGTGACCGCTGGACGGCATTGGATCTGTCTTTTGAGAGGTATGAACCCTGACACGGTCAAAAATGTCCGTGTAGTCAAGGATGTCCAGCCTATGAGTTCGGACTCGCGCTGCTTGTTGCAAATTCATGCCCTGAAGGTTGACGGAGACTTGCTGCCGGTCATAGATAAGCCTCACAAGGTGGAATTTATAGGTGACAGCATTACCTCGGGAGAAGGAACGATTGGAGCGAAGGAGGAAGTAGACTGGGTTCCCATGTTGTTCACGGCACTACATAATTATACAGCCATAACAGCCGAAGCACTGAATGCGGATTACCGAGTATTATCACAAAGCGGATGGGGTGTCCTAACAAGCTGGGATAATAATCCGCATGCGAACATACCGGCATATTATGAGCAGATATGTGGTGTGCTCACCGGAGAGAGAAATGAAGCATTAGGGGCATTTTCCGATCATGATTTTACCTCATGGCAGCCGGACGTGGTCGTAGTGAATTTGGGGACTAATGACGGGGGAGCCTTTTATTCTCCTGAATGGACGGACCCCGTAAGTGGGAAAGTGTACAAACAACGCTTGAACGAGGACGGCACATTCAATGAAGAAGATTTACAAGCTTTTGAAAACGCTACCGAACTTTTTCTTATCAAGCTTCGGACCTGTAATCCTGCTGCCCATATTGTGTGGGCCTATGGGATGCTTGGTACTCTGATGATGCCAGCAATCTACCGGGCGGTAGACGCATACAAGAAAAGAACGAGGGATCGGAATGTGTCCGTGTTCCAACTGCCTAACACGACAGAAGAAATGATAGGGTCTCGCAGCCATCCCGGGCTCCCCGCCCATACCAAAGCGGCAAATGAGTTGACAGGGTATTTGCGAGAGATTTTAAAGAATTAGATTCCGGGAAGCAAAATCAACTCTATTGAACACAACACCCAGGATATTTGTGTTCTGGGTGTTGTTGTTAAAAATCATAGGAGAACCATGAACAGGCAGCGAGCTTTTAATAGGGAATTACTTGTCTGATATATTTACAAAAACGGAGTCGAAGCGATGCCCGTAAATACCTCCGGACCATTACGAACAGTGGTCGATACACCAGAAATATAAGAAGAATATACCGTTTGTATTGCCCAGGGGGCGGACAGATCCTGTGCATTAAAAGCTTGCGTTTCATTAGCCCCAGTCACGCCCAGTACCCCCTCGGCGCGGTAGACTACCTCACTCGGATCATAGTCGGCTCCACGCACGATTTCAACCGCATACTTATCACCAAGTTCACCGATTAATCCAATGGAACCGCTAAAAGCCACAATCGGACCTGGCACAAGAAAGGTCCGCAGGGAAATCAAACCAAACCGCTCCGGTACAGGACCCAGTTGTATATCGGGACCCTCACCTGTTTTTGATGAATTGGTGGAGCTTCTCATATCTAGAAAAAAACCCATAGCTTATCCCTCCAAATTGCAAGATACTCCATGCTATGCTAGAAATTCTTAAGCGTATTGGACAAATTAGCAATAAATCTATCAATTCAGCTCAAAATAACCGATAGTAAATACATATGGTATAAATATTAGAAATGAATATGTAGATAGAAAGCAGGGGTTTGATGAAACAACTGAGACGACTCAAAACATTAACACTACGCAAGAAATTGACAGCAGCATTTCTACTGGTCATGCTTGTTCCAAGTATTATTGTAAGTTCTTTTTCTTATCAAGCAGCATATAACCAGACGGACCGCCAATTACTTGACAGTGCGACGACTAGCGTCACCGCATCCGATCGTGCAGTTACTCAAACGATTCAAGCCAAAATCGCTGATCTCGAATATTACTCTACGACGATGACGGCTAGTGATAACAGTGCCGAAGCAGATGATGACATTCTGAAAAGGTTACAAGTGTATTTGAAAATGCATGCGGAAGCTGTTGATATGTTTGTAGGAACTCCCGAAGGAAAACTCATTATTGGCAAAGCCGTAGGATCCACAAACGACCCTCGTGAACGTCCGTGGTACAAACAGGCCATGGAGAAACCCGGACAAACCGTAATCAGCCCTGTCGGACTCAATACGGCTAAGGTCCCCGTTGTGTATATTTCACGTACACTTCCTGACAACAGTGGTGTTCTCGGTCTTTCCCTGAACCTAAATAATTTGAAAGAGATCACAAATTTAAAAATCGGACAAAATGGATATGTCATGATATTAGATGGCACCAAACGTATCGTTACCCACCCGACAGAAGTCAGCGGAAGCACCAAAATGGGGGAAGCGATACCCAAATTGTTTGCCTCCAAAGAAGGCAGCTTTAGTTACGATCTTAATGGTGTAGATAAACACCTGATTTTCAAAACCAATACGCTGACAGGCTGGAAAATTGCCGGAACGATGAACAAAGCAGAAACCAGTGCCTCTGCCCAACCGATTCTTATCACAACTATCGTTGTGTTGGTGATTGCAGCCATCATCATTGGTGTGCTCGCAATGTGGCTAATCAGCAGTATACTTAAGCCCATCCAAAGATTACGTAATTCTATGGATGCCATCAGCCAAGGTAATCTTTCGATTAACGTGGCTACGACCAGCACAGATGAAATTGGTGAATTATCAAGATATTTTCAACAAATGGTAGATAACCTGCGTAACATGATTAGAGAAATTCAAGCGATGACAGGCAATTTGTCGGCATCCTCGCAAGAGCTTGCAGCAGGTGCAGAACAAACGACCCGTGCCATCGAGCATGTGACCATAGCCATTCAAGATGTGGCCGCAGGCAGTGAGCGCCAAGTGGGCAGCGCTAAAGATAATCAGGAACGGATTAGCGGCATGGCAACAGACATTACCGCTATGACCGAAACCATGGCTGAAATGACCACTTACTCCGCACAGGCCATTCAGGCGTCGGATGCAGGCAGCGAGCATATCGGCAACAGTGTCGTCTCCATTGACGGCATTCGTACTACAGTGGAAGAGCTGGATACGATTATCAGTGCTTTGAGTGACCGATCCGGACGAATCGGGACGATCGTCACCGTCATTACGGAAATCGCCAGCCAGACTAATCTGCTCGCACTGAACGCTTCCATTGAAGCAGCACGCGCAGGAGAGCATGGCAAAGGTTTTGCTGTCGTAGCAACAGAAGTCCGCAAGCTGGCTGAAAACTCAGCTTATTCCGCACAACAAATTCGTGAACAGATTCAAGGGATACAGAGCGGTGTATCTGAAGCCCTGATCGCTATGGAATCCGCCAAGGAACGCGTAAGCGAAGGTATCAATTCCATTGACCTATCCGGTCGCTCCTTCTCCCGCATCCGTAGAGCGGTAGCCAAATCAGCGAAGCAGCTCGATAACGTCGCAGCTTCTACCGCCGGAGTCGTAGATGGAACGAGTACAGTCGTTAGTAGCATGGAGGAAATTACACGCATCGCTGAAGAAGCGGCATCCCATACGGAGACCGTATCCGCAGCCGCAGAGGAACAGCTCGCCTCCATGGAAGAGATCGGTTCTTCTGCCGCAGATTTGACCCGTCTGGCAGAGCAGCTTCAAGATTTGCTGACACAATTCCAATTAGATGAAACAAAATAACCGTTCCAACCGATAAATATAGAGAAAGAGTCTTTTCAATGAAGGAGGATGGGACATGGATATTGCAGCATTATCAACAGGTATGAGCCAGGTCAGCTTGGCTCAAGCCGTAAGTGTGAAAGTATTGGGTATGGCTAAGGATCAAGCTGGTGAACAGGGTCAAGCACTGATCCAGATGATGGAAAAGAGCGTGCAGCCACATCTCGGTGGTCAACTGGACATCCGGGCATAA
Source organism: Paenibacillus sp. TY11 (assembly GCF_059772165.1). NCBI lineage: Bacteria > Bacillati > Bacillota > Bacilli > Caryophanales > Paenibacillaceae > Paenibacillus > Paenibacillus sp. TY11. Next base: position 238,506 of record NZ_JCBAIQ010000005.1, on the reverse strand, counting down.
GTACATCCTATTCATGGTTAAGGGCGATTCTACTCAGGTCTGGACAGACCGGGGTAGAATCGCTATTTTTTATCTCCCTATTTTTCGTTCAGCACAAAACGTAGTAAACTAGACATATCGTCCACGACCTCGTTCGGAGGATAGCGCCACATACACACGATTTATATTTAAAAAGGAGGATACATAGTTTATGAGTTATTCTGAATATTTTGAAAAAGCCAGAGAACAACAACTGGGCGAGCTACAGGAATGGTTGTCCATTCCGAGTATTTCCGCATTATCGGAGCACAAAAAGGACATTAACCAAGCAGCCGATTGGCTCGCTGCCAAACTGACTGCTGCCGGTCTAGAAAACGTTGAAATTATTCCAACCAAAGGTCACCCACTGGTGTACGCCGATCATTTGCACGCACCTGGTAAACCAACGATCCTCGTTTATGGACACTATGATGTACAACCCGTAGACCCGCTTCACCTGTGGGAAACGCCACCGTTTGAGCCATCCATCCGTGATGGAAAATTGTATGCGCGCGGAGCGACAGACGATAAAGGACAGGTTTTCTTGCACATTAAGGCGGTTGAGGCCATTTTGAAGCAGGAGGGCAAGTTGCCGCTGAACATCAAATTTTGCATTGAAGGCGAGGAAGAAGTGTCCAGCCCGAACCTGCTTGAGTTTTTGCAAACTGGAGCTGAACGTCTGGCTGCCGATGCTGTACTGGTGTCCGACACCTCCCTGATCGAAAAAGGGAAGCCTGCGATTTGCACAGGGTTGCGTGGACTATGCTCACTGGAAGTCGCCATTCACACTGCGAACACAGATCTGCATTCCGGCTCCTTCGGTGGCGGCGTGCCGAATGCCTTGCATGCTCTGGTGTCCTTGCTGGCAACCCTGCATGACGACAAAGGCGGCGTTAGCGTCGAAGGATTCTACGACGATGTTGCTCCATTATCGGCAGAGATGAGAGAAGAATTCGTGAAGCAAGGCTTCAATGAGAGCAAGCTGCAACAAGATCTTGCACTTGATTCCCTCTATGGCGAAGAAGGATTCAGCTTCGTCGAGCGTGTTGGGGCGCGTCCGACACTGGAGCTGAACGGCGTATACGGCGGCTTCCAGGGCGAAGGCACGAAAACGGTTATTCCGAAGGAAGCCCACGCAAAAATCACGTGCCGCTTGGTGGCTAACCAGAATCCGCAAGATATTCTGGACAAAATCGAGCGCCATTTGCGCGCACATGTTCAGGCAGGAGCTACCCTAGATATTCAACAGGGTGAGAAAGCGAACGCCTTTAACATCGACCCGTCACATGCGTTTCTGCAAGCGGCGGCCGATGCTTTTGAGAAGGTATACGGAGTGCGTGCCCTGTTTACCAAGGATGGAGGCTCCATCCCAATTGTGGAAACCTTCTCCCGTGTGCTGACTGCCCCGGTCGTGCTGATGGGCTTCGGCTTGCCGGATGAAAACCTGCATGCGCCAAACGAGCATTTTAACTTGGACAATTTTGACAAGGGTCTGCTGACGATTGTAGAGTTTTTGAAATCTGTGTAAGCACATGACAACTTCGTATGGCTAAGTTACAATAGAGAGGGCGAAAGCCCTTTCTATTTTTTTAGAGGAGCGCTGCACAATATGATTATTCAGTTCATTCGTTTACGGTAATGTGAGGTACAGTTCATATAAACTCAACCATTTTCAGAAAAATGGGTTGGGTCTATTTTACTGTGCCTTTTTCATTCACCAAATACGAATGAACGGGGTGCTTTTCTGTGTCCAAATGGAATAAACACGCGATGAAGGCTGGCCTGATTGGGAAGCATCAACATCTTTTTAGATGTCCTCTATGCTCTCAACCGATGCATATGGTGGAAGGTAAAAGCCTCTTATGTACGAATCAGCATTGCTATGATCTTTCAAAGCACGGGTATTTACATTTATCTTCCCGGTCCTATAAAACCAAATATGATAAACAATTATTTACCTCCAGAAGAATGATGTGCAATAGCGGATTTTTCGATCCCTTAAATAAAGCCATAAGCAGCAATATGATGACGTTTATGAAGCCGCTGTTCGATCAAAAAGAACACCTTTACTTGTTGGATGCGGGTTGCGGGGAAGGCTCTCATTTGAGCCACATTCAGGATAAGCTAACCTGGAGGGGAATCACCGAGCTTACATGCGTAGGTATGGATCTGTCTAAAGAAGGTATTGTTGCTGCGTCCAAAAGATATCCTCATACCCTCTGGTGTGTTGCCGATCTGGCTCATTGTCCGTTTACAAATCAACAATTTGACGGTGTACTCAATATTTTATCCCCTTCTAATTATGCTGAATTCACAAGGGTTCTTTCGGAGGACGGCTGCATCCTGAAGGTCATTCCCGAACAATATTATCTTCAGGAATTGAGATACTTGTATGAACAGAAAAAGAATAAGCCTGCTTATTCAAATGACAATATATTAAGCCGGTTTAAAGATCATTTTAAACTTCTATCCGCCGAACGGGTAACCTATCGTTTTATGTTAAATGCCGATCTCATCGAGCCTTTGCTCCATATGACTCCCTTATCATGGGGAGCTACGGAAGCAGACTGGCAGCGAGCGCAGGAAATAGATTTACCGTATATCACAGTAGACTTGCTCATCTTATGCGGTAAAAAATAGAATACCAAAAAGCATTCACAGCATGGAATCATCCATGCTTCGTGAATGCTTTTTTTACGTTACTGCCGTCGCTTAAGAAAAACGGGTGTAGCGCAACAGGTGAACCAGCCGATTCAGCCGTTCTATTTCCCGATCCAACTCGTGAAGCGGCTGTCCGGCCAAAGCAGCGTTTGCTCTCAGATCACGTAGCGGGTTCATTTTCCGATCAATGAGTTTCAGCACTGTGGCCTTCCCCATGTTATTCACCACCACATATTGCGTTAACGGATCAAGCTCAATCCACAATACATGATGCTGTTGAAAAAACGACAATAGTTGCTTTTTCAACTCCTCCAGCCCTCCAAGCTCACCTGTGATTTGCGGATGATGATGAAAGGCCACATAGCCCATCACCCGCAGGTCACTTATGATTTGTTCCAAATGAAGCGTTTCATTTATGTACACGTTGTTCGTGCTCATGCGGTTTCTTGCACCATTCGTATGATTTTCCCGGATGACGTTCACCACCTGACTATCGTTATCATTTTATCGAGTATGATTCAATAATATACAAAAAAAACAACCGGCTTATACGCCAGTTGTTTCCCGTTCTACAAAATACTTATTGGTCATATAATGAGCCTTGCCTCTGGAAGTGTCAACCATTCCCTTTTTGTTGTCGAGAAAAACAATCTCCCGGCATTTGGTGCAGTACCACTTGGTCCGCTTAAAGGGGGATTCTGTTACATACGATGTACCACATTTGCAATCTACTTTAATTAAGGTTTCTGTTGATTTGTAAGCCTGGGACAGCTCTTTTAAGCCAGTATCCGGCTGTTGAACCGGGATAATGACCTCCTGATAGGTTGAATACTGATTATGCACTTTAAAATCAGCCACCAGTTCCGCATGCAGTCCAAAGTACTCTTTGCCAATCTCGGTTACAAATTTCTTGCCGATTCTGTAACACTCAAGCCATTCCTGTATCTGTTGATTAGACAAAGGCACCGTGCCCTTGATACCACTATTTAATGTGTAAGTCATGATGTATAAAGTATCATCTTGTCTATGTCCGTACATGAGAAGCCTCCTTATAATACACTTGATAATGTACTACAAAGCGCAAAAAACATCAATTTTATTATTTGGCAAAAGACTTAATATATCTCGGTAAGCACACAAGAGGTATGAGTGTATAGTTAGAAAGCAACTGACAGATTGTCAGTTGCTTTGTCTTTCCACATAGTATTTGTTGGTCATGTACCACGCCTTGCCTTTATCCGTATCCACCATGCCCTTTTTACGATCCAGGAACACAATGTTATTACACTCCTTGCATGACCACTTGGTTCTTTTATGCGGTGACTCTTCTATATAGGAAGCTCCACATTTACATTCTACCTGAATTAATGTTTTATACTGGCTGTACGCCTCTACCAGTGGATCCAGCTCTACAGCTTTGCGTTCCATTACAGGCTGTATCATGGATATGTGCTCTCTCTGCTCCGAGTATTCATTATGTACCTTGAAATCTGCTACCAACTCAGGGTTTAAACCAAAATACTGTTTACCCACAACCGTTACAAACTTACTGCCAATTCGATAGGCTTTGATCCATTCCTGCACCTGCTTACTGGATAGGTCGACAGTTCCCTTTATGCCGCTGTTCAGCGTATAAGTCATCAAGTGTTGGTTGGGTGTCATATGTCTTAACGTTCACCTCCGATCAAGAATATACCACAGGTAGCTCTATGGAAAAGCTACTTATTGCCACCTGAAGCAACGAGCCTTTCTGCCTTGTGATTCTTCTTCAACACCTTTATACAAGTATAACTCAAAACCCGATCCATCTTCCATCCTGTCGTCATACTGAATACTGCTTTTGCAGGGATCTAGATTCGCCCTCTTAGACTATCACCAGATGCATTTCTATCTTAGTATAACTTTGTGGTACAGCCTTCTACCTCAATGATTCATGTGGGTTAGCGGCAAATCTAATGGTATTTTCTTCCTTCCCTATATAATACAACACTTACACACAATTTCCCACATATTTCAGCGGTTTAAATCGTTTTATTTTTTTACATTCCCTTGAGACGTAAATACACTTTATTTAACTTATTACAAAACAAAAGCCTTCCCGACCACCCTTCACTGTTAAAGGATCATCGAGAAGACTTTGTACCCCGCAAGGAACGAGAGGTCAGATTTTTATTTCGCCAAGCCTGATTAATTCCACGACCGCCTGTGAACGACCTTTTACGTTCAGTTTCTGCATTACATTGGAAATATGGTTTCGGACCGTCTTTTCGCTAATAAATAGCTGTCCGGCGATGTCACGCGTCGTTTTGTCCTGCACGAGCAGTTCAAATACTTCACGTTCACGGTGAGTTAACAAAAACTTGTTTTTGTGGTCGTTACCCTTCGTCAATTTCACCCCTCCTTGCTCGGGTTTTGTGTGGTGTAACAAGGTTAAGGGATACAGTCAACACATTTTATGTCATGTGCTCAGGTATGGTTCAATATGCGGATAAAAATGGGCATAGGCACCTTATGATCAGCCTTCGATGAAGGGTTGGACTTTGTGTCTAATTTATGTATTGACAGGCATATGGGCCAGCCTTATGATAAGAAAAACCGCGACTGATAATCATTATCAAAATGATAATTCGATATAGATATCGCGCAACAGACTATGGTTCAGGGCCAGTTTGGCCAGAAAGGGTGATCATTGATTATGAAACTACGTTATGCCGTACCGGCCGGAGTGCTAGTCTCTTCTATTCTGTTCGCAGGTTGCGGACAAACCGGAACTACTACTCAGCAGCCTGCTGCAACGACCAAAGATGCAGGAGCAACAACACAGACAACGACTCCTGCCGCTTCTGCTCCCAATTTTGATCAAGCGGTAGCAGCTTACCGCACCTATGCCATCGAGCAATGCGATACGTTTGTGAAGAAGACAGAAGAATTCACGAACGCGGTCAAAGCTGGCGAGCTGGATAAAGCCAAGGCGCTGTATGCTCCTGCACGTATGTACTATGAACGGATTGAACCGATTGCAGAAGCACTGGGTGATCTTGACCCGAATATTGATGCACGTGACGGTGATGTGGATGCAGCGGATTGGCGCGGCTTTCACCGTATTGAAAAAACATTATGGGAAGAAAACACCACCAAAGGAATGGACGAGTTTTCCGACCGACTGCTGAGTGATGCCAAGCTGCTGCGTGCCAAAGTAGAAACAGTTAATATTGACGCCAGCCTGATGGTAACGGGTGCAGTCGAATTGCTGAATGAAGTATCTACCTCGAAGGTGACGGGTGAAGAGGAACGGTATTCCCATACGGATTTGTACGACTTTGCTGCCAATGTAGAGGGCGCTCAAAAGATATATGACATTTTGAAAACAGATCTGAACCAAAAAGATGCCACGTTGGAAAAACAAATCGGTGAGCGCTTTACAGCCTTACAGCAGGAGTTGGCTCCTTTTAAGGACGGAGAAGGCTATGTATCATATACAAAACTGAAACCGGAAGAAGTTAAAAAGCTGAGCCAAAACCTCGATGCCTTGGCAGAACCATTGTCCCAAATGGGGAAATTGTTAGGAGTGTAATGATATGAAAGGCTTTAAGCGGCAAAAAGGGCAAGAAAAGCCGCAATATGCGGAATCCCATAATGAACAGGCCGATCTGGTAAAAAAGGATGCTCAGCCAGCGGATGATGAGCTATCAGGAAAGAGCAAATCCGTATCGCGCCGGGATCTATTGAAGCTGGCCGGAGTAGGTGGATTGGGTCTCCTGCTTGGCGGCGGTGGCGTGGGGGCCGTGCTGTCAGCCGGTCAACGCCTCGAAAGCATGATGACGGAGGCAGATACCAAAGATGTGGTCCCTTTTTACGGAAAGCATCAGGCTGGTATTGTGACTCCGGCACAGGATTTCATCTGCTTCGCCGCTTTCGATCTAACGACCAGCGACAAGGAACAGGTGCGAAACCTCTTCAAAGCCTGGACGGAAGCAAGCGCTTCAATGACTTCTGGCGCGCTGCTTGGCAACGATAATGAAAATCTCAACCTCCCACCTTCCGATACGGGCGAGGCGGCAGGGCTGTCGCCATCCCGCACGACGATCACCTTTGGTGTGGGTCCATCGTTTTTTGATGGACGATATGGCCTGTCAGGACTCAAACCTGCCGGGTTCCGTGAGTTGCCCCGTTTTCAAGGGGATGCGCTGGATGCGCAATGGTGTGGCGGCGATATCGGAGTGCAGGTATGTGCCAATGACTTGCAGGTGGCTTTCCATGCCCTGCGTAATTTGGCGCGTATCGCCAGAGGAACGGCGGTGCTCCGCTGGACGCAGGAAGGCTTCCAGCGGACAGCACAGGCCGATCCTGCGGGAAGCACACCGCGCAATTTGCTTGGCTTCAAGGACGGTACGGGGAACCCGGACACGTCCAAGGCAGACGAGATGAATCGGCTGGTGTGGACACAGACCAGTGACGGGCCAGCATGGATGGGCGACGGCAGCTATATGGCTGTACGCCGTGTACGTATGCGGGTAGAGGTATGGGATCGCTCAACACTGGGCGACCAGGAGGATACCTTTGGACGCCATCGCAGCAGCGGGGCCCCACTGGGCAAGGTCAAGGAATTCGACAAGCTCGATCTGGCGGCCAAAAATCCAGAAGGCAAGCCGATTACGCCTCCCACCTCTCATGTGGCATTGGCTCATGGAGACGGAAGCATTAATATTTTGCGGCGCTCTTATTCGTATTCAAGCGGATTGGATAAGCAAACAGGACAGCTCGATGCCGGGTTGCTGTTCATCAGCTACCAACGTGATCTGTTCAAGCAGTTCGTCCACATTCAGGAGAAGCTTGCGCGCAACGACAAGCTGAACGAATATATTGTACACAAAGGCAGTGCGGTGTTCGCCTGCTTCCCGGGTGTATCGCAAGGCGGCTACATCGGGGATACGTTATTTTAGCAGCAGGCAAGGAAGGGGATTTATATGAATCGGAGCAATAAAAGCTTGGGGTGGGTGTTTCTGCTGGTGGCGGCTCTGCTGCTGACCGTAACTCCGTTCATATCCGGCTCCGGAGCGGTCGCTTTTGCACAAACAGATGCCAAAGCTGTCTCCAACGATCAGCTGATGCCTGTAGTGGGCGGAGCGCTGGTGGAGGCGGGACAAGCCCAATGGACGGAAGCCTCCAAGGATCTGAAAGAATTCCGCACGCTGTGGGAGACCGCCAAAACAAATGGCGGGGATTCAGCTCACATCACGGCTGTAGATCAAGCACTCACCGATGCGGAGCAGACACTCGCCAGTGGCGGCGGGGAACCAGCGAAAGCTGCGTTATCCGTGCTGGCGCGCTCGGTCAATGAGTACGTCACTGCTGCCGAAGGGGACAAACCAGCCCCGGCTGGAGCCAAAGCAGCGGAAAAACTGCTTCCCATGGCGAAGGGCAGTTTGGCCGCCATGCAAAAAGGCGATTGGGCAGCCGCCCGGGTGGATTACGACCGAATCGTCAAAGCCTGGTATCAGGTAGAAACACCGATTCGTTTGGACAATTTTCCGGTATACAGTTCGCTCGAAACTAAAATCAGTCTCATTCGCATCTCCATGCAAGCTGAGCCCATTCGCCAAGAACAGGCTCTCAAGGAAATGCAGGAGTTAACGACTCTGTTGTCTGATTATAGTCAGGGCAAGTCTGTGAACACAGGCCAAGGAACAGATGCAGACAATACGGCTGCCGGAACAGCGAATGGTTCGACAGCTTCCCTGAGCGATGCAGTCACCTTACTCGAATCCGCACGCCAAGATGCTGTAGCTAATCAATCAGAGCAAGCGGCTGGCAAGATAGGGCAGTTTATCGCTCTGTGGCCTTCCGTCGAAGGACATGTACAAATTTCCGATCCGGCGTCTTACACTGCGATTGAAAATGAAATGACAGAGACTTCCGGTTATCTGCTGTCTTCTCCACCGAATACGGACAAAGCCATTCAGACTCTTGATCAGATGCTGGACAGGCTCCGTCCGTTGACGGAAGAACGTTCTTACACTGCGTGGGATGCAGCGCTGATTTTGCTGCGTGAGGGCCTGGAGGCCATCCTCGTGCTCGCAGCTCTGCTGGCGTATGCCAAAAAAAGCGGCGAAGCCGTGGCTGGACGATGGATATGGGTAGGAGCCGGAACGGGGCTGGTGCTAAGCGGAATTCTGGCGGTGCTGTTCACCACGCTGGTTGCAGCTGCCGCATCTGGCAGCATGCGTGAGCTGCTAGAAGGTATCACGGGGCTGGTGGCGGTCGTGCTGATGCTGACCGTCGGTAGCTGGCTGCATAGCAAATCCAACGCTGCCGCGTGGAACCGCTTTGTGGAAAACAGCGTGGGCAATGCGCTGGCGCGGGGCAGCCTGTGGTCGCTATTTGCGGTTTCTGCGCTCGCGATTCTACGTGAAGGAGCCGAGACAGCTATCTTTTATATCGGTATGGCTCCGGCTATCGAGACCTCGCAATTGCTGATCGGCATTGGCTCGGCGGCGGTTATACTGGTCGTTCTGGCATTTGCGATCATTAAGTTCAGTGTACGATTGCCGATTCGCGCCTTTTTCCTGACTGCCACTATCCTGATTTACTATCTCGTATTCCGGTTTCTGGGCGAAAGTATTCATTCGCTTCAGGTGGCTGGCAAGCTTCCGGGACACACCGCCTCCTCGCTTCCATCCATTAGCTGGCTGGGAATGTATCCAACTTGGGAAACGTTTGTCCCACAAGCCGCTGTACTGATCTTCATGGTGTGGCAGCTAGTGCGTCAGGAAATGCGCAGCTCCAAGCAACATTAAGTCGATACTACAATACTCATAATGTAAAAAAAGCGCCAAATCACAGGTCCGATTTGTTTCGGCTCCCATGATTTTGGCGTTTTTTACATACTTACATCACATCCTCCGGCAACGGAATCATGCGCTGATGATGCAGCAAATCCGTACGGTTACCGTGTTCACGAATCACATGCACCTCCCCACGAAAATCGAGCAGCTCCGCTGGGGTAGCATGTCCCAGAAAATGTAGTGGACTGTAGCTTAATCCATAGGCTCCTGCATTCGGAAAAGCAATATAATCGCCCTCGTGAATCGGGGGAAGCTGCGCTTTTTTCACAATACAATCCTCGGGTGTGCAAAGCGGACCGACAATGCTTACTGTCTCCAGCTCCATGGATGCCTCTGCCGGAAGCCCTCCTATCTGGCTTGCGACCTCTCCTAATGATTGTTCGACAGCGACAGCCGCCTGAGCAGAAGCGTTTCTCTGTCCCATCCGTAGGGTTGCCTCCACTTCTCGTTCTTCCTGTTCTCCCGCTTGCCTGCGCATAATTCGCACCGGGTAGTTGTCCCTAATGCGGCGTCCTCGAAAGGTAGCCGCGGCGTAGTGATTCATGCCACCATCAGCCACGACAAACTTCTCTCCCTTGGATTCCTTTGTATACAATGCGCGGCAGACGTACATGCCCGATTGAGCGACCAGATACCTGCCGCTTTCGATGATCAGCGTAACCCCTGGCATGCGGGATCGGGTCTGCTCCGCGAGTGCGTTCAGTCCGTCAATGACGTGATCCATATCGAGCGGCTGCTCATGAGTAAAATAAGGTACACCAAATCCGCCGCCCAAATTGACCGTATGCATCGCTACACCATACTGAGCCTGTACCCGTTCAGCCAACTGCAGGGTATTCTCAAATGAAGCTAAAATCTGATCCGCCTTCAGCATTTGCGTACCTGTATATACCTGAATGCCTTGAAAATATACATGTGGGCAACCTTCCAACACCTTAAAAAAGTGATCCAGCTGCCCTTCATCGACTCCAAAGGGGCGAGGAACGCCACCCATTTTAATCGTTGCTCCCGACAGATCGTTATCAGGATTGATGCGAACCGCAGCCCTGACAAACAGGCCCGCTTGGGCGGCAATGTCCTCCAGCTGACGTAGCTCCCTCACCGATTCAACATGGATACAGCCGATACCACAGGCTATTGCCTCGCTCAGCTCCGCTACCGTTTTTCCCGGCCCGGCGTACAGCACGTCTTCCGCGGCATACCCGGCCTCCATGGCGACGAACATTTCTCCAGCCGAAGCAATCTCGACGCCGCAACCTATCGAGCGCAGCAACCCGGCCAAGGCTACGTTACCATTAGCCTTGAGCGCATAATGTACACGCACAGCCGGGTGCAATCGGGCCAGCAACGAGCTGACATGCGTATACAGCGCATCCCCATCATAATAGTAAAATGGTGTTGGATGCTCTCCGAATCGCTCCAGTAAGGCTTCGTCCTTCTTATCCATCTGCTGAATCCCCACCTCTCTTCGCTTTTATACCCGGCATTTTGCATCATTCGATTTTCACCGCTCGAAAGTGCAATAATACTCATACTGCATAGATCGTCTCGCCCGAGCGTGCTGCTTCATGAATGGCTGCCAGCAGTCTGACACGCTCGGCTGCCTCGTGAAATGGAATGGGCTCCGCTTCCCCCCGGATGATGCTGCAGAAGGCATCCAACTGATTGACATAATAGTTCATGGGCTCGAAAACCGTTTTGGTTTGCAAAGATGTCTGTGATAACACGGGCAGTGCGTCCGCATCCGTTATATTCGCCGCGATATCCTTCTTTATTTCCGTCTTGAGTGTCATTTTATAAAAGCCTAAATTTGCCCGAAAGCAGTCCTTCAAGGTGACCACTGCCGAATCAAAGGTCAGTACATGAGCACAGCGATAAGGCCGCTCAAATGAAAAGAGGGCGGATGCCTCCAATCCACTCGGATAAAGGGCTTGCGCACGAAATGTCCAGTCACAGCCATGGGGACCATCGAAATCCGATTGACTGTGGAATTCCGCCTGCTCTAATCCAATGACGGCCTGAAGTAACTGGAGCCAGTACACGCCCAAGTCCCAAAAGCATCCCCCACCCTGCTCCGGTCGGGATCTGTAATTGTCCGCATGCCCTTCTTTTGCCGGAATGCATAGACTCGTCTCTATGGAGCATAAACGACCATAACGCCCCGATTCTACGATCCTTCGCAGCTCACGCTGCCAAGGGTGATGCTGTACCATGACTCCCTCCAGCAGGTAAGCGCTGCTCTGCTCGACTGTCGCTGCCAAGGGAGCCAGATCAGCCGTATTCAGGCATAACGGCTTTTCCACCAGCACATGCTTATGAGCCCGTAGTGCTTTGCCAATCCACTCGGCATGTAAGTCGTTGCTGAGCGCAATATATACAGCGTCGATCTCCGGGTCCTTTAGCATATCCTCAGCATGCCGATAAACGACACTGACGCCAAAACGATCTGCCATTTCTCCTGCCTTGGCAACCGTGCGGTTCGCAAGCGCGGTCACGCGTGCTCCTGCAACATGTCGGATCGGTTCCAGCAACGCACGGGGAGCAATGGCAGAACAGCCAATGATCCCAAAGCGAATATCTCGCATCGCAGGCTCTTGCGCAGCGGCGGCAGCGTTCATGACCCCTGCTCCATTCCCGGTGAGCCTGCTGGCATTTGGATGCTATTCACATAGGACTCTATATAACGCGGCGTTCGACTACGCAGCTCTACGATCCTGCGATGCATATCCTCCAGGATCTGAGCACTGCCGTCATAGGTTTGTATCCACGTATCGTACCGCATACCAAGTCCCAGCCGTTCCCATAGATCTGCATTATGCTTTTCATGCACACCAAATGGCTCCAGCATAATGAGTGGAGTGGCTGTAGCGAACGAATCGGTCAGGCTTCCACCACCTGGCTTGCTGACAATGGCCTGGACACGACATGCTTGGTCCAGCATGTTATGGTAATCCGGTCCGACCTGATACACTGTCTTCTCGCCCTTTTTCACCTCTCCGAAAGGCGGAAATGTATGCTCCCCGGCTTCATTACGCTGCCATGTCCTCCACTGCGGATCCATCTGAAAATAGCGTATACTATCCCGCTGTTCATCCGGTTGATCCTGATCATACAACAGCAGATCCAGCTCCCAGCCCGCTTCTTCCAGCCGTCCAACCTTGTCACGGTATGTCCCCATTCCCCAACCGCCGCCATGTACGAACAAGCGGGATTGCCGTGCTTCAAACGGTACATACTCCACGGCCGGTACATCAATATAGTGGCTGACTCTATTCTTATCATTTTCAAAAAAGGTCATTTCTCCACAGCCATCCGCAAAACGTGGGTTATGCTTGGCTAGATTTTTCCAGGAAGGAGAAGGTGTCGAATCCATGTACACGATGTCCACATGCACCGACTCCGGTTCTCTGCGCTTGCGATACTCCTCCAGTACATACATCCAATGACCGGATAAGCATATAAAATACCGCCGATCCTCCTCCATCCATTGGTTCAGCAGCACTTCCATCGCAGCGAGATCCAGTGAATTACGCATATCCTGCGGAACCTTTTGTGACATTAAGGCCACCGCAAAATTGTCATGGTAAGCTTTGCGGCTTTTATCGACCTTGAGACGGGCCGATTCTGGCAGCACATTTTCAAATACATGAATCGCCGTATCCACGCCCAGCCTGCGAAGACCCGCTTGCAACAACAAGCCGGGGGTATAAAAGCCCAATCCGAAACCGGAACACAAAATCGTGACCTTCATAAGCTTATCCGTACTCTTACGCATGCTCATACGCCTCCCGTTTAATTCAGCACTGTAAAATGACGCTCTGCCAAAAAACGCTCCAGCTTTGTAGTCAATCGCATTTTCTCTTCATCACCCGCAGCAACCAGTTCCAAATAAAGACGACCCTTGCCTCGTGCCCGTTCGCTTCCAGTAGCTTCTTTTTTACCACTCAAGTCCGGCTTACCCACGCCGTTCCCTTCTGATCCACCATCACCAGCACTAATTCCGCTCACACGAACCTGCCTGGCAGACGATCTGCCTCCGCGCCCGGTTGCATTTCTGCTTGGCGTGCTTGTATGGCCTACAATCTTGTTCTCGCCATCTCGTCCACCTGTGTTTACATATAATGTATTGGCACCTAGAGGCATGACACCTTCCTCACGTTCACCTGTGAACAGCAATCCTTCACCTTTCAGCCCTTCCAGCAGTTCTTCATAGCATAGACTGCCATCATGGGACAGCGAATAATTCGTCAGCGTGCCACGCATATTTTTCCCGGCCAGAAAGGTATCGAGCTGATGCTTGATCAAACTCATCGACTTTCTGGCATTAATTTCGATAATGGGCTCCAGCTTCCCACCACGAAGTGTCATAGAGTCAATGCAAACATCGCCGTAATATCCATCCTGATACAATTGCCGCCCCACGTCCTGCATTAAGCTAAAATAGCCCTCGCGCTCCAGCCGTTCCAAAAAAGCCCCGTCCGGTGACAAGGATTCCCGATAGGCGAATTGAGTGTTAGCCAGCCATTGCACAGATATGATATCGACACTTCCATCATCATCAATCGTAAATTGGCATGAAAAATCCTGCTCTTTCTCCAGAAAAGGCTCCAGAAGAAACAGCACCCGTTTGCCTTTGCGCTCCTGTCCACGCAAATACGATACGATCCGGTCCAGCATTTGCGTCGAGGTAATGTGCAGGTTTCCTTTGCCCGATACGCCAAAATCATCCTTGATTAAAAAGCTTCCATCCCGCAGAAGCTTACGCCCCGCCTCTGCCACATCTGCAAACGAAGTCACAATATAGCCCGGGTTGCGCAAACCGAGATTGCGTTTTAGATCAGAGGAATAGGTTTTGGCATTTACCTTGCGAATCGTTTCCAGCGGTGGCTGATGCAGTGTTATTCCCCAGGCCCGTGCAGCCTCCTCCACATGCGGCAAACCCGCAAACGGGCTAAGCACACAACCTTCCAGTTGAGGAAAACCCGCTCCGGCATCGGCCTTGCGACTGCCCAGCAGCTCAAAAACGGAAGCGGCCGACACATTGCCCGCTTGCTCCATTCCATCGGTCAAATCCCGTTCGTTTACAGCCGGATGAAAGCCCAACTGCGCGATATACTGACGATGTACTGGCGAAATGGCATAACGGGTCAATAACGCATCTCCCGGCTGGCAAAAGCTGAACAGCAGTTCATCCATGGCCGCTACTATCGCAGAAGAAGCCCGGTCAGGCAGGGCTGGCAGGGAAGCTAACTGGGCATCTCGCCAGTAAACCTCCGCTTCGAACGTTCCCATATACAAATGACGCTGGTTCGGTATCGCATTCATATGATTCGCTTCCTTTCCTGCTTCATATTAGCTACTACACGGTAGTGCTACTGGCTCGCGCTCGTATAGTCACGCAGAGCAAATTGCCATATCAAGCGGATGATCGCCAGCAGCCAGAGAGGTGCGAGAAATGCCCATACAATCAAACCGGGTTCCATTTTGCCGAGAATGAACATGGGCGGGAAATTACAAATGACAAACACCGGAAGCACGAACAAACCGATACGCTGAATCAGGTTACTGTACACGGCCATCGGCACATAGTTCGTCTCGAAAATGCTGTTGGACAGCTCCGTGATGCCGTTCGTGCGGATAATCCAGAAGGCCAGTAGTTGGGGCAGCAAAAACACGGAGTATGCCGTAAGTACTCCGCATCCGAGCAGCACAGAGAACCCTCCTACGGTTTCCAAATTAAACGGTAATCCGACTCGGTACCAGCCGATCCCCGTCATAATTCCGCCACCAACTACATTCGGCACGGTATAGCCCAGTTCAAACTGACGCAGTGTCACCATAAATTGCAGCGACACCGGTTTGGTCATGAGCACATCCAGTGAGCCGGTACGAATTTTGTCGGGCAGGCTTGTAAAATTACTGTAGAACAATCCACTGTAAAATCCGCTCATCATCGTAAACACGCCGATATATAACAGCATGGCGTCAGGAGACCAGCCGTTAATGTCCGTCCCGGCCCGGTATGGAACCGAAGCGTACAGCAGCTTGATGAGCAAATAAGCCGTTTCAACCAGGAACGCAGTTATAAAATTAATACGATATTCCATCTGCGACATGACGGAAAACTGGACAAACTTCCAGTACAGTCTGATGTAGCGCCCAACGTTTCGGAAAACATTTTTCATGTTAACCCCCCACCGAGACAAAGCGTTTGACCCCGGCTTGCCACACCCAGCGTGATACGGCCGTCAGCACTACAATCCAGAGCCATTGCACGCCAATGCCTTCAGCGGCTTCCAGTACAGTCAGCTTGCCCGTCAACGCATTTACCGGAAAAAATACGGTATAGCTGAAAGGTAGCAAACTGAACAAGCGGGCCAAAACGTCTCCAAAAATCGTCAGCGGAAATACGGTACCGCTAGCTACATAAATGACAAGCGAGAGCGTATAAAATAGTCCCGCCGATTCCGTCACCCAAAAGGCTATGCCGCTCAGCGCGTAATAGACCACAAAATTAAGCACAAGCGCTCCCGGCAACGCCAATATGTAAAGCAGGATATACGACAGCCCGAAGCTAATTTTCCCTTCCAGGCTAAGACATAACAGCAGAATAGCAGCCGCCAACAGCACTACTGCGGACTGTACTACTTTGCCTCCGATAAATCGGCAAAAACGGTAAGCAAAATAATGCACAGGCTGTACCATGAATTTTGCCAGTCCGCCTTCCTTGATATCTGTAGCAATTTCGTATTCAAAGCCCGTGGCAATCAGTTTTCCGGTTACTCCCGCCATAACCACATACACCAGCATTTCCGACAGAGAGTAGCCCAGCACTCTTGCTTGTCCCGAAGAACCGAATACTGCAAGCCAGAGAAAAATTTGCGTCATGATCGGCAGCATAAATCCTGCCATCTGGAGCCAGTAATTGGCCCGATACTCCATTTCATTTTGCATGCCAAGCTGGAGTACTTTCACATATTTGTTATTTCGCATCGGCCAGCCTGCCCCCATCGTACAAATTGGCTATCCCCTCTTCCAGTGGGACGTCCTCAATCGTAAAATCAACGACAGGCAGTGCATCCAAAATCTTTTTGGACCAAGCCAAGGTATCT
Organism: Paenibacillus sp. TY11; assembly: GCF_059772165.1. NCBI lineage: Bacteria > Bacillati > Bacillota > Bacilli > Caryophanales > Paenibacillaceae > Paenibacillus > Paenibacillus sp. TY11. The sequence continues at coordinate 221,870 of NZ_JCBAIQ010000005.1, read as the reverse complement.
TCTGCATCCAGCTCAAATACTGCCTCCAGTTCCGAGTTGGAGCGAAGTTTGCCGAGTCCCGCCAACGTCAGGTTAGATACGGGGGTCTCCAGTCGAACCTTGAGCAATTTACGAGCACCGATGACCTCATTCACTTTGTGCAAGTCTCCGTCATAAACCAATCTGCCCCCGCTGATAATGATGGATCTACTGCATAAATCCTCAATGTCCTTCATGTAGTGGCTTGTCAGCAGGATGGTCGTCCGATGCGTACGGTTATAGGCTTTGAAAAACTCACGAATCCGCCGCTGAGAAACAAGGTCCAGTCCGATGGTCGGCTCATCCAGCAAAATGACCCGTGGACGGTGCAGAAGCGCGGCGATCAGTTCCATTTTCATACGCTCGCCGAGAGATAGCCGCCGAACCTGCACATGAAGCTGCTCCTCTACCCCAAGCAGAGTGACCAGCTCATCCAGCGCCTCTTTATAACGATTTTCATCGATTTCATAGATAAGCTTGTTCAGCTCAAACGACTCGCTTGCAGGCAAATCCCACCAAAGCTGGTTTTTCTGTCCCATCACGATGGAAAACTGACGTTTAAACTCTTTTTGTCGCTTCCACGGGGTAAAGCCGAGTACCGATGCCTCCCCGTCAGTGGGATGAAGAATGCCGGACAGCATTTTGAGCGTCGTTGTTTTGCCCGCCCCATTCGGACCGAGAAACCCGACAATTTCACCTTCCTCAATGCTGAAGCTGACATTTTGCACAGCCTCCTTGGTCAGCTTCTCACGCTTGAACAGGTTTTGTAACGATTTGCGCACGCCCGGCTCCTTTTTGTAGTACGTAAACGTTTTCGACAATTGGTTCAATGTAATGGACGGCAATCAATTCCCCTCCTCTTTCCTCTGTGCGTGACACCTGGATGAACGTGCCTGATACGACCGAATGCTTTGAACTACTCGGCTGCTTGCTCCGCTAAAATCATCAGTTCCTCCAGCATATGCCGCTGTCTTTCAATCAAATGTAGAGCTCGTTCCGTAATCTCAGGCATCCGATGCTTGCGCAGTTGAAGACCTGTTTTGTAAATATGCAGATTGAGCTTGTGCCAATCCGCGTGCAGCGCCTGTGCCAATTCAATCACATGCTGTGTTTGCGGCCCTAGAGTAGCTTGATGCAGCAGGCAATAATCAGCCGTGTAATCCGTCAAATGAAGAGCACTACCCAATCGCAGATTGTAATAGATTTCATGACAGTACGTCCGAAACTCCTGATCCTCCATGTCTGCCAACAGGCGGAAGTCACCGACAAATGCCCGGTAACCCTCATCTCCCCGCTTGATCTGCTTGCCTGTTGCAACATTTTCCGACTCATTAGACGAAGGCACGCCTCTCCAGATGGCTTCGTGTCCAGTCACATACTGACGAATATGGTAAGCACACGCAGCATGCAACTCACTTGGCGAAAGCGGGGCAGGCTGCTCCACCAGCCATGCATACTCAATAATGCCCTGCATCAAATCGTCGAGCCGGGCCGAGCCCACATAAGTCATGGCATGTCCCGAGGAATCGAGCAGGAAGCTATCATTCACCTGTGCCGTCCGCTCTTGCAAGTCCAACCCGCACAACTCAATCACATGACCCCTTGGGTAATTTTTCACATATACATCGTGATAGGTTAAAGCGGTGCTCGACGTATGCAGCATCGTGCCATAGCCTGATGTGAGTACCCGCAACAGGTCGGTTTCATCGCTGACACCAGCGACCCACGGTTCTACCTGAATAACAGGTCCACCACTGGCCGCCATTTCTTGAAGCTGTTCCGGATATTTCTCGGGTCCGAAGCGCTTCAAATCTCCACTATACTCCGCGCACATACTCCCACACAGCATGAATAGCTCGGATTCTGCCATGTTCACTCCGTACCTCCGCAATGAAGTACGCAGGGAAGAATATACACAATGTTTCCCTGGAAGAGCGTTTGCTGCTTCTTCAGCACCATAGTCAACAACGGAATCATTACGGGTCCCCATACCGGATTCCTGCATAGGTCTTATCTTTTCAGCGCCCTTATGCATATTTGCCCAGCAGACGCTCAATGCCTTGCAGTGTAGATAGATGCTCCAGCACCAAATCGTCGTCCTCCATCGTAATATCAAGCTCATTTTCCAACTCTACAATTAATTCAACAGCGGATAGGGAATTCAGCCCCAAGGTTCGCAGATCCTGATCCGGAGTCAATTGTTCCAGCTCGCCCGGAGCCAGCTTCAAAATCTTTTCCAGCAAGGGTACTACATGGTATACATCTGTTTTCATCCTAGATTCCCTCCAATTTATGAGCATCCTAATCCAGCAATGATACCTTCCAATTTGTGCGCATAAGCTTCGGCTTCCTGCCAGCTGTCTGCCAAAATAAGTGTGAAAATCCGGTTCACATAGCCCCGCTTCACAGGAATACCGGATAATGTACCCGCCGTATACACAAACACTCCTTCAGGCCGTTCCGGCGTATAGAGCAAGCCTTCCTCCGCGAGCAACCCGCACAAGCGGCTGTAAGTGAGGGGTGTGGCGGTAACGTTGCGGTAATAACGGGACAATGTTTTATGCTGTTCTCCCAAGACGGACGACAGGAACGAGATATAGGTAGACAATGTAAATCTGCCGTTAATCTCAATTACTGGAACCAGCAAACCTTCTTCGTCAACAAAACCGTCAATAGAGGCCATTCCTGTGTACCCAATGGAATAGAGATACGTACCCAGCTGATAGGCGCAACGTCTCACTTCTTCTTCCAGCGCATCACCAATCTCAGCCGGCACTTGAGATCCGATATATACGGTGCCGTCCACGTTTTGCCTTTTTAGCGAAAACATCGTCACACCACCGCCCTCGTCAATGCAGAGCTGGTAGTTCAGATCCATCTGCTTATTGTGCCAGCGCTCCACCAGCCAGCCGCCGGAAGATGGCGACGAGCCGCCAAAGCGCCTCATCACACTCAGCAGCGTGTCCAGCTTGGACAGCTCGTCCAGCATATACATGCCTTGTCCCGAGGCACCGTGCGGCTGCTTGATAATCAGCTTCACAGGTCCATCCGATAAGTCAGCTAGTCTGGCACACTCCCTGCGGATCGCCGATTCGTCTGCACATACGGCGCCTTCGCTGACAGCAAAACCAAGCTTTTGCGCGGTCAGGCGGCTGAATATTTTATCATTCACCTGAGCGCTGACCGCGGATGGAGCGCCGATCAGCTCCAGCCCGCAACACTCCGCAATCGCTTCCTCCTGCGGTGTGACCGCATATGGAACGAGCCACGCTTTGGCACCGCCGCTGCTGTGGCCTGCATCCGCAACCGTGCGTAGTCGTGCCAAAAGCGCCTCGTCCGCCAGCACCAGTTCTGAAATCGGCGTTAGCGGATCAGAAGGCTCCGGCACCTCAATACGCGGCAGGCTAAAGCCCAACCGCTGAAGCATGTCGAGAAAAGCCTCATCCGGCTGTTCCCGAAGTACAATGACATCCTGACTTCGGCATAGCAGGAGATTCATTTCCTCCATCCGGTTTACGACCTGCTGTTCATCACGGTCTACCATGCCCCCCTTACGGGGGGATGGATGCCACACTTGCTCTGCGCCAATATTAAACAGCCAAATCAGGACCCCATGATCCCGTTCATGAGCAAGCGCTTCCACAAGGTTAATGGTTTTAGTCGTCACGTCTTGTCATCATCCCTCTCTCTTCCATCCAGTAACAAACAACATCCATAGAAAACTAAATGTATTTCAGAGAGCCTGCCCCGTGCAGATACAATACGCTGCATTTGGAGCACACCGGCGTCAATCCTTCATGATTAATCTTTTGACGGGTTTTCTCATACGCATCCGAATTCCATATTTCCTTCAGACTGTGCTCACGCAAGCTTCCAATCGTGAACTCGCTGAAAAATTTGCAAGGCATGACCTTTCCGTCCGGTAAAATATCCGTTCTGGAGGTGAGCGCCAAGCAATGATTGGAACAACGGCTGACCATTTCCTCGCCATGTATAAATTTATCAATTTCCTCATAATCCAAGCCGGGTTGATAGCGCACGCGAATGTTCCATACCCGCTCATTGATCCGCTGCAATTCCTGCATCAGAGGGTCGATGTTATCCGGGTTGATTTTATATTTGAAAGCATGCCAGCTACTAATATTTTTTTCTTCAAGTTGTCGGAGCCAGGAGAAATTACGTGTAAAATATTCATCCATTTTGAGGGAGGTTTCTTTGGAAATGTACCAGGGGAACGTCAGCAGCACCAGATCCAGCCTCTTGTCCTCCAGCATTTGCAGAAATTCGTACATCCGTCCGATCATGTTATCGTTAATGACCGCATGGACAGTTACCCGTCCCTTGTACAATCCCTGGTCGCGCAGTTCAATCAGCTTATCCATCTGCCGCATTGTTTTTTGAAAGGTGCCTTTACCGCGAATTAGGTCGTGTTCTCTTTCAAAACCTTCAATCGCTATTAACAACTCCAGATTTTCGGACAAATCCAAAATCCGGTCCAAATATTTATCAATGAGTAATCCATTTGTACAAAAGGTCATTTCGCGCCGATCTTCCGCTAGCACGTCCAGAATTTCATCAAAACGCCGATGAAACATCGGTTCACCGCCCCACATGTACAGCCGGGACTTGACTTCCTTGGTTTCACTCAAAATCTGCCGGAGCATGTCTGGAGCAAGATCCATGTTTTGCTCTTCTTTATCCATTTGGTGATGGTAGCCTTCCTCGTTCCATTCAAAGCAGTGTGTACATCTCAGGTTGCAGCGGTTGGTCAGCTTAATACCGATCGTCTGGGGCATGTCCGTTTTGAAAGCCGGGTCCTGTGTTGCGTTACGGTAAGACACAGAAGCGTTTTTCAGGTTGCGCTTGATGAGCTTGAACGCTTTCTCATCAATCAGCACATTGCTTTTGGGCTGCATGCTAACACCTCGTTTAATGGATTTTCAGGCACATGTACCAAGCTGTACGTCAGACCGTCTCCATTCCCTCCAGGTGCGGCGCTTGTTCCGCATCGCTGATCCCCTGAATGTAGCTGCAGAACGCATCTACCGAGCTCAAATGCTCTAGCTCAAAGGAATCAAAATCAATTTCCACATCAAACGCATCCTCCACTTGCAGCATGAAATGAACCAACTGCAGCGAATCCAGTCCCGCATCATGAATAATGTCCGAATGTCCATCCAGCTTAGCGACCAGTTCAGGATCTTCTTTGACCGCGCTGATCATTTCAATCACTTGGCTTTGCATAGCAAACTCCTCCTTGTGAATGAGATTCTGTTCGTTCCGCCCAATGATGCCCTCTGCAAAGCTCCTAGAAAAATTCCTTCACTGGAACTTTATTCAATTATACTCCTCCAATGAAGAGACAAGTCAATAGGTTGTTTTGTAAATAAAACTTGTAATATGTAAATTAATGTATGATAATTTCCACAATTTTCGCAGGCTATTTTTTCGTAAAATCGAATAAAAATCCTCCTCACATCTCTTGCATGAAGGGCAGAATTATTTTACAATAAACGCGAAAATGTTTTTCTTCATTTTATATATTTAAAAGAAAATTTTTTTCATTCAAACACTCTACAGCCAAAGGAGCATAGCTCATGTCCCCCATTCTTCATACATTAGCCCACAGACTGGAGCAGCTTCCCGTACAAGAGCGCAAACTGGCGGAATCCATCCTGCAATCCCCGGAAAATGTGCTGCATCTGGGTATTCGGGAGCTGTCAGAGCGTTGTGGTGTGAGTGCGGCGACCATTACGCGGTTTTGCAAATCACTGCATTTTAAAGGCTATCCCGATTTCAAAATGAAGCTGGCCGCCGAGTTGTCCCATTCAAACCGTAATGGTGAAGAATCCTATCAGGACATTGTGGCCGGAAATTCACTTTCACGTATCGTGCAGGCTATTCAGGCGAACCATACCGCATCCATTGCGGACACGACCCGACTGCTGGATTTCGACAAGCTGGAGCAGGCCATTACATGGCTGTCAGCCACAAGCCGCATTGATCTCTATGGGATGGCGACATCCTCGATTGTGGCGCAGGATTTTTACCAAAAGCTCATCCGTATTGGCAAGAATAGCACCGCCTTCGCGGATTCGCACATGCAGATTACCTCTGCCTCCTCACTCGGAGCCAAAGATGTCGCCTTTGCCGTCTCTTATTCAGGGGAAACCCAGGAAACAATTGCGGCTCTACGTTGCGCAAAGGAACAGGGGGCCAAGACATTATCCCTGACCTCCTTCGGGAACAATACGCTGGCAAGCCTTGCGGATATTGCGCTTTTTTCCTCCTCATTGGAGGAGGGAATGCGACGTGGAGACATGGCCTCCCGCATCGCCCAGCTTCATATCATAGATATCCTGTTTACAGGTATGGTAAGCGCGGATTTTGACAAATATATTCCGAGATTGGAAGGTTCATATCAACAAGTGAGCAAGCTCAAAAAACAACCAGGGGGTCACTAAAGATGAACATACGCATTTTGAACAGCCGTGAAGACCTGAACGCTACTGCCGCCGCTGTGATCACCAGCTTGTTGCTGTCCAAACCACAGGCCATGCTTGGCCTGGCCACCGGTAGTACGCCGATTGGCATTTACCGACATCTTGCAGATATGTACCGCAAGGGACAGGTCAGCTTTGCACGAGCCTATTCCGTGAATCTTGATGAATACGTTGGTCTTCCCCCAGAACATCCGCAGAGCTATCGAAGCTTTATGAATGAGCACTTGTTTCAGCATATCGACATTCCTATGTCCCATACACGCGTCCCTGACGGGAATGCACTAGATCTGGCAGCAGAATGTGCAGCGCACGAACAGGCCATTCTGGATCATGGACCCGTGGATCTCCAATTGCTTGGCATTGGTCATAACGGCCATATCGGCTTTAATGAACCCGGTCACAGCTTGACTGGAGCCACACATGTTGTAGATTTGAAAGATAGAACGCGCTCGGCGAATGCCCGATTTTTTGGCGATATAGATGCTGTACCCCGGCAAGCAGTTACGATGGGAGTAGGCACGATTCTTAAGGCGAAGCAAATTATACTGGTGGCTTTTGGTGCGGATAAGGCCGACATTATAAAGCAGGCTTTAACTGGACCCGTCACGACTGAGTGTCCGGCTTCCCTGCTGCAATGCCATCCCAACGTGCTTGTCTTACTAGATCAGGAAGCAGGAGGATGGTTCAATTGAAGTCAGATGAAATGAGTGGTAACATACCCCAGCTACTGTATGGGCAAGTCGTCGTTGGCAATGACATCATTGAAAACGGGGTTGTCATCATTGAGGGACAATCCATTGTATACGCTGGTTCAGAGGAGGATTTGCCCGTTGATTGGACATCAGTAGTCTTGGCAAATCAGGAAGAAAGCGCAGCGAAAGCAGCAAAAATTGTACGTCTGGAAGGAGGCTATCTGCTTCCAGGCTTTATTGATATTCATGTTCACGGCGGTAACGGTGAGGACTTTATGGACTCCGATCCGAGGGTGCTGGATACGATTACCTCCTTTCACAGTTCGCACGGAACGACGGCTATGCTGGCTACCACCATGACCGCGCCCAAGGAACGAATCGACCGGGTATTGAGAGAAGTTCACGCATACATGGCACTACCCATGCCCCATGCTCAGTTGGAAGGCGTGCATCTGGAAGGGCCATTCATCAGTCCGAACTGGCCGGGAGCGCAAAACCCGGAACATATCGTGCCACCGAATCTCGCATGGATGGCAGAATGGGAGCAGCGCTACCCGGGCCTTGTTCGTCAGCTCACGCTTGCGCCCGAACAAAAAGGCGCGCTGGAGCTAATCGCATGGCTGCGAAGCCATGGCATTACCGCTGCTCTCGGTCATACGGATGCCACGTATGAAGAGGTTGAACAGGCAGCGACGGCGGGACTGAACCACGCAGTGCACGCCTTTAATGCCATGACTCCGCTGCATCACCGCAAGCCGGGAGCTGCCGGAGCTGTACTCGCTGATCCACGCATTGAAGCGGAAATCATCGCGGACGGCATTCATGTGCATCCCGCCGTCATTTCCCTGCTCGCCAAGTTAAAGCAGGATCATAATCTCATTCTCATCACCGATGCCATGTCTGCTACCGGGCTGGAAGACGGGCATTATACGCTCGGCGATTTGCCAGTAATCGTGCAGGGCAGTATAGCACGATTGGAGGATGGAGTCACATTAGCGGGAAGCACATTAACGATGATTGAAGGTTTCCGCTATCTGGTTCAACATGTAGGCATGAGTATTCCCGAGGCATCACAAATTGCCAGCCTGAATCCGGCTCGATCCCTAAACATTGCTTATCGTACAGGTTCGCTTGAAGCAGGTAAACAAGCAGACATCCTCTTACTGGATGCAGACTTAAAGCTGCAAGGCGTGTGGATTAAAGGGCTGCGCAAATAATTCAGTTATAGTTATATAATTCCCCGAAACCAAAGAGCTATCCACCAGGCGTATTCGCCGAGATGGATAGCTCTTTCTTTGGCATTGCACACATATAGGGTTTGAATTAGCGATGATTCATCGGCGCGGGCGTATAATTTTGTGGGCGTGTGGGTGGTGTATTTTCCATTGGACGGTTTGTATCTGCCGCAGACGTCGGGAATACACGTTCAATCACATCCACCATTTCATTGCTCAAGCCTCTGATCGGACGACCATTTTGCACACTGCGTGAAAAGTCAGTGGTTTGTTTGATAAAGTCCGGGTTAGCCGATACATACACCTGTTCAATCGAAGGTGCAAATTGCTTAACTTTGTTAGCAATACGGCTCTTGACTTCATCACTTGGTTCGTATGCAGTTCTTGCTCCCTCAATTGTGGTATTAGTGTTATCTGTACGATTGTTGTCCGTCAAGCCACGCAACATACCGTACGAGCCTGTACCCATCGTACCGAACAAACCATCATCACGACGCGCAGGTGTTCCAATCCCGGTAACACCATTGTCAGTCATTCCTGGCGTTGTAGTATCCGTAGTACGGTTCCCTCTAGTACCATTTACACCATTCACACCATTCACACCCGGTACATTCCTGTTACGCTCAGTACCGTTGACGCTCGGAGTACCGACACCTGTTCCGTTTCCTTGATCATTCAAGGAAACCGCTACATAGGCATTACGTTCACCAACCAGTACCGTCGCTGATTTTACATCCGGCAGCTCAGATATGCGATTAGATAGGGAACGATCTACACGCAGATTACCGACACGGTTTCCATTTCCGTTGGCATTTTCATTCAGCCGCATTCCGTCCATACCATTGGACTTGACCCCGAAACGGTTCACACCATCCATCTGTGTGTTCTGTGCATTGTAACGGGTATTGTTCGTGCGGACGTTACGATTATCTGCTTCCCCACATCCAGTCAAAGCAGCCATGCTGGCGAGTAAAGCAGCAGAAATCGTAAAACTGATGACCTTCTTAGTTACTGGCATGAACTCATCCTCCATACATATAAAATGTGTGACGAGATTAGCATGCGCCATGAATCATAGGGATATCCTGACTAAAAAATGACTAAAAAAATAAAATTTTAATGTAAATATGAAATACAATTGATGATTTACCACAAGATGGCATGTATAATAAGCTTGAAAAATACTTTATTTTACAAAAAGGAGGATTTCAAGTTTGAAAAAGATCACCGTTTTGATGCTTATTTTTGTGTTATCTGTCGCTCTTGTTCCCGTCGGCGCTTTTGCAGGCTCCACTACACCCCAACCCCCGAAAGATCCCGCCGGAAGCTGGGCAGAAGGCCCGCCACCTGATCGCGTTGATCCTGCCAAGCCGGCACTATTGTTTGTACATGGTTTGAACAGTAGCGCCGAAGTCTGGACCAAGAATAACAACGATATGCTTCAGCACGCACGTGACGCCGGATACCAGACGGCCACCGTTAATCTTTACGATACAAATGGTACATCCCAGGATATGTGGGACAATGGTAAGCTTCTAGCCGACAAAATTAAAGCAATTAGTAATCACTTTGGAAAAAAGCTCATCGTCATCGCCCACAGCAAAGGTGGAGTGGATACTCAAACCGCTCTCGTATATAACGGAGCCGCTCCCTATGTACAACGTGTCATCACCCTCAGCAGTCCCCATCATGGCTCACAACTTGCAGATCTCGCCTACAGTAGCTGGGCCGGATGGCTGGCAGATATCGTCGGCTCACAGAATCCCGGTACCTCTACTTTACAAACATCTTATATGAAGTATTTCCGATCCAAGACCGATACACTCAGCAACGCGACTACAATTCCGTTTTTCACGTTTGCTGGTGATAACTGGTCTGACGGCACCGCTTCCTACATACTGGGTGGACTTTACCTCTCATCCTTTGGCAAGAATGATGGAGTGGTCACAGTCGACAACGCAAAGCTTCCCGGTGGACGTATAGTCAAAGTCGGCCCTTGGAATCATGCCAAAGTTCGTACCGGCTCTCACGTCTTCTCCCTGATCCAACCCTACCTCCAAGCGAACACTCCAGCATTGAATCAAGAAACTGAAGCACTTTCAGCATCTTCTTTGACGGCTTCCGCTTCACAATCCACCTACGGTGGAATCGACAATTCCTACTTTATCCGAGGCGGCGATTATAATGGAAAAGCCTCAGAAACCCTCACTGTTGAAAATGGTGTCAAATCCATTGAACTGGACTGGATCAGCGATAAGCGTGTGAGCAAGCTTGAACTGACCAAGCCTGACGGTACTAGCGAAATTGTTAGTCTGAATGCAGGTTATGATGACGAAATTTTTGCTGGTGCCTGGCATCATAGTGCAGTTATTACAAATCCAAAACCGGGCATGTATAAGCTGAACGCCATGATTCCAGATAAAGGGGCCTATCTCCTGATTGCCCGCTACCAGGCTGTTCAGGTTCCTGAGCTGAAATACAATCTGAATGCAGTAGGTCCGAAACTGAATCTGGAACCACAGGACTCCCCGGACAGCGTTACACAAGTCACCTATCAGGTTCAATATTACGGTGATCCGCAACAAGGAATCACTTCTGCATCCAAGGGTCTGACGTTACAGCAAAAAACCGTTAACCCTACCGGACAAATTGAGCTTTCCAAAGCGGACAAGCCTGGCATTTATTCTATAACCTATGAAATTAACGGCACCACAGAGGCAGGATATCCGTACCGCCGCACAGCTGTTCAATCCATTTATATTGATGCTGACGGTAACAAGTATGTTGACTAAATAAATCCACAACCTAAAAAGCCTGCGAACACCCATTATAGTTTGGGCGTTTGAAGGCTGTTTTATCATTGCAAAACATCTTGATAGAGGAAATACTTTGTAATTCATTCGTTGTGTTCAATCCGTTGTCTGATTTTTCAGCTTATTAAGCCAATAGTAGCGGTGTAACTCCATAATAAAATGAAAAAGAACAAATGCCAGCATAGAGTATACACTCATCAATACTGTGGCTACTAATTGTTGTGTAGCAAATCCGAGGGAAAGATTAGCTATCAGATAACCAGCCCCAGTAAATGTGGTAATAGTTACTACAGACTCTCGCTTGTTTTTTTTCTTAACTTTTGGTTTTTTCTTATGATTTGAAGGATCTTTGAATTTCGCCAAATCATATTTTATATAGTAATACAAGGCGACTCCATAAAGGGCAAAAGAACCTATAAAATACCATGGAGTATCCAGACCCAACATGCCATAAGCAAACTTTTGTGTCATAATCATAAAGCCAATAGAACAAACCAAACCAAATACACCGCGGAATAAAATGTAATTCAACTGCAATTTTCGTGGCATGATGACCAGTACAAGGGCCCAAATGTTTATCATAACAATCGGTGGCATCAGTACATAAACGTAAACTGCAATGTAGGGATTTCCCACTAAGGGGATAATCAAAAACAGATCTAACAGTAATAAAACAAGAATGATGACATTGGAACGAATACTGTTGACTGGATACATCTTCATATTTTTTTCAAAAGAAGTCCTGTTATCACTCATAAACTTATAAGTCCTCCGTTAAATAAGTTAAACCTACCGATAAGGATAGACAAGGCTATATCCATTGTCCACTTTTTCTATTTCAGCATTTTACATAATTCGATTCCCAACGCTCGTAAGTACAATATATAGACGAACTAAAGCGTTTCGATCTATATATTGCTGACTTGAAAACGCTCTTGGGATTTATGCAAAATGCTCATTGATCTGTCTTTAACTCTTGCCGCAGTTCTTCTATAAAATCAGTCACAATACTTTGGACAGCATCTTCACGGGACATACGAATATATCGACTAGTCTTCTGAATGTCTTCCTCGAACAAATGAAGTATCCTACACATGGCTTCCTGATCTCCACTTCGTACTAATTTGAGTAATTGGACAAACTCAGCATCCGAAATAACTCTTTGAGCATTTTCTTTTTCCATTTATTCACCGCCTGTTGGGATAGCTTCAACTCTTTTGCAATCTGTGCTTCGGTTTTGTCTAGTATGTAAAGGTCAAAGATGATCATTTTTCCGATCTCAGAAGATAGAGAGTTGATAAGCTGTAGTGTGTACATGTTAGAATTTACAGAGTCTGTAAAAGATGGAGTGCTGACGGCTTCGTTCTTTTCCATTACGAATTCATGATTGGTTTGTACCCGAGCACGATACTGGATTCTCCATGCAATGCGGTACAACTTCTTTCGATATTGTTCTACCAATGTTAGCTGAGACTGATTCATAGTAAATCACCCTTTCTCTTTGGATTTGACTTTTTCTAAATCCTCATACTATAGGGTAATTTGCAAACCTATTTTACAACCAAAACAGAACACTTGTTCTTATTTATTATACTATTTTTACGTTCAGTTGTATACGGTTCTTTTAATTTACCTTCCTTTATATATGGCTAAAAAGGGGGGAATACATTGCAAATGGATGACGCTCTTTCTCTGGTTACCAACGTAGGCTTTCCGGCTGGACTTTGTTTTATTTTGTTGAGGCACATTCTGCACACGATGGAGGAAAAGTTGGATAAGCTGGATCTCTCGCTTCATGAGCTGATTCAGGTTATTAAGGAATTGAACGATAGTAACAGCTCTTCTTCCAAAAACAGCAGACCTGATGAATAACGAACGCAAAGAAGCTCCAGCCGACGGTAATCCGCCGATGGAGCCTCTTTGTCCGTTCATGACTATGTTCTAATCATCATTTTCCAGTCTGAGCCTGGTTATGCCCATCCTGTTCGATACGGTTCACGTCAGATATCGACATACCATACGCCCAGTTGCTTTGTGGAGGTACGACCCATACGGTATCTGGATCATCGTTAAGCGTCCAACCCTGATAGACCAGCTGGGAATCATCCTTATCCAGCGATACGCTCAGCGTAAAGCGGTGGACGGGTTTGCTCAGCTCGGAGGCTTTGCGCAAGGCCTGACTGCTGGTCAGGCTTTTGATTTGTTGGGACAAGGAGGTCGCCGTGTCACTGGCTACTGACTTTCCGTTCAGCGTCCAAGATGTGGAAGCACCGTCTCCGGTTCCACTGTTCCCGGAGGATTTGAGCATCCATGAGGCATTCTGGCCTTCCCACTCTATTCCGCTCAGCTTGGTATCGTCCCAATCGAACGGCGTTGTATCTGTAAAATCATCAGCACCCAGCAGCAAACTTGAAAGTGTATCTATAGGTACGGAAGCTATCTCTTTTTTGTCTGATAATACATAAACAGCATCACCGGAAGGCAACGTTTCACCGAAGGCAAAGGTACGCACGTCACCATTCTTGGTCTTAATCTCAATCTGGTCATTGGTAGCGCTGATTCCATATTTGGCTACGTCTGCAGGAGAAGATTCCACCACTTCACCCAACTTTACATTTTGAATCGCGATTAGCCAATTGTCTATTGTATATCTGTTTAACGGGTAAGACCGTGGCTTGCTCATGCTCCATTTGCCATCACGTTGTTCAAGTTCCACCGACTTGCCGTCCTTCCCTGTTATCGCGAAAGACGTAATGTCGCCTTGCGTAATCTGAACCAGCTGACGAGCCGCCGGCGCTGATTCACGAAAGAAGTTTTGGCTCTTGGCATAAATTATACCCGCTCCCAATACAACTAACAGCAGCACTGTGGGTATCCATTTTCTCATGCTCTTCTTCGCCTCCACCATAATAAGATTCCGATTACCGCGAACAGCAACGGCAATCCGATGACAGATATGGTCAATATTGTTTTCGCTTGTGCAGGAGTCAAATAAGTTACCTTATAATCCTGCTCCTGACGAGGACGAATGGTGAGCCCATCAGAGTGTTCCTGCACATAATTGAGACTGTTCAGCACAAAGTCTCGATTGCCTCCCGTACTGATCTCGGTGTCGCTTAGGAGAGCCGACGTTCCGAGAATAACAGCTTTGGGCTTACCGTCTTTCCCTTCTACCGCGTAACCGAGATCAAGCGGCCCCTGCGGGTCCTTGTCATCCTTCTGCGTTTCGTTGTTCAGTAGCCCCTGGATATTCGTTTCGCCATAGCTGGCTGCAGAAGATTTAAGCAGAAGCGTCGTCTTCCAATCCTTCTGCTCCCCTGCCTGCAAAGCAATAGACAGTGAAAGAACCGGGTACAGATTGGAGGCCGCCAACTTATCGGTGATCGCGTGACTGCCGAAGGTAGGAACCGTCCATAGAGGCCCAAGCGTATTCGTCTGTTCCTGATCCACCACGATCGCATGAGTATCCTTTACCCCATAATCAGCCGCTAATGCGTCAAGGTTTTTCCAGTCGGACCCCAAGTTCGGATGAAAGCCTAACGCCATAAAAAGCTTTCCACCATCATTCAGGTACTTACGAATACTCTTCAGTTCCGTTGCGCTGATATCCCGCTCTGGCCCAACAATAGCCAATACCGACGCATCTTTGGGCACGCTACCCGCCTGATTGAGCTGCACTTCCTCTGTTTTCACATTATCTTGTGCCAGTGAGCCGCTTAATTCGGCCATTTGGGACAAAGGGATTTCCTCATGTCCAGTCAGAAAAACCACTTTCCCTTGACGGGTTGATGATAGTCCCAGCAGTCCACTAGTCAGCTTTTCTTCCCCGGTAAACTGGTATGCCCCTTCGCCACTCCCCTGCGCTTGCGTAAATAGACTCCCAATATCTATAACCCGCTTCTTCTCTCCCTGCACCAACACAATGGATGCTGCAGTAACACCATATTGCTTGGCCAGCACCGGTTCCTGATTCAAATCGTACTGCTCGACCTTGAGCTTGTTGTTACGCTTGGCATATTCATTCAGCATATCCGTAACATCCCGGTTCAGCTTCTGATTTTGTGAAGTAGATACGGTAAAAGCAATTAATCGTACGTCTTCTTTTACTCCCTGAATGGTCGTCAACGTCTGGTCAGACAGCGTATACTGCTTGCCTGCCGTCAAATCCAGTTGAAAGCCTCCCAGCGAACGCAGAAATAACGTTAGCAAAATAAAAATACCTACAGCAGCAACCGATAGTACCACACTATTTGTATGACCCAGCCATTTTTTCATATTCATTACCTCCACCGTTTCCGTTCAACCACTTGGATGCTGAATAGCAAAAAGAGCACCGCCACCGTCACGTAGTACATCACATCGGCTCCGTTCAGCAATCCTTTGGTGAAACTGTCAAACCGTGCGGTTAGTGAAAAAGGCTCGAGCCATTGCTGTACCGCCGCAGATGCACCCGTTTGTCCACCAAACGAATCCAGCATCCAGAACACGAGTAAAATAATAAAACTGACGACCGCTGACATCATCTGATGCTGTGAAAGCGTCGAAGCGAATAAGCCGATCGCCATCATGGCTGCGCCAAGCATAAACAGACCGATCACAGATGTAAATACCAGCGTCCAATCCAGCGACCCATAAAAGGACATCACGACCGGATACGCCAGGCTGCACAGCACCAAAATGAGCAACATGCCCAGCGACGCCAAAAATTTACCCACAATCATTTCCGTCACACTCACAGGTGAGGTAAGTAGCAGTTCATCCGTACCTTGCCTGAATTCCTCCGCAACCAGCCGCATCGTGAGCAATGGGACGACGAACACCAGCATTGACAAAGTGTCACCGAGTACCAGCCGATAATCCAGAATACTAGGCTGATACATAACAAAATTCGTATAAAAAAGTAACCCCGTCAGCAGCATGTACACCGCAAGCGCAAAATACGTCGTTGGTGTCCACAGGTAGGCTTGCAGCTCCTTTTGACAGACCGCGAACAAACGCCTCATGACCGATTACCTCCTGTATCCTTGTTTTCTTCAGTCTTGTCGTCGCTGGACGCAGCTTCTCCATGATCTACGATAGTCGCAGATGCTGCATTCTCCGAGGAATGTAGGTCATGAACCGCTTGATCACCGACCTGACCTTCTCCCGTCTCGCGGGTCGTTAACTGCTGGAAGATATTTTCCAAGCTAAGGCTTTCTTTTTTCATTTCCAAAATCGGAAGCTTCGCACCAGACAGCACATAAAACAGCTCTTCGCGAAAATCCTCACCGGAAGCTCCTGTGAGTAGCAATCCGGTCAGGTCTTGCTCTGCAGCAGTCTGCTTCATATTCGCTGGAGGCAGCGTAGCCGTCAAAGATTCAACCTCTACTTTTCCCCAAGCACGCAGCACCTTCAGCACCTGCTCACGCTCGCCCTTAACCTCCACCTTTACCTTGAATCCATCTTCCATCGAACCGCCGAGCGCGTCAGGGCGCCCATCCATGACCAGTTCCCCTTCATGGATAATAAGAACCCGATTGCACAATGCGTCCACCTCAGGCAAAATATGCGTGCTGAGCAATACCGTATGATTTTCACCAATCTCCTGAATAAGCTGACGAATCTCCAAAATCTGATTGGGGTCCAAACCCGAGGTCGGCTCATCCAGCACCAGTAAATCCGGGTTATGAATAATCGCTCCTGCCAGTCCCAAGCGCTGTTTATACCCTTTGGACAAACTACGGACCAGTTGTTTTTCACGCCCATTTAGTCCCAGCCGGGAAATCATCTCCGAAATACGCAGCTTCTGCTCTCTCGCAGGCACGTCCCGAATACTAGCTACAAACTTTAAGTAGGATTGTACGGACATATCCCCATATAAAGGGGGTGTCTCCGGCAAATAACCGATTTTGGAACGGGCCTGTCTGCCATTATCCTGAATCGGGATGCCATCAATCGTAATCACTCCCTCGATTGGCTGAAGATACCCCGTAATCATGCGCATCGTCGTCGTTTTGCCCGCACCATTCGGCCCCAGAAAACCAACAATTTCACCGCGCTGCATTTCAAAATCCAGCTTATGTACGCCCCGGTTGCCCTCATACCACTTGCTCACTTGCTGCACCTTGAGCACATGTTTCACCCTTTCCTTTATCGTAATCTTCTCCCTACTGCTCCCCTACCCCAAAATGTTGCATGGGAAGCGGGTAGCAGCGGAGCGGAGGATTTGGAGCTGTAGAAGCGTCAACAGCGATCGGAAGCCCAAAACCTTCGCGGAGCGGTCTCCCCGCACCTCATGCTACACTTTTAAATTCTAATGATAATCCCCCACATATAACTCCAGCTTAACGTCACTTAAATAGAAGCTTAAAATAATGTGTCTAAAATGTGAAAACAAAAATACACATCTATCCTCGGAAAGCTGTACGGTTCACTATGGCCTTCTTTCGAATTTACTACCATTACAACGTGTGAAGGGAGTGTATAAAAAGCGATGAGCGTATTGTTTACCAATCTTATTTCAAACGGCGACTTCGAAGCCGGATCAACCCTTTTTTGGAATTCTGTCAATGTAACCGTCACTAACTTATCCGTAAAAAAGACAAACTTTTATAGTGCGATCCTGGCAGGAGGCGCGGTTGACGCGTCTCTTTCCCAGGTCGTTTTAGCCAATACAGGCGAAAGCTATACATTGAGCCTTTCAGCCGCAAAAATAGGAAGTATGTTCAATCCTCAAATCAACATATATCTGTTCTATTATGATGCGGCCTTTAACTTCCTTGGCACGGGACTGACTACCTATTTGAGTGCTGGCACATTGCCGGACGCTGTTAATGGAACATGGCAGAGCGTGTATGAAGTAACGGCTCCTGTTCCAGCCAACACAACCTATGCTTTTTTGGCTATTACCAAAAGCCCTTTGCTCAACTCAGCTGATGTAGCAATTGATTCCGTTTCCTTAGTCAAAGCAAGTGCAACTGGACTCGTGGGGCCAACCGGACCTACCGGCAGTACAGGACCTACAGGACCTACAGGACCTACAGGACCTACAGGACCTACAGGGCCTACAGGATTCACTGGACCTGTAGGCCCTACCGGCGACACTGGGGCTACCGGACCTGTCGGACCTACTGGCGACACTGGAGCTACCGGACCTGTCGGACCAACAGGAGATACAGGTCCAGAAGGACCAACAGGAGATACAGGTCCAGAAGGACCGATTGGCCCAACTGGACCTACGGGGCCGACTGGACCTACCGGACCTACCGGACTCTAACCTCCTTTTACTACCACATCATGGATTTAAGCGATGTACCACACCCTATCGACAAGCCGCCCAGCACGTTATGACTTTGTCATCCTTGCCCTGCCGCGATTGCGGCAGGGCTTCTATAAATCAGACCTCTTGATAAATAAAGCTTTATGTTTGACCTGAATCCTTAGATGATTCCCGAGGGAGTGATGCTCAATTGATCAGTATCAGCCTGTGCATGATTGTCAAAAATGATCAGAATACCATTGGCCGTTGCCTTGAATCAGTCCATCATATTGTGGATGAAATCAACATCGTGGACACGGGTTCACAGGATCGGACCATTGACATTTGCCGTACCTTTACAGATCGGATTTTTCCGTTTGAATGGGTAGATCATTTTGCCCTTGCACGTAACTATTCGTTTGAGCAAGCTACGCAGGAGTACATTCTCTGGCTTGATGCCGATGATATTTTGAAGGAGCAGGATGCCGTCAAGCTGCTTGAACTGAAGCAAACCCTTGATTCCTCAACCATACCAACCGTCGATTCAGTGTCCATGAAATATCATTACGGCTTCGATGATCATGGCAATGTTACTCTACATTTTCGTCGAAATCGCTTGGTCAGACGGTCGGCCGGGTTCCGTTGGCACGGAGCAGTGCATGAGTACCTCGCCGTAGATGGAAATATTCAACATGCGGATATTGCCATAACTCACACCAGAGCACATACGGTCTCTCCAGGACGAAATCTGCGAATTTATGAGAAACAGCTCGCCCAAGGCCACATCTTCTCTCCACGCGACCTCTACTATTACGCTAACGAGCTTAGAGACAATGGAAGATATGAGCAGGCAGTGCAGGCATACCAGGATTTTTTGGATACCGAACAATGCTGGGTAGAGGACGCGATTAGTGCATGTGGTAAAATGGCTGACTGTCTGCATCGGCTTGGCAAGCTGGAGCAAAGCATCACCGCGGCTCTCCGTAGCCTGACCTTCGATACGCCCAGGGCAGACCTGTGCTGTCGGATGGGTCATTATTTTTTGCACAAAAATGAGATCCCCAAAGCCGTTTACTGGTACGACATGGCTACCATTCTGAATCCTCCTGACACGATGGGACCGGTACAGGACGCGTACCAAACTTGGCTTCCTCATATTCAGCTATGCATTTGCCATTTTCGGCTGAAGGACTATACACGTGCGAACTGGCACAATGAGCAAGCTGCCACGTACGTTCCCAACGACCCGCATGTCCTGCATAATCGGCGATATTTCAGCACAATCCTGAATCCTCCCCAATAAAGGTGCCTCCCATACTCACCCATCATTCTTTAAGTAAGTCAAAGGAGGAGCAAGCAAATGCAACAACAGAATCGGTACAAGATAGCTGTCTATGCCATCAGTAAAAATGAAGCCCGATTCGCCAAGCGCTGGATGCACTCCATGCGAGAAGCAGATGTTGTCATTGTAGCGGACACCGGCTCAACAGACGACACCGTTTCCCTGCTACGCGAGGCGGGTGCAGAGGTGCATCGCATTCAGGTAACCCCTTGGCGTTTTGACAAGGCTCGCAATGAGTCCCTGCGGCTGGTCCCCGACGATGTAGATATTTGTATCTGTACGGATCTGGATGAAGTCTGGGAGGAGGGTTGGCGGGCGCGGCTGGAACGCAACTGGAAGGAAGGAACTACCCGAATGCTATATGCCTTCACGCATGGACAGCCCGAGCAAGATACCGCTTATACATGGTTCTGGAAAGAAAAAATACACACTCGTCACGACTACCGCTGGGTACGCCCGGTTCACGAGGTACTTGAATATATCGGGGAGGGTGAAGAACGCAGCATCCGATCAGACCAGCTCCGCTTGTATCATGATCCAGATCCGCACAAATCCCGCAGCCAATACCTTCCACTGCTGGAGCAGTCAGTGCGCGAGTTTCCCGAGGATGACCGCAACATGCATTACTTGGGGCGGGAATATATGTATCATGGCCGTTGGGACGAATGCATCGCTACACTGCAACAACATCTTGTCATGCCGCAGGCGCGCTGGGCAGATGAACGCAGCGCTTCGATGCGCTTTATTTCTAGAGCCTATAAGGCAAGTGAACAATGGCAGGAGGCTGCACGTTGGTTATACCGAGCTATTGCGGAAGCGCCGTATTTACGTGAACCTTACACGGAAATGGCTCAGCTTGCCTATCATACACGGAACTGGCCCGCCGTCTATCATATGGTCGAAGAAGCACTGCGTATTTCAACACGACCGGATACGTACATGCAAGAGGATTTTTGCTGGGACGCCACACTGTATGATCTTGGAGCCCTCGCTTGCTACGAGTTGGGTCTACTGCACAAAGCATGTGAATTTGCGAGAGAAGCAACGGAGCGCTCACCGGAAGATTCTCGCCTTAGCCATAATTATGCGCTGATTCAATCCAGGCTTCCATAGAAACCCACACCCCGTCCTGTAGGTTGAATAACTTGGTATAGGAGCTTGTGATTGGCAAAGGAGGTTATCGAGATCAAAGTTCTATTTACTTTTTATATACCTAGCGGCGGCGTGGAAACCTTGAACCGCCAACGCTGTAAAGTGCTCATTCAGGACGGGATTGAATGTCATCTTCTCTATTATCAGCAGGGTACGGGGATGCAAAACCTGCACGGCGATATTCCTGTGTTCATGACTTCATCTGAAGAAGAAATTCGAATGCTGGTAATTACTAACCGCTATGATGCAATTATCGTCTCATCGGATTATCCTATGCTCGCCAGACTGCGAATGTTGGGCTATCAGGGGATATTAATCTATGAATCGCAGGGCTTTGGTTCTCACGAAGAGGCTGCTTGGGTTGTCGCGGATGCAGTTCCGTATCTTCAAAGATATGCCAACGCGGTGCTCTTGCCCAATACAACTCATCTGGTGCAGCTATTTACCAACACGTGTCCATGGCTTAATCGTTATGTATTTCCCAACGTACTGGATACCAGCGTATTTAATTATGTACCTAACACTCCTCCGACCAATCCGGTCATTGCATGGGTTGGGCGGCTGGAGCCCAATAAGAATTGGAGGCATTTTATCGACATTTCTTACTGGATGCTACAAAATCGTGCGGATCTTCGGATTTGGATGTTTTATGATGACACATTGTCACAGCCAGAGGATAAAATACAATTCGAAAAAATGCTTACTCAGCTCGGCATGTCCTCAGTAATCGAGCGTTTTCAAAGCGTGCCTCATGTCAAAATGCCTCTGTATTATTCCATGATTGGCGACTCAGGTGGCTACCTGCTATCGACTTCGCTGGTGGAGGGATTTGGCTATGCGGTAGCTGAGGCGATGGCCTGTCGTTGCCCGGTATTAAGCACTGATTCAGACGGAGTACGGGCATTCATTGACCATAACGAAACCGGTAAATTTTATCAGCAGGGAGACATCTTACAGGCGATATTGCAAGGACTAGACCTGATGAACAACGTACCTCAACGCGAATCTATCCGCCAGAAGGGGCTGGCGCGGATCGTCAGCCTGTTGGCACCGGATAAATATGTACGCTCCTTCCGGCAGATGATGAACACGCTGGGTGTGAGGTAACCCGCTATTTTAGTGAATGTCTGCAAAAGTCAGTTTTATTTTCCAAAAAACAGCTGACGACAACCCTTTTTATACACGGGCCATCGTCAGCTTTAACTTTCCTTTTTATGATTGAATATTGGAATCTATCTAATCTTTAGTATGCAGTCTCCTGCATGAATATCCTTGGAGTCTTCAACTAAGATATCCGTGTACACGGCTGTATTGGTTACAATGACGGAGGTGGTAATATCATATCCTTCATCCTCTATAGCTTTTGGATCGAATTCAACCAGCTTGTCCCCTTTTTGAATCGTATCCCCTTCAGACACAAAGGAAGTGAAATGTTTTCCTTTCAAGCTGACCGTATTAATTCCAATGTGAATGAGCAGTTCAACTCCATCCTCAGAAATCAGACCGATGGCATGCTTGGTCTTGAAAACGGTAACAACTGTTCCGTTAAATGGCGCATAGGCTACCCCTTCCTTCGGGATAATAGCAGTCCCCTGACCCATCGCACCACTGGAAAAAGCTTCATCTTTTACTGCGGTTAAAGGAATCAATTCACCGTTTAAAGGACTGAATACCGTTTTTTCTTCTTCTTTGCCTTCATCTGCGACCTTAATCTTAGACGCCGGTTTTGCATTTTTATAACCAAAAAGATAGGTCAAAATAAATGCGACTACAAAAGCTACAACCAAAGATATGATAAAGCCTATGAAGCCTGCATCCATGCCTTTTGGATTAATGAATAGAGGTATACCAAAAATGCCGCCTGAGGCAAATCCATATGCCGTTGAGCCGAGTAAGCCCGCTACAGCTCCTCCTATACCTCCAGCGATCGAGGCTAAAATAAACGGTTTTTTGGCGGGTAGCGTAACCCCGTAAATAGCTGGTTCCGTAACCCCCATCAAGCCTGCAATCGTCGCGGAAGTCGCAATCGGCTTTAATTTAGGGTCCCGTGATTTCAAAGCGATAGCAAAAGCCGCACCTGTTTGCGCAAACGTAGTACAGAACAGCATACCGTTAATCGGATCAAACCCGTTCGTAACTACATTATTCAGGAGAATTGGAATGAATGCCCAATGCAGACCGAAGATAATGATGCCCTGCCAGAACCCGGCCAAAACGAGACCAGCTACAGCCGGACTTAACTGGTAAATCCACATGGAGCCTTTGGCTAACCCATCACTGATTATAGTTGCTATCGGTCCGACAACCAGAAAAACAAGCGGCGATACGATGACCAAGGTCAGAAAAGGCACAATGAACATTTTAATGGAGGCAGGTGCATATTTACTTATCATTTTTTCAACCTTAGCTGCCAACAACGCTCCAATAATGATAGGTATAACAGAAGAAGTATAATTAATCAGAACGACAGGTATGGTCAAAAAGGACAGCGCCGCTTTATCCGTAAAGGCCGAAGTAATGGTGGGATACACCAAGGCGGCCCCCAAAACAGCAGACAGGTACGGGTTTCCTCCAAACTTTTTACCTGCTGAAAACCCTAGAATAACCGGAAAGAAATAAAACATAGCGTCTGCTGTCGCATATAAAATTTTATACGTGCCCATCTGATCAGTCATCCAGCCCAGGGATGTGCATAAGGCCAATAGTCCTTTTAGAATCCCCACAGCAGCGAGCACACCCACAACGGGCATGAACACGCCTGAAATTACATCGACAAATCGGCTGAATAGGCTCGCTTTTTCATTTTTTTGATCGTCTTCAACCATTTGATCTCCATGCTTTACTCCCATTGTATCCAAAAGAGCTTCATAAACTTTGGGGACCTCATTCCCAATGACCACCTGAAATTGGCCACCACTTTCCACAACGGTAATGACACCGTCAATTTGCTTGATCTTTTCTTTATCTGGCAATTGATTATCCTTCAGTTTGAATCTCAATCGAGTGACACAGTGAATGACACTGTTCACATTTTCATTTCCGCCCACGGCACTCAAAACTTCTTTGGCTGTTTTTTTATGATCCATCATGTTCACTCCTTCTTGGATGCGCTTTCTATTTTTCTATTCGCAGTAGCCGGATGTGCAATAACTGCGACA
This sequence comes from Paenibacillus sp. TY11, assembly GCF_059772165.1. Taxonomy (NCBI): domain Bacteria; kingdom Bacillati; phylum Bacillota; class Bacilli; order Caryophanales; family Paenibacillaceae; genus Paenibacillus; species Paenibacillus sp. TY11. The sequence continues at coordinate 197,720 of NZ_JCBAIQ010000005.1, read as the reverse complement.
ATTACGGCACTTATCCCACCTGCAAGTTTACCCACGATCATAGCAATCACCATATTCTTGTCCATTCCTGCTACAAAGCCAAGATGTCCTCCCAGAACAAAAGATCCACTGACAGCAAAAGCAATACTGATCACTTTTCCTCTGGGCTCCATCTCTTTAACTAAAGTGAAAGTAGGAATATTATGAGCAAGACTAGCTACCAGACCCGCAGTAGCCGATGGATTTATGTTGAGCAAACGTCCTGCCCGTTCAAGCGGATCTTTAAATATTTTTGTAATACATGCAACCAACGGAAACGCACCAGCCAATACAATAGCAATCGTTCCAACCGTTTGCACACCGACAGACAACGGAGCCATATTGGGAATGATCACAAATCCGGTTAAGGTTTCGACCCCAATGGCTACCAAACCGACAAGAGATAGAAGCCTGATGCCGTTACCAAACCACTTGAACAATCGGATCGTAAGCTCCGTAAATAAACGTAAACCCATCATAATAAGGAGTGAAAGTACAATTGGAATGATCAGATTTTTTAAAATCATAATCACGTCAAATCCGGCGGTCATTCCCCCTATGAAACAGCCAACGGGAATTGTACTGATACCGATCAAGATACCTTTTGCAAAATATGGATGATCCTCTTTTCCCAAAATGCCGAGGGCAACCGGAATCGTAAATACGAGCGTTGGGCCAAACATGGTTCCTAGAAAAACCCAGGAAAACACGCCCGCTTGTTGGCTGTGTGCCATTTCCGCCGCAAGTGCGTACCCTCCCATATCTACCGCCAATATCGTATTGGCAAAGGATGCCGGATCGGCACCGATTGCCACATATAACGGTGAAACAATGGGGATCAACCATGCGGCCAGTACAGGAGCCAAGGAAACAATTCCTATCATGACCAGGGCAAGAGAGCCCATGGTCATTAGCCCATTGTTGAAGGCTTGTCCCAACCCCCAGCGGTTACCCAAACATTGATCCAATGCACCCAGCACTAAAAAAAGAGCGATAACATACATCACAATATCGTTAATAGACATTTACTTGCCTCTTAATACACATGAACTTTATGATTTTCTGCGCTGTCATAGGTGTCGAATACAAGCTGGAGTGTCTTGATATTATCGTGACCACTCGTTTGAAATTCTTTTCCCGTGTTGAGGCAATCTATAAAATGAGCCTGTAGCTTTTTGTGGCTCTCCTCATAGTTTAATTCTGTTTTTTCAACCAATACTTTTTCAACTCCCTGGTTATTAATGAGCGTTAATTTACCTGTGTTATACAGTTTTAGGGTGGCCTGATCGCCTTCAATCACCAGCTGTTCTTTATGATCAGGAAGGACCTGCTCCGGCAGTTGCTCATTCAGTTCCCTACGAGTCGCCCAGCTCATGTCCATGAGACCGAAATAATGTTCATAACCTAACATGATGATGCCGGTGTCTTCTCCCTTTGTATAAGGGCTGACTCGTTTGGTTTCCGCATATAGACGTTGGGGTTCACCAAATAAGAAACGCCATGTGTCCAGCCAATGAACTCCCATTTCATAAAACAAAAGCTTGGGCATATCTCTGAAAAATGGCTGCGGCAGCTCTTTTTCCGGGGCGAACCTCGGCGAATAAAAATCAGTATGCGTATAACGTATAACGTTCATATTCCCAACGATATTCTCTGCCAGCAGTTTTTTAATGATTTGAAAAGGTTCAAGCCAACGCCAATTTTCGGTCACCATAAGTCTGACTCCTGCTGCTTCAGCAATACCTACAATCTGCTCAGCTTCTTCAACAGAACGTGCAAAAGGTTTTTGGCACATAATATGTTTTCCGGCTGCGGCCGCCAGTCTAACCAGTTCCAGATGTGTCTCAGGAGGTGTAATGATGTCCACGACATCAATATCCGCTTCGCTTAGCATCTCCTCCAGGCCGGTATAACAATATTCAGTAGGTATATGGAATTGAGCTGCTTTTTCAAAAAGTAAACCTTTATTTCGATCACAAAATCCTTTGATTTCTGCATCCGAGATAAACTGCCATGCTTTTATATGTTTTTCCGACCAATATCCCGTTCCAATAACGCCGATTTTCCACATGTTGCTTCACTCCATCCACATTCTTCTCTGTTTTTATTTCGTTCCAATGATGACAACATCACTTTCAAAGCTGTGCATGTCTAGCACCGATTGATCCTTTTGGACAGACACATCAGTTTGGGCAAACCGCTTCCCGGCTAAATCAATCGTTGTAAACTTGTAATCCTGCACGTTGATACTTAGTCGTACCTTCGTGTTAAATGGGACATACAAGACAAGGGTATTCTCGTTCCCCGCAGCTCTAATTTCCTCTGTCTTGTTTAAAACAACATCCAGCGGCTTAACGCCAATAAGGTTATACATTTCAAACAAATATTTAATAAAGGAATAATCCCACGCACCTTCAAATCGTAAGGCCGTTCTCCAATCATAGGGACTATCGAATCCTTCCCCTTCTACAATACCGAATTTCTTCCCTTTTTTATGCCAGCTCCAAATGCCATGCGCCCCGTAGGTAATTCCCGCTCCCCCGCCTGCAAGGAGACTTTGCCATGCCGCTTTTCTGGCATCCAGAGCAGTGTATCTGCCATACACATTGCGGCTGTAACTAATTTGTTCATAACATGGCTCCCCATTAATGACAGGCCGTATATCCGGCTTATGATAGAAATGTTGAGCAATCTCATGGGCTACATGTTGAAACTGGGAGTTATGTCCTGATTGATACATATAGAATCCAAGACCCTGGTGTTTCTCAAAGGCTTGAGGAATTTCTCTCAATCTTCCTTGAATATGCAGCGTAGTTAAGCTTGCAGGGCTTAATTGTTGTACAATATCCAGTGCTTTTAAATAATAGGAATTGGCACGTTCGGTCGGAAAATCACTATCCCCGCTGATCAGAAAAATAGGATCCAATGGAGAAAAACGGTTTACGACGTACGTTACATAGTGTTCAACGCATTCAAACGGCATTTTATTACCCTTTTGGAACATCTCAGCCCATGTATCCGGTACATAGTTACACCACAACAGAACCAATGCTGGAACAAATCCACGCTCTACAGCCATCTGTATCATGACTTCCGCCCGGTCAAAGTAAGCTTCGTTTAAGGTATGGTAGTCAAAATCTCCATTTTTCAGTAATACAAACGGCTGTAGATCCAGATCTGATTCACTGGCATCCCATTGTCGGAGCATATTGATTTGCAAAACGTTGAAGCCCTGCATCTTCCGATAATCCAGGTAATCGCTCCACTCTTCCAACGTTGCATTAGTAAACACACTCCAGACGGTATCCGCTAAATAAAAGAAAGGCTTACCCTCTTTTGTAAAACTTCTTTGATTATCTGCAATGTTCAAACTCAAATAAATCACCTTTCCTTTCTTGCTGCATTTACAATCACCTCTAAACAAAACTAAACAATAAACTAAATTTATATGTGTTTTTCGCGAAATAAACTAAATTAAAGCGCTTTACAGTTGAATATTAACACTATCAATGATAATAGGTCAATAAATTTTTATTTTTAGTTATTTAGTTTAGTTGAGTTTATAAACTAAACTTTTTTGTAGAGTAATGATATAATTTATGTAGTTTAGTTCAATAGGGGGTTCCACATTGAAAATTGATGATATTGCAAGGCTTGCAGGTGTTTCGAAATCTGCTGTTTCTCTTGCTTTTAATAACAAACCCGGAGTCAGTGAAGAAACTAAGGAGCACATTCTAAAAATTGCCCAAGAGCATGGATATAAACCACGCACTATGAAGACCAGCAAGGAAATCATTAAAAATCATCATGTGATTCGCTTTGTGGCCTGTAAAAATACAGACATCGTAACAGAGCATTATGATTCACTTCCATTTTTCAATGAATTAATTCATCATATTACCAATCAGGTGAGAGAACATGGAAATACTTTGATTTTTTCGTCTTTTGATAGCCATAACCTTGAAGAAGAATTATCTGCTTTGGAAAAAGATCAGCCTTCTTCAGGTATACTTCTGCTTGGCACCAATTTAACTTCCGAGATTATTCATTCCATACAATCCATTCATTCCAATATCGTGATTTTGGATACGTGCTTTGAACACGTCGATGCCAGTTTTGTATCCATTAATAACTATCTTGGCGGGTATCAGGCAGGCCAATATTTAATTCAGTCGGGACACAGAAATATAGGATACGTACAATCCAGTACCAGAATTCTTAACTTTAAAAAACGAAAGGAAGGGTTTATGGCGGCTTTAGAGGAGCACAATCTTTCTATAGAAAATGGGCTTACATTTGATATGCATCCCATGCTTGTGATGTCACAGGACACATTTAAAACAGCTATTCATGAATCGAATGAGCTCCCTTCGGCCCTATTTTGCGAAAATGATTATATGGCAATCAGTGCCATAAAAACGTTTCAGGAAATGAACATTCGAGTGCCTGAACAAATTTCCGTCATGGGATTTGATAATATTCATGAGGCCAAGGTCATTAGCCCGGAACTCACAACCATTCACGTGAAAAAGGATATTTTGGCCCGAACTGCTGTAAACTTGCTTATGGAGAGGCTTAACAACAAGCAGGAGCATCATACTCAGGTTCTCGTGAATACAGAGGTTATTGAAAGAAGATCTTGTTTAGTCTCAGAATGACCTATGATCATTGGTTTATTATTGTTTGCTGTCTCTATGATTTTAGAATAAAGCCGCCGTGTAGGCGGCCTTTTCTATCATCGGATTCCACACTGGAACCTTCCAATTTCTCATCATTCTTTGAAATCTTCCTCGGTCAAATCCATATTTACGCTCGCAGCAGTTCGACTGCCGTCGGCCGCGGCAAAAATCAATTGAGAAGGCATGAAATACGAAGAATCCCCCGCAGCATATACACCAGGTATGGAGGTTCTTCCCGCTTCATCTGTCTTGATCCCGCCCGACTCCGTCCTTTCACAGCCCAAACGTTCTCCAAACGGTGCACTTTGAACAAATTGAGGACTCACGAAGCCGCCGACCCTCGGGACTTGAGTGCCATCCGTAAATCGCATATGCTCAAGCTGTCCATTGTGACCGATGAACGCCGCAACAGGTTGCTCCATTACCACAATTCCCTTGGATTGAAGCCGTTCTTTTTGCTCGTCAGACAGGGATGCTTGACCGTTCGTGCAGACGATCAAATCCTTACTCCAATTGAGGAGTAGTTTGGCTGTATGATATATAGCCGACGATTCAGAGACGAGGACAAGCGGTTGATCCCGCAACTCCCAGCCGTCGCAATAAGGGCAATTAAACAAACTTTTCCCGTATAACGGATAAAAACCTTCGATCTCAGGGAATATCTCCTTTACGCCCGTCGCCAATATCAATTTTCGCGCTTGAACGCGAAGGCCTGACGAATCAAGCACCTCAAATCCGGATTCTTTTTTCGTAATCGAAATAACCTCGGTTTGCAGATGATGGACAGACGGATAACGCAGCACTTCCTCGTAAGCTACGCGGCGGAACTCGGCCGGCGTTACGCCGTCTCTCGTAATAAAACCGTGCGACGCATGCGTAACAGCATTTCTGGGCCGATTATTATCAATCAAAGCCACACTTCTCCTTGCCCTGCCAAGCACGAGGGCTGCATTCAATCCGGCGGGCCCTCCGCCAATAATAGCGCAATCGTACAGCAAAACATCCAACTCCTTTTAAAAGATATTAAAGACTTTTTATATCTGTAAATAAAACAAAAAAACGCTTCACATCACTGGCAACCACCCTCTTTCTATATAAAATCGCTTATCTTTAAACTTGCGTTTGCTTTTGAGCCAAATCGACCAATTTCGTATTTTTAAGATGGCGTTCCATTTTCTCCTCTGCTTCCCTCATTACAGCTTGAATCACGCATTCCGATCCGTGGACAAAATCACATTCAAACAAAGAATTCGTCCCTTCAATGGCATGGATAATATCCAAAAAGGTAATATCATCTTTATTACGGGATAGGCGATAGCCTCCATTGGCTCCAGAAATCGATTCGATCATTCCAGCTTTCACAAGCCTCGTCAAAATTTTTGAAAGATAGGTTGGTGAAACATTTTGGGATTCGGCCAATTGCTGAACACCTACCGGCTTGACCGACGAATCCGTAACGAGCATGAGCATAGTGTGCAGAGCATAATTTGTTGCTTTTGTAAATTTCATAACTACACCTCAATTAAAGACTTATTGTATCTACTATATCTCCGAAGCTGCTGGTGAGTCAAGTTACGCCTTTTCACAAAAAAATGTGCGTCAGTACAGAAACCATCATCTAGGATTCACGCTGTTGTCAATCCTTCTTTTGGTTACGCTCTAACCGTTGTATACTGTTCATCAGAACAGCTAAGAAAGGGGGCTCGTTTTGCGTATTTTTGATATTCTTCGTATATTGGTTGCTGAACAGATGGTCAACGGAGAACACTTGGCAAATGCATTGAAGGTATCCTCTCGAACCATACGAACGGATCTAAAGGAATTGGGTGCGCTGTTGTCAAAGCATGGAGCAGCAGTCAAACCCCTTAAAGGAACAGGCTACAAGTTAGAGATTCATGACGAACAAAAATTTCATCATCTGCTGAAGCAATTAAAGGATCATGAAAATAATGTGCCCTATCCATTAGCGAATTCTTCTGAAGCCAGAAATCGTTTTTTAATGAAAAAGCTGTTGCTTACCAATGCATATGTCAAACTTGATGATTTGGCTGAGACCCTGTTTGTCAGTCGGTCTACTTTACAGAATGACCTCAAAGAACTGCGCAAGTTACTGGCAACTTACGGACTATCCCTGGAGAACAGACCTCATCATGGTATTCGAGTCAAAGGGAATGAGGCCAAGCTGCGTTATTGCATTTCCGACTATATATTCAGTAGGACAGATGAAATAGGCGAGCAGCAGATGTCCCACCCTCCTTTGATCTCTAACGAAGAGATGGAATTCATAAGAGAAGTGATTCTGGATCGTATTGAGTTCAATGATATTCAGTTGTCGGACATTGCCCTGAACAATCTGGTCATTCATATCGCCATAGCATGTAAGCGCATTCGTGAAGAAAGATATGTTTCGTATTATCCTCAGGAGATGAAAAAAATTGAAGCGCAGAAAGAGTTTAGGGTGGCGACTGAGATCGTATCTGCTTTGGAAGAAAACATGAAGCACTCCTTTCCACTTGTTGAAGTTGCGTACATTGCTGTACACCTGCTGGGTGTAAGGACCGTCGTTAGTGCCCATATGGATGAAGTGGAGATTAAAAAGATCATTGATAAAGATATCTACGAATTGACTATAGAAATACTGGACCAAATTGATCAGCAGTTGAAAATGAACATTCAAAACGATCAAGAATTGCTGATTGCTTTTTGCCTTCACCTCAAACCGGTCATTAACCGTTATCAATACGGAATGAATTTGCGTAATCCTATGCTGGATGAAATCAAAGCCAATTATCCGCTTGCCTTTGAAGCAGGTATCATTGCTGCGGAAGTCATTAAGCAGCGGCTTCATATACACATCGAGGAAAATGAAATTGGGTATTTAGCCATTCATATCGGAGTCGCGATGGAAAGAAAGAAAATGGAGGACGCACCCAAAAGGTGTATGATCGTATGTGCTTCTGGACTCGGCAGCGCAAAGCTGCTGTATTATAAGCTTCAATCGGTCTTCGGTTCCAGGTTGGATATCGTGGGAACCACTGAATTTTATAAGCTCAAACAAATGCCGTTGGATACACTGGACTTTGTCATTAGTACGATCCCCATTTCAGAACCGCTCTCTATACCCATGATCCATGTGAATACATTTTTGGGTGGTTCCGATATTACTAAAATTGAGCAAGCCATTTCTGAGGCAAGACTTCCTGCTGTGCAGTATGTACGAAAAAAATTGGTCTTTCTTCAGCAGAAGTTTGATAACAAACTCCAAGTGCTTGAATTTATAGCCGAAAAAATACACGAAGCAGATCTTGTAAAAGGCCCCCTGCTGCAATCTGTGATAGAGCGTGAAGCCGTTTCCCCCACTTCATTTGGCAACTTTGTCGCGATCCCGCATCCGATGGAACCTTTCGCTGATTCCACGTTTTGGGCCATCTGTACATTACAAAAAGCTATCGATTGGGATGGCAAGCCGGTACAGTTGATTTGTATGCTCTGTATACAGCGCGCCAAATCGGAAGATTTACAGAATATGTATAATATTTTGCTTGAAATCTTAAATAATGAAAAGCTCGTCCAGCAGCTTATTCGCTGCAAAACATACACGGAATTCGTAGAAGTGTTGCATAAAAATAGTTGAACATAGGAGTATGTAAAAACGGAGAAATCTGAAGCCTACATGGCTGGGTTTCTCCTTTCTTTATGTTTAATGATGGAGATATCATGTAGAAAGAACGATTTATTTCCGTTAAGAAGAGGAAATAATGTGCGTTATGTTGAAAGCGATTCCAAATTATAATAAGCATACGGCAGAAACGCCAAAACACAGTAAAGCAAATACACATGCATAAGGAGAGCCCACGAAGTATAGGTTGGCGTATGCTCAAAAAGACAGCTATTGAAAGGAGTCAAGATCACGTGAATAATGATGAAACTACAGAGCACGACGTGAGCATGGAGGACATGGATGATACAGAAATTGTATTCCAAATTATATTATACGCTGGGAATGCACGCAGCTCGGCCATGGAGGCGATTGAGCTTGCAAAGGCGGGAAAGTTTCGGGAAGCCAAAGAAGAATTAGCCTCAGCTAAAAAAGAACTGGTGTCCTCTCACAAAATTCAAACCAGAATCATCCGTAAGGAAGCAGCGGGTGAAAAAACAGAAATGTCGGTCATGATGGTACATGCTCAAGATCATTTGATGAATGCCATCACCATTCGCGATATGGCCTCAGAGTTTGTAGAACTGTATGAACGCATTGATCAATTCGTACCAAAATCGTAGAGGGAGGGGCGCTATCCCATGGCTTTCAAAGACAAACTGGTCGATGGCCTCACATCAGTGGCAAATGCAATCAACAATTTTAAATACATTATAGCGATCAAATCAGCTTTTATCACATTAATGCCTGTTATTATTGTCGGTGCCTTTGCTGTACTGATTTCCAATATGGTCATGGACCCGGTAAATGGTCTGGCCCATTTTAAGCCGTTCTCATTTCTGGCTGAGTACAAACCGATTTTCTCAGGCATTAACTATGCCAGCTTGAATATCCTTACCATCCTGGCTATTTTCATGATTGGTCTGGAGCTAGGAAAAATTAACGGAGAGAAAAATCTCTTCCCTGGGTTACTGGCTGTGATCTGTTTTATATCTGTGACACCAACCACAATAGAGTTGATGGTTAATGGAGAAATGCAAAAAGTAACGGATGTCATAGCCCGTCAATTTACGGATACCAAGAGCTTGTTTTTAGGTATTTTCATAAGTATTCTATCCGTTGAGCTGTATAGCAAACTGGGCAAGTCTGATAAGCTAAAAATTAAAATGCCTGAAAGTGTTCCCAGCAATGTGGCCGTTTCTTTCTCTGCACTCATTCCAACCATCATTACGGTGACTGTCTTCTCGATGCTCGGATTCTTCTTTCATAAGTTTACGGGGCTCTACCTGTACGATGCTGTCTATAATGTGGTGCAAAAACCTCTAGAGACCGTGGTACAAGGACTGCCGGGTATACTGGTGCTGATGCTGGTTGCGCAAATCTTCTGGGTGATCGGTATTCACGGGAACCAAATGGTAAAGCCAATTCGTGAACCCCTGCTGCTTGGAGCGATTACCGTCAACATGACTGCTTATGAGCAAGGACTGCCAATTCCGAACATTATTACGATGCCTTTCTGGGACGTATACATGAGTATCGGTGGTTCAGGGATTACGCTGGCCCTTTTGATTTGTATTATGATCGCTTCCAAGCGTGAGGATATGAAGGAAATTACAAAGCTTTCGTTTGGCCCGGGTCTGTTTAATATTAATGAGCCTGTCATTTTCGGACTTCCGATTATGTTGAATCCATTGATGGCTATCCCTTTCATTATTACTCCGCTCATCACAGGAACGATTGGTTACTTTTCCACGTTGCTTGGATTTGCAGGTAAAGCCGTCGTCATGGTTCCATGGACGACTCCGCCTATTATTAATGCATACCTATCTACAGGTGGAAGTATTGGCGCCGTCGTAACTCAGATTATTTGTATTGTCGTAGCGATTATCATCTATTTCCCGTTCGTCAAAATTGCCAACAAGCGAACGGCTGAATAATGCGCTACTATAGAAATACATCATTCAATTGAAAGCGTATTCTTGGCAGATTCAGGTTAGTGATAATTTTTAAAGGAAGAAGCTGATCATGATGAAAATGACTTTTCGGTGGTATGGCGAGCAGGATTCCATTCCACTCTCCTACATCCGACATGTCCCCTACATCAAAGGGATTGTAAGCGCCGTTTACACCGTTCCTCCCGGAGAGGTATGGCCTTTGGACCGTATTACTGCTCTCAATCAGCAAATTGAGGAAGCAGGACTTACATTTGAAGTCGTGGAAAGCGTTCCAGTGCATGAAGCGATCAAGCTGGGGCTCCCCACCAGAGATAACTATATTGCCAACTATAAAGAAACGCTGAGAAGACTGGGTGATACCGGGGTAAAAGTAGTTTGCTACAATTTCATGCCTGCCTTTGACTGGTTCCGTACTGTCATCGACAAGCCCCTTCCCGACGGTTCGTTGACCTTGGCCTTCTCGGGGGGAGAACTGAAAAAGATTGAGCCGATCATTGCTGACTTTACGCTTCCAGGTTGGGATTTATCATATCCAAAGAAAGAGCTCCCTGCATTGATGAAGCAGTATAAACAACTGGGAGCCGAAGGAATCTGGGAGAATCTAGCTTATTTTCTGGCAGAAGTGATTCCCGTAGCCGAAGAGGCCGGTGTGAAAATGGCTATCCATCCGGATGATCCGCCATGGCCTGTTCTGGGTCTGCCGCGTATTCTTAGCAAGGAAGCGGATTTTGACCGTCTGCTGGAGCTTCAACCCAGCGTGCATAACGGTATTACCTTTTGCAGTGGCTCGCTAGGCAGCTCTTCAGACAATGATTTACCCAGAATGCTAGACAAATATGCCGCGCAGAAACGGATTCATTTTGTTCACCTGCGTAATGTCCAACGTTATCCCAACGGTGATTTTGAAGAGTCCGCACATCTGTCTGAATCCGGCAGCATAGATATGGCGGAGCTGATTCATATCCTGCATCGTCATCAGTTTGAAGGGTATGTAAGACCTGACCACGGAAGAATGATCTGGGGAGAGCAAGGAAAGCCGGGTTATGGACTGTATGACCGCGCACTGGGAGCAGCCTACTTAACAGGCCTTTGGGAATCTATAGAACGAAAAGGAGAAGCATGTAATGGCTAAACATACGATACAAATTCCGCCGAATTTCATCATGGGTGCAGCGGCTTCCGCCTGGCAGACAGAGGGCTGGAGCGGTAAAAAAGAAGGTCAGGACTCCTATCTGGATTTATGGTACAAAAATGACCGCTATGTCTGGCACAATGGATATGGACCCGCGGGTGCAACCAACTTTTATAATCGTTATGCCGAGGATATTGCGCTGATGAAGCAGATTGGCCTGACCCATTATCGTACTTCTATTAATTGGTCCCGCTTCTTAACAGATTATGAGAATGTTGTGGTGGATGAAATGTATGCGGATTATATGGGCCGGGTCATTGACGAGTTGATTGCAAGCGGGGTCGAGCCGATGATTTGTCTGGAGCACTACGAGGTACCCGCCTATCTGATGGACAAATATGAGGGCTGGTCTTCCAAGCATGTGGTGGAGCTGTTTGTGAAATATGCGGAGAAGGTTTTGGAACGGTTCGGGGATCGGGTCAAACACTGGTTTACGTTTAATGAGCCCATTGTTGTACAGACTCGTGTCTATCTGGATGCCCTTCGCTATCCCTATGAACAAAATACGCGGAAGTGGATGCAATGGAATTATAATAAAACGCTGGCAACCGCGAAATGCGTACAACTTTTCAAAGCAAAAAACTATAGTCAGAACGGGGCTAAAATAGGCGTTATTCTGAATCCCGAAGTCACCTATGCCCGATCCAGCGCCCCTCATGATCAGTACGCAGCGCATGTGTATGATTTATTTTACAATCGAGTATTTCTGGACCCGCTTATTAAAGGCGAGTATCCGCAAGAATTGTTCGATCTCATGAGCAAGCATGATATTGCATTTGAAGCGACAACGGTAGAACTGACAGTGATTAAGGAAAATACCGTTGACTACGTCGGGATCAATCTCTATTATCCCCATCGGGTCAAAGCACAGAGTAAAGCGTGGAACGAAAATATTCCCTTCCACCCCTCTTACTACTATGAGCATTTCGATCTTCCGGGTAAAAGAATGAACAAGTCACGGGGCTGGGAAATTTATCCTAAAATCATTTACGATATGGGGATGCGTATCAAGACTGAATATAACAATATCGAGTGGTTTGTCGCGGAAAATGGTATGGGCATTGAGAATGAAGTTGCCTTCAAAAATGAGGAACACATCATTCAGGACGACTATCGTATTCATTTTATAACTGAGCATTTATACTACACGTTACAAGCTGTAGAAGCGGGCTCCAACTGTACAGGTTATATGCTGTGGGCCTTTACAGACAACGTTTCTCCTATGAATGCTTTTAAAAATCGCTATGGACTGGTAGAAATTAACCTGGAGAATGATCGAAGTCGGCATTTGAAGAAATCGGGCTACTGGTATCAAGCTGCTATCAAGAACCGCTTGTTTGTTGCTGATCTGGATGAAGAGTATAAGTAATTAAAAATGAATTTCTGGAGGCGCTCAAATATGAAAAAAATTATTCTGGCCTGTGCTGCGGGTATGTCCACATCCATTCTGGTTTCCAAGATGAAAAAAGAAGCAGCAGCAAGATCCATAGAGCTGAACATCGAAGCCATCCCCGAAAGCACCATTAAGGAAGAGCTGGAAGGCATTAAAGATTCTGTGATTGCTATTTTGCTCGGACCTCAAGTGCGGATGCGTAAAAAGGCAGTAACCGAAATTGCAGCACCCTATGGTATCCCTGTAGATGTCATTGACACGTTGGCTTACGGTAGAGGAAACGGTGCAGCTGTCCTGGATCAAGCCTTGAAGCTGGCTGGCGAGAACTTATAATTTCTATTCAAATTAAAAAGAGGCTGAGAGTTTTCTCAGTCTCTTTCTTGAGTCGCTGTCAGGTGATAAAACACATAGGAACCAATTCGTAAAAAAAGAATGTGTGGAACCGCCAGGAATCAGCATAAAAAGAAAGTTAGAAACCAATATCGAACGGTACCATTGGACATTAAAAAATGACTCCTAATGAAATCAGAGTTATCTCATTGTGGCTTGATTAAGAATTATATACCCTGAACGTTATCCGGCGAAATCCAGAAAATTTTTATACAAAAAAGCGGCTCGCATCGATCCAGCGCGGCCGCTTTTGAAATCAAGCTATACAATTTTCGTCGTATTACTTTAAATTGCATTAGAGGCGATTGCTTTGTTTCTTTACCGTTCCCACAAATTTAAACAATCGCTTGGCAATTTCCGCCCGATTCAGTCCCTTTCCGTTTAGACCATCCCCCCTTTTTATAATTGTTTGATAGACATTTAGTAAGCTGTCCAGCCGTTATTGCCCAGGATAGTGATTTGCTATATCCTTATCGACCAATTTTCTTGATAACGGCCTCAGCAACTGCAATGGTTGATTTGGGGTTTTGGCCTGTAATCAGATTTCCGTCGATTTCAACGTGACTCGTCCAATTCGGAGCAGCGACATATATCGCTCCCAATTCTCGAATTTTACTTTCGAGCAGAAACGGCAAATCTGGTCTAAGCCCTGTCTGTTCTTCTTCAAGATTAGTAAAGGCGTTAACCCTTTTGCCAGCTACCAACGGTTCACCATTCGATAGACTTGCACCTACCAAACCGGCAGGTCCGTGGCAGACCGCAGCTACTATTTTGTTGCTTTCATAGAAGTGTCGCAGAAGCTGTTGAAGTTTTTCGTTGTTCGGCAGATCAAACATCGTGCCGTGTCCACCCGGAAGGAAAATAGCATCAAACTGGCTCTCTGATACCTCGTCTAGTGACACCGTGTTCGAGAGATGCTTTTGTGAATCCCAAATTTCTTTAGGCGTATTAGCATCAACACTAACTGGATCAACCGGTGCTTCGCCTCCGAGGGGACTGGCTACAACAACCTCATAACCTTGTTTGCTAAATGCTTGGTAGGCTTCGGCAAATTCGGATAACCAAATTCCCGTCGCTTTACCTGTTTTAATTTCAGATTGATTTGTCACAACCATCAATATTTTCACCATTTTCCTGGCCTCCTTAATATTTTCGGGTGAGTCAACCTCAATGTGTTATGTAAGAAACTCCGAAACCACTAAAGATGTGAGAATCGAAGCATCTTACATGTTGGGGTTAAAAAAGAACTATTAAAATTACATAATGGATTGGATAATACCGCCTTCGACGCGCTGGGCGATGCCATTGATAGCCGCGGCATTTACGGAGCTTAGAAAGACGATCGTATCGGCTACTTCCTCTACGGTGGCGAAACGCTGAATCAGGGAAGTAGGCGTGCTATCTTGGAAATACTCCCGGATGAAAGAATCTAGTTCTTGACCTTTCTCCGCCGCCAAGTCCGTAATAAATTTAGCAAATCCTTCCGTCCATGTTGGGCCTGGAAGCACAGAGTTAACGGTTACGCCAGTTCCTTTCGCCAACTCGGCCAATCCCCGAGAGAACGTAATGAGGGAAGTTTTGGAGACTCCATAAGGAATCAATTCAGGGTAAGGTTTAATGCCTGCTTCGCTGGCAAGATTGATAATGCGTCCCCAATTTCTCTCCATCATGCCAGGGAGAAATGCACGGGAAAGCCTTATAGCACTGAGTACATTGGTTTGGTAATAGTCCAGCCACTCCTCATCAGTAACATCTACAAAGGGTTTGACTTCGAAAACTCCTGTATTGTTAACTAGAACGTCCAACGAACCTATTTCGTTGACTTTTTCCACAAGAACTTGACTTTCTTCAGCCTTTGATACATCAGCTGCAATCCCATACACTGTGCCGAATGCCGCCAACTCCTCGGCGACTGCTTGAACACCTTTTTCAGTTCTGCCATTGATTATGACGCGAGCACCTTCCTGCAAAAAGCTCTTAGCTGTACCCTTTCCAATACCGCCAGTAGAGCCCGTAACAAGAACCAGTTTATTTTCTAATCCTAACTTCATATTATTACCTCCCAATTGATTTGTATTGACCAATTAATATCTCGTGATCATTGTAAAGTGATGAGAAAGAATAAAAAAGTATGTACTATTTAGTGCCATAAACACTTTGTGGTACTATAGGTACTAAAAAGTGCTCAGGGAGTGATTAAGTGAAGAAGTATAATATTCCGGTTGAGGCGGCGTTAGAGGTCATAGGAGGTAAGTGGAAAGTAGTCATTCTATGCCATTTGATCTTAGGCACAAGACGAACAAATCAGTTAAAAAAACTAATGCCGGGCATCACGCAAAAGATGCTCACTCAACAACTACGTGAACTCGAAAGTGATGGCGTGATTGAACGGAAAGTTTATAACCAAGTTCCACCGATGGTAGAGTATACATTAACGGAGTATGGATGGTCGCTTAAGGATATTCTGGATTCGTTGTGCAAGTGGGGCGAGCGGCATATTGTGAAAGTCCATGGAAACAAATATGAAGTCCTTGAAGAGAGTATACTGAACAAGTAACACAAGAGCACCCTGATCCTATCCTAGTAAGTCAATGTATTATTGAGATCATCACAAAAAGCAGGCCAACTGATGGCCTGCTTTTTGTGATTCGGTATGATGAGCAAGTTTCGATTAATTGATACGTTTTACCCAATTAGCTCATTGTTGTTAAATCATGTGCCGCACCAATCCTCCATCAACTCTCAGTACGGCGCCGTTTATAGCTGAAGATAAAGGACTACTTAGGAAGGTGACAAGATTAGCGATTTCCTCCGGTCTAATAAGCCTCTTAATGATAGAGGTTGGCCGACTTTCCGCCATAAACCTCTTTTCAGCTTCCTCCGCAGTCATTGTTTCATTAGGATAAAGAACCTTTAACATGGCTTCGACGCCTTCCGTAAGTGTAGACCCAGGCATAATTGTATTCACAGTCACCCTCGTTCCAGTAGTAAGTTCCGCCAAACTTCTGGAAATTGAAAGTTGCATTGCCTTCGTAGCGCTGTAATGAGCCATATCCGGAGGCGGTGTGATGGCAGCCTCGCTGCCGATAAATATGACTCGACCATCCTGTTTTTCGATCATTCGATGTAAGTAATGCCGGGAGAGTCGTACGCCGCTCATTATGTTGATCTCAAAAAATTTATACCAGTCGAGATCAGGTATTACAAAGAAATTGGCCGACTCGAAAATCCCTAAATTGTTGATCAAAATGTCAATCTCAGGATATTCCGAAATGATCTCCTCGCATCCTTGTTCCGTTCCCAGATCAGCGATCGCGGTTTCAAGAATTGCACCAGGATGGCAATGACGTATATCTTGGATCGTTTGAACAACTTTGTCCTCATGACGTCCATTAATTATGACATGTACGCCTTCCGCAGCCAGTGCGGCTGCGATGGCTTTTCCGATCCCGGACGTAGAGCCCGTAACTAGAGCTTTCTTGCCTTGAAGATGAAGTTCCATAATGATTCCTCCACAGAATGTAATATGGATGATTATCTAAGGCGTAAAATCCATGATTACCAAAAGATAGGGTCATCCATTATTATTATGAAGATTTGCGGAATTGTTGAGAAGTGCGTACTTTTTGGTGACATAGGTACTATGGAGTGCCTATCGAACTTAAAAGTGCTCTCTTGTAGCCGTAGAGAATTAGAGCATAATAAAAGAAGTCGACACCAATTCTTATAGCTAAAGGGCCCTTTTGGTTTACGGAATCTTAAAGGAGGAGTTTACATGATAACAGATGCTAGTGCTGTTGCAATTAAATAATCGAACTCACGAAGCATGCTAGCACTACTTGCCTTAGCTATCAGTGCATTTGGGATAGGTACTGCGGAGTTTATAAGCGTAGGGTTATTGTCTTCGATGGCAGATGATCTAAGTATTTCCGTAACTACGGCACTTTAACGGTTTCTCTTTATGCACTTGGAGCAACTATTGGGACTCCTATACTAACTGCCATAACATCTTACACCTAGAAAAACATTAATGCTATTATTATTGGTCGTTTTTGTACTTGGAAATTCAGTGGCTGCAATCTCTACAAATTTCACTATGCTATTAGTAGCGCGTATTATTACAGCATTGTCTCATGGAGTGTTTATGTCTATCGGCGCAACATTGGCAGCTAGTCCTGTGCCAGAGAATAAAAGGGCAAGTGCAATTGCCATCATGTTCACAGGGTTAACAGTTGCTACGATTACGGGAGTGCCAACTAAAGGTGCACCTGCTTCTTTGAGTGACATTTTTAAATTAGTCTCAAATGGGTGTCTGTTATTGGATAGTACGTATGTTTTTGTTATCCTACAATAATTAACTACTTAGGGAACAGCTGAGCTGCCGCTAGTCGTTCTTGAGGAGAGATGAGGATACACAATTAATAGTCATTCCCGATGATATCTCATCGGGAATGACTTCAGTGGTACCATATATTCTTTACTGGTTCCACACTTTATTATCACCAGACAGTCGCGCACTCTTTATCACTACATACCTTCTTTGCCTGAGCCCATACTGCTCACATACGTTTCCTTTAAACCGGCAGAGATGCCGTATAGCGGTTCCCAACGAAGCCAATGTCTGGCGACTGCGTTACTAAGACAGCTATGGTGAATGTCTCCCGCCCGCGCTGGTGAATACACAGGGCGGACAGACGAACCGTGCAGCTTTAGTAAATCGTAGGCCAATCGATTGATGGACGTCGTTCGTCCCGTACTTACATGAACCGTGCGTTGGTCCGCTGCATGTATAGCCGCCATATTCGCTCGGACTACATCCTTGACGTACACAAAGTCGCGGGTTTGCGTCCCGTCACCGTGAATGAGCAAGGGGCTTCCTTTTTTCAGTCGCTCCATAAAAAGAGCGACTACACCGCCCTCTCCCTTCGCGGCCTGACCGGGACCATACACATTACCGTAACGCAAAATCGTGTAGTTCATACCGTACAACCGATAAAAAAGCCGAATATACGATTCTGCGGTCAGCTTGGACAGTCCGTAGCCTGAAATGGGCTCCACGGGATCGTCTTCCTGAATACATTGCTTTTGCAGTTCTCCATATACGCCGGATGTGGACGCAAATATGAATTTCGACACACCGGCTTCATGACAAGCCTGCAACAGATGAATCGTCCCCAGCACATTCACATCCGCGTCCTCATCGGGTTGATGGATGGATTGTTGCACATCAGCCTGTGCGGCCAAGTGAAACACAATATCCGGGCTTTCCCGAATCAGCAGCGTCCTGACTTCAGAACTGCGAATATCCGCAATATGCATGACCGCGCGCGGGTCCACATTTGCGACATTCCCGGTCGTCAGATTATCCAGCACATGCACTCTGATGCCCGAGTCAGCAAGCGCACGTACCAGCTGGGAACCAATAAATCCGGCTCCCCCGGTGACCAAAGCCTTCACTAGCGCACCCTCCTTTTGAACCGAAGCATATGTCTTCCCTTCGCATCATGTTATGCGATGCCCTACAGCTTGGCGCAGGCACAAGCACAGTCCGAAGACAATCTATAGTGTCTCTCCA
Organism: Paenibacillus sp. TY11; assembly: GCF_059772165.1. Taxonomy (NCBI): domain Bacteria; kingdom Bacillati; phylum Bacillota; class Bacilli; order Caryophanales; family Paenibacillaceae; genus Paenibacillus; species Paenibacillus sp. TY11. The sequence goes on along the minus strand of NZ_JCBAIQ010000005.1, from coordinate 178,860 downwards.
GAATCTCAGCACCTCAGACATGCAGCCTGACGTCTTCCAGCATATAACGCCACATCTCATCCTGACCGTTCCATATATCCTCAGGTGGCAGCGCCACTGAAACCAGCCGCTCCAGCCCCCAATCCAGCTCCGTCACACCATCAGTCCCTGTATAATCCACGTATAACAAGCGAAAATCATGTGCAATCATCTGTGACAACACATCATGTAGTTCTACCGCTTGCTCCCGACTGCCCCCGAGACGAACCAGCAGCAGACGGGACGCAAGCGCGAATTTCTCCAGCAGACGTGCGATACGGCGATCAAGCGTCGTTTTGAATGCAGGGTAGGAAGTCAGATGCTTAGATGTATTCTGGCTAACCGGAAAATGGTGTGCCGCTGTAATCTCATAGGACGCATCCTCGACCATGAAGTTATGGTCACCGTAATCATGCCCCGTGACACGCAGACTGTCATAATCCATAAAATTGGAAAAACGGGCGTCCAGCAAGCGACTGATCTGTGACAAGTTGCCGGAAATCATCCAGTCCAGCGGACCCGCATACGGACGCAGTCCGTTTTTATCCAGCTGAATGGAAGGCAAACAATGTCCTCCCAGACTGAATACAGCATCATAATCCCCCTGCAATCGCTCAAGCACGACGCCCTCCCCTTTCCGAAGACAAGGATATCCCCTCAAAAAGTGTGCGCCAGTGTGGATCACTCTTGTAATTCCATACATCGGCAAAAGGCATTTCCACCGCGCATACATGCGGAAGCTGCCAATCCACCTCCGTTAACTCCGTTACACCGGAGCAATTAACCACCAACAAATGAAATTCATTCGCTACCATGCCCGACAAAATACGTTCCAGTTCCTCTACTTCTTCATAGGTTCCCAGCATACGGACGAACAAGCTGCGCTTCGCCATCTGTGTTTTTGCAAAAAAACGTTCGATACGACGGTCTATCTTTTCCCTGAACTCGGGATAGGTCACCAGATCTGCGGATGTATTGCGCTCCTGCGGAAAATCATGTACCGAGATCACATTATAAGCAATATCTCTGACCATATAATTCAGTTGGCTCGTACCAACGACACTTAAATTAGGCAAATCCATAAATCCGGCAAACCGATTTTCAAGCAAGCGGTTCACATCGGACAGCGTGTCAGACATCATCCAATCCAGCACGCCGGCAAACGGCCGCAAACGGTTTTTTTCCAATTGAATGGCAGGTGTACAGTTTTGCCCCAGACTGAAGACCGCCTCATATTCTCCTGCCAGCTGTGCGAGTCTCATAGCCGTGCCTCCTTTTTTAATGCGACCCTTCTCTCACATCTTGCTCTACCCTTCTTCTGTAGTCGAAAAGGGGCTTCAGGCCGCAGATTGTTCCACTCTACATTACATGCACGGCACGGTGGAAAGGGTTGGACACCGATGCGCTTTTTGTCAAAGAGGCGTACAACTATCCAGTCCGACCCCGGCTATTTTTCATATGATATAAGGCTGGTAACCTAACGGAATTCAAGGAGGCATCATCATATGTCCGTGTTTCTTTTAACCGTCGATCATCATCTCGCTTACCACAGCGCCCATATACAATACTGCCATGTGACCTTTTTCAATCGTGAAAAGAGAGCCGTCGATGTGTTGCTGGAAATGGGGAATAGCAGTGGCGTTTTCCGACGGCATCTTCTTCGGTTGAGCCCTTCTCCCGAAGCTGGCTCTGTGCTAGAACTCAAGGATATGGAGACAGCCCAAAATCCTTTTTACCTGCGAGTGGTCACGAGTATTTACAATCCGGAAACGCTGTTTATCCTGGCTGAATTTGTGGAAAACGGGAACGTAGTCGCTAAGCGTACAGCCAGTCATTTTACCGTGATGCCCTAATGAACGGGCAGGGAGGGAAGAATGTATGTTGAAATATTCAGTACAAAACAAAGCTGAGGCAGGCACACATGCACTGCCTTTTCAGGTCACCGAACAGGAGAACGTGCTCTCTACGTTGATCATTCCTGCAAGTGAGTCTGAAGGACGTATTGTCATTGAAGCCTCTTTGGCATGGGGAAATCCGCTGCTCAACTGGGATATCGGGGAGCTGGATATTCGATTGCGTCGCAACGATGAGCAGGGACCTGTGCTGGATTGGTTGCAGGATTCTTGCTATCAGGAGGGATTTGCCGAGTTAAGTTATGAGGAAATGGGGAAACAGGCAGAGCCTTATGTATATTGCCTGACCGTGCAATCATCTGACCGCCGTGCTGTTATTACAGGACCGCTCATGATTCGAGGCTCGGTTTATGAAGATCGGATTGACGAAACCCTGGATGGACAATGAGCTGAAATGAACTAAAGGCAGGTGGGAGTTTTAAGCCCGACCTGCCTTTTTAAATTGTCTGTACTTTTATGGCGCGGGTTGTTTCAGACGTTCCAAAATGTCAGCGTCCGGCAGCTTATAATTTTCCGGCAACGAGGTGTTAATTCGGTTCCATGTTGCGTAATCGACCTTCAGATCCGGGTGCGACTGCTGGATTTCAAAAATACGGTTGTACAAGTCTCCAACGACAGGAAAAGTCATGCTCTCCCTCCTAACTATTGAATCAACGTACTTGATCAAGCGCTTGCCCATAAATATTCACGAGTCGTTCAATCATGACATCGAGAGACCAGTGCGCGGTCCCCCATGTTTTGGCACAATTCCCCATAGCTATCCGTACTTCATCCTGAGCCACCAAATGCTGCAAATGAGCTGCCAGCGTCTCTACATCGCCAACCGGGGAAACCAGTCCGGTGTGTTCATGCTTCACCATTTCCGGCAGTCCACCCGCATCCGATACCACTGCCGGAAGCCCCAAAACCTGTGCCTCCATGACCGAAAACGGCTGATTATCCTGTATGCTCGGATGAACAAAAAGATCCGCCAGTTGTAAAAGAGCAGGTACATCTTCACGATGCCCCAGAAAAACCACTTCTTCCTCCAGTCCCAGCTCCTTCGCCTGTGTTTGAAGTTCTTCCCTTTTATCTCCCTCCCCGACAATCCAGCAAACCCAGTCCGTACGTCGACCTTTCAGCAGTCCAAGAGCGCTTATTAAATAATGCAGCCCTTTGATATAGACTAGCCGCGAAGGACAAATCATAACTTTTTTCCCCTCAGGCCGTACCATGTCCGTTCCCTGGGCATGGACTTCCCAGAAGTGCTCGGTATCCAATCCGTATTGGAAAGTGACAATCTGCTGCTCAGGCACTTCGAACTCACGAACAAGCGTCTGTTTCATCCATTCTGTCGACGTAATTGTAATATCAGCGGATAGAGCGCCATAGTGCTCCAGCGCCCAATAATATTTCCACATCAAGGTCTCGCGATAACCTTCCTCATGATCCCGTTCCAAAGCCATCATGACTTCACGGGCAAGCGAGCCATGAATATTGGCCACCAATGCGCTATCCTTGCGTTTGACCCGGCTTAGAGCACGTGTCGCAATGACATCCTGCGTGTGAATGACATCGTACTGATCCACCCCAAAATACGCCGCCGCCAGCTCCATACAGTAGCGATCCTTTTCCACCGTCTGCACCCATGAATCCAAATGTAAAACAGGGACAGCCAATTCATTCAGCTTCGTGTCCAGCATGGGCAGCAGTTGAGCCTTCAGCAGTTCCTTGTCTTCAAAAACAATATGGTATTTAGGTGTATCCGGCCCGTTCCCCATCAAGTCTACCGTGTGACCCAGTAGCTCGAGCCTTCGTTTAATTTGCAGCATAAAGGGCCACACGCCACCCAAATGAGGAATCGGCCAGTACGTAGCCAACAAAATTTTCAAAACAGCCTCACCTCCTCTGTCTCGTACGCCAAGCTACATTCCGTTGCTCCCGTAAATTTGCTGGAAGCCCGATAATGCATCTGTCCAGACTGCAAAAAATCCGTTATTCGGCACGATCGTTACATCAATAAAATTACCGATCGTAACGACTGGAACCGGACTAATTCCGTTAGGATTAAAGGAGCTGTCTGTTATTCTGAGGTTCGTAAATGTATTCCCTCCGTCCGTTGATTCGGCCACAAATACGTCTAATAAAGAGGTCGTTATTTGATTGGTATAATATACGATCTTAATCACGCCAGTCACGGGCGAAACATCAATGGCCGGGAAAAAATGCTGTGCCCCTGCACTGGCCCCTGTCACGGATTGTGGTGCAGTCCAGCTCAATCCACCATCCAGCGACCGGGCGAGCAGTACATCCGCATACCCTGCCCGATTATCCTGCCAGACCGCATAAAGTGTACCCTGATTCGGGCTAGTAGAGCGATCCACGGCAATGTTGGCCGTCGGCAACACGTTAAAACCGAAACCAGCCACGGGCAGCGGGCTGGGAACCGGGACAACAGAAGACACAGGTAGCGAGGAACTGAAGGCCGTCCCTCCATTGAAGGACACAATGACCTGATATTGGTTAACAGGACTGGTCACAATGTACCCGACATAAATAACCCCCGTAATATTCACCGTGATTTCCCCACGCGTAATCTGATTGGAACCAGCAGTGAGCAACACGGGTGTATCCCACGTGATCCCCCCATCCTGTGAGCGCTGGAAAAACATGACCGATCCGCCGAAGAAGTCAGGATTGAACTGATGCGTATAACATAAATAGATGTTTCCGGTATAGGAGCTAACCTGAGATGTATCGAACTTCACACTTACCTCCACATTATTGACAAACGTACCATACCCTCGCTGGGCAATCACGGGTGCTTCAAATGTATTGCCATTGTCTCTGGACACGTAAGTAGCAATGGTACCGTTCAACCCGTCTGAGGTGAACACATGACAGGCTACGATGAACAAATTGGGAAAGCCATAACTGACACTATGAGACTCGGCTCCCACGAATCCGGCTGGAAGCGGTAAAAACTGCTGTGTAAAGGATACGCCACCGTTACCTGAACGGTACACCACCGTCAACGGCGGCCCTGTCGTAAAATCGATAGCCGCGCTCACGATGGTACCGTCGAGCAGATTGAAAGCTACACTAGGCTCCTGCGCAAGCCTTCCATTGGGCGTGAGCTGTACGTTCGGCATCAGGCTTCACCTCCCGGTACACCAGCAAAAATCGTCAGGCTGCCTGTGCGCGTATCCGTCCAGACGGCAAGGTAGCTGTTCGGCGGCACAATGGCTACATCAATATAGTCACCGATTAGCTCTGATTCGCCTCCACCGACATTCGGGTTAAATGAGGTCGTCGTCAGACGGCTGTTTACAAAGGAGTTGCCTCCATCTGACGATTGAGCGGTGAATACATCCAAATTAAAACCGTCCAATCGATTGGTGTAATATACGATAGCAATAAGCCCCGTCTTGGGCGACACCGAAATCGCAGGAAAGAAATTTTGCGAGCCGGGCGGGCTATCCGTCACGATGACCGGAGCACTCCAGGTTGTGCCGAAATTAAGTGATTTGGACATTAAAATATTGCTGTATCCCTGACCAAAGTCCTGCCAAACGGCATATAACGTATTTGTTGTGGAAGGCGCACCCGAGCAGTCCGCGGCCAAGCTGGGAAAATTCAATATCCGAAAGTTATAACCGGGAACGGGTAGGGGGTTTGGCACAAGCGTTATATTGGATACCAGTATATCCCCGCTAAAGGTAGCCCCCCCATCAAAGGATCGCCGGATAAAAAAAGCCGGCGTTTGCGGCCCCGTACGAATCCAGCTGACATAGACACTTCCAAATTTGTCGACCGCAGGCTCAGGTCGTTCCGTGGAGGATTGGATATTCGAAAGCAATAACGGGCGGTCCCAAGTTAAACCTCCATCGGTGGAACGCTGGTAGAAGGCCGCAGACCGGGCATTAAACTCTATATTGTATTGACGGTTATACGTGACATAGACATGCCCAAGATAGGGACTTGCCCCTGCATTATCCGTCGTAATATTGGTCCAGTCATTATTAATGTAATCTCCAAAGCCCGAATTAATGACCACCGGAGGATCAAAGGTTGCTCCATCGTCCGTAGAACGGTAGATCGCGACAGCCCCGTTCTCATTTCCCGGAAACACATGTGCCGATATGATAAAAATATTGGGGAAGAGATAAGCAACCATTCCTGCCTCGGCCCCTGTATATCCTGGTGGAATCGGCAGTAAAGAATTAGTCCAGTTCGCTCCAGCGTCCAATGAACGATACAGTCCAATGAGCGGGGGCCCGCTACTAAAGTCAACAGCGACAGCCACAACAATATTCGGATTCAACAAATTAACAGCGACACTGGGCTCAAATTTGGGCAAACCGCTGGGTGTTACCTGAAAATTAAAGGGCATCGTGAGCATTCCCTTCATTAGAAAATGAATATATCCAAAGTGTTTCTATTAAAATGTACCTTTTTCGGCATACCTTACCGACAAGCATACAAGCTTTCTTTTCAATAGATTCATAGTATAGAAGCATCCCTTCAGGGGTTTTCCAATATTCTGTTTTTGAGAGGATGGTTCGATTGGCTTTTACAACCGGCTATATGACCAACACCAGAGATTTTGGTACAGCCTGCTCCAATGTTGTTGTGAATGTGGTCAATGAGGATACGGTGAACGCAGCAACCGTGACGGTACAAATTTTTTTCTCGCTCGTACCGGATACCAAGATCCCCTTGTACGTGACATCGATTAACGTACCTGCAAACTCCATTGCCCGACGTACCTTCTTTATACAAGGGGTACTTGCCTATGAGGTTCAATACAACGTAGTCTCCGCTGTACCTTCCAATGTTGTGCTTTCGAACTTTGGTTTGGACCAGTTTGGTAATGTTGTACAGGAGCATCGTGTTCTTCAGTCGGAGCTGACCACAATTCCGGCGCTGTCTCCTGTCAGCTAAAAACAGCCCTGCTCCAGGGCCTGATGCAATCTGTGCGTGTAATATACGTAATTCCATTCCGGCGGTACCGACTGCACTCCTAGACCGCTGCCGATGTTTGAATGATCATCTGTATAGTAGGAAAAGGCATGTGTATCCTGTTGTGGACGCAGCAAATCCGTCAGATATAGCAAATCGGTCACGGCAATATAAGGTTTGACACCAAAGCATACAACAAAGCGGGTCGTCGTTTCACCAATGGCCTGAATCAGTGCTTCCTTGATAGAATAATGCGGCCTCGGCGTTACCATTAGCCGAGGATCAGGCATCATCGACAGGAAAGAGGCAGCCCTCTGTTCCGGCGTTAAATCCAGCAAACGTACCACAGAGTTGCTGTAGTGCTGCTCCAGCAGGTTATCCAGCAACGGCTCAGCTTGAGTCATGTCCATGACAGGCATTAAAATGGTCATCTCAAGCGGGATCCCCCGGCGCGCTCTCGCCTCATGCTTGGCGATTTGAAATGCGTGCCGCCAGCGTCGATGTTCCATTTGGCTGTGCAAGCTGGCCGATACACTAAAAGCAGAATTCACCCGGTAATCCATCAGGATCTCCGGGATGAATTTCATGCTGCACGTCTCGGTCAGCCGCAGCCAATAATCATAATCCTCCACAGGTTGTAGCCGATAACTCCCAATCTGACGGGCATATTGGCTTTTGTACATAAATGAAACCCCAACAATGCTGGCGTTCAGCAATTCGTGATCCGGCTGACTTTGGTAACGGATCAACGCTTGTTGATGCTGCTCGTCGTACAACGGGTTACCCGCAGCGTCAATCTGGCGGAAGGTGGAGAATACAAGCCCGAGCGAATCTGGCCCCTGCTCCAGCTCCCACCGTAATCGTTCGATAAAGGATGAATTATAAACATTGTCGCTGGATACCCAGGTCACATACGTGATCGCCGGATCTTTAAACAACTCGTCGAATCCCCGGTTAAGAGCATGGGATACTCCTTTGTTCTGAGGGAGTGTAACCAACTGAACGCGCGGGTCCCCCATTGCTGCGTTGAGCGCCGGCCCTACCATTTCCGGCGCTCCGTCAATAACAATGATAAAGCGAAATGCCCTGTAGCTCTGGGCTAGTACGGATGAGATCGCAGCTTGTAGATAACCGATATCCTGTTTGTACAGCGGCATAACAATCCCCGTATCTACCATATCAATCCCCCCTGACAAACTTCCGGCTTCATGAGGATAAACCGCTCAACAGCTGACTGAAGCGATCTTGATAACGTGCTTGGGTTATGTTGTACTCCCGTTCAACAGCGGGCCAATGTTTTTTGGTTCCCATTTCATCATGCCAGCGGTAGTTAACCAAGGATTCGTTCAGAAAAGGAAATGGATATCCCGCCAGCATCACTCTGTACCACATATCCAGATCATGTGTGTACGGCAGCAGTTCATCGAACAAACCGATATGTGTGAACAGTTCCTTTTTAAACATAACCGTGCATCCATTGACCGGATTTCCCTGCTGGAAAAAGCGGTAAAACTCCGCCATAGACGGGAATACTGCCGCTGCCTGGTAGCTTGTGATTTGGCTGTATTGATTGATGAAATTGAAATTGGTGTGGGAGATGTACGCTCCATTTTCCACCATAAAAGAAACCTGATTATTAATTTTGTCTGTATGGTAGGTATCATCGGAGCTGAGCCACGCAATGTATTCGCCGCTGGCATGCCGGATACCGTGATTCAGTGCGCTGGCTGTTCCGCCATTGGATTTGCCCAAATAATGTATATATGGACGATAGGGCTGAAGCATTTCGACATGTGTCGTGGACCCGTCATCGACGACAATAATCTCAAGGGGCCCATAAGTCTGCTCCAATGCACTTTGCAAAGCCTGGTCCACGTATGCACAGTTATAAAAGGGAATGACGATCGTTACTTTCGGTCTCATATCGTTCCTTCCTTTCCAGCTCGGCGGTATTGAATCATATCCTCCAGAGATTGCCCCAGCTGTATGGTCGGCTTCCAGCCCATGTCCTCCAGCTCCTTTGCCCGATATGCCTCGGTGGACGCTGGCTCTGCCACATCCCCCCATTGTATGGGAATAGATATTTTCGCCAGCGCAACCATACGTTCCACGATATTGCCCAGTTCCACAATGCGGCCTGTGCAGACCGAGTAAACCCGGCCTGGCACCCCCTGTTCCAATAGCACACCATAGGCGCGTACAGCATCGCGAACGTCGAGAAAATCACGTTGCGCATGTCGGGAAGATACCCGGAACGGGGCAGCTTCAGTTGCGGACTGCCCTTTCATGCATTCCGTCCGAACGATATACCCCGCGAGTAATGCACAAAAGCCGGTGGATGGACCCGGGCCGATCAAGTTGCAAGGCTCTGCCATCATGACGGATTGTTCGAACAGTGCGCCCCACGAGAGCGCGACTGCCTCTTGAAGGCTTTTGCTAAGGCTGTACGGATGCGTTGGATGATACGGAGCCTGCAAAGCCGTCTTTAGCCGAGAACCTGCCACGACAATTCGTGCTTTGGGGAAAGGGCGCAATACATCCAGCAGATACAGGGTGGATAGTACATTGGATTCCATGTACAGCAATGGACTCTGCCAGGATTCAGGTACCGAATTTTTACCGCCCAGGTGAAGTACATAATCCGGAGCAATCTGGCGAATCACCTCGCCTAGACGTTTCTTGTCGAGCAAGTCGCACACATAAGGCGTAATACAGCCACGGGTGTCCACATCCGGGCTGAGGTTCTCATCATCGCGAGCCAGTAAGGTCAGTTCTGAGACGGAAGCGGCAGTGCGAGTCAGCGCCGCTACCTCCCAACCGAGCTTTGCAAAATGGCGACAGGCATGCATCCCGGTATAGCCCGCCGCTCCGGTAATTACTATGACTGGACGACGTTGTTCCGCTGTGCTTCTGTCCATTCCAGCAGCTCCTTCAGCATGATGCTGTAGTGAGGAACATCGTAGAGCAGATCGGCCCGGGTAGAACGAAGCGTCCGGTCCTGCACCGGCTCATCTTTCGGCACGATCCGAATATCCTCTCTCTTCCAGATGTCTTTGAACAGCAGCAGCAAATCATGCTTGCTGATCGGTTCAGGGTGAACCAGATGAATGAGTCCGTCCAGCGGCTCATTCATCAGCACCTGTATCGCTTTCGCTAATTCCAGTGTCGTGACCCCGTTCCAAAAGACACGGCGATATCCGTCAACGTCTCCGCTTTGCTGCAAGAACCAGTGCAGCAGACCAATGCCTCCCGGCCGAATCTCCGGCCCGATAATGGAGGTACGGATGGTCAGATGCCCTGTCGCCTTTACTTCTCCGAGTATTTTCGTCAAAGCATAGGCACTTGTCCCATCCGGTTGATCCGTCTCCTTATATAAACCAGGTACCCGCTTTCCTTCGAATACGCAATCCGTGCTGATATGAATGAATCGGGCACCGATACTGTCCGCCGTCCGCCGGAGAAGATGCGGCAGCAATCCATTGATTTGGTATGCTGCAATCTGATCCTCCCCGGCATGCTGATTCAGTACGCCTACCGCGTTAATAATTACGTCTGGCCGTACACTCCGTACCAGCTGCTCCACCATAAAGCTATCCTTTACATCCAGCAGCAGACCGCCATTATTTTCAGGATCACGGGTGGTGTAGAACACGTTATACCCGCTCTGGTTTTGGAAATAATCAACCAGAACATGGCCTGCCATGCCGTTACCACCCAAAATAAGCAGCTTCATTTGATGAACCCCCCGCTCTGGAGAATGCTTCGAATCTCCTCTTTCGACATCAGATTGAACTCTGAACTAAAGCTGCTGAACGACACCGGAGGGCACTGATTATAGCGGTCCTTTAATTGAGGAATGTTCAGTGTTGGGAGAATGACCAAATATTGCTCGTCATATACAACCGTCGTCAGGCTTTCAAAGTCACTCATCAAAATCTCATGAATTTTCTCGCCGGGACGGACACCCTTTTCTACAATTTCTACGTTTTCCACGCCCGAGTCCTCAATGAGCACCTCAGCCAAATCCAGAATACGGCAGGTTGGCATGGTCATGATAAAAATTTCCCCACCCACACTTTCCACGGAGGCTTTGAACAGGAGACTGATCGCATCACGCAGGGTCAGGAAAAAGCGAGTCATGTTCATATCTGTGATAGAAACCTTGCCCTTTTGGCGAATCTGGCTTTGGAACAGATGCACCACGCTTCCGTTTGTGCCCAAAACATTACCGCCGCGCACCGTCACAAAACGTGTATCGCTATTCAGCAGATTGGCGTAAACAATCAGTTTTTCTCCAATCGCTTTCGTCATGCCGTAAAAATTGGACGGATTCGCGGCCTTGTCAGTCGATATATAAATGACTTTCTTTACCTGATTAGCGACAGCAGCCTCGATCACATTTTGGGTGCCTACGACATTGGTTTTGAGTGCCTCATAGGGCTGATCCTCACAGACAGGCACGTGCTTGAGAGCCGCCAAATGAAACACATAGTCCACACCCTGACAAGCGGTAGTCAGCGCTTCCTTATCCCGAATATCTCCAATACAGAAGCTGAGTCGTTCATCCTCAAACTGCCTGTTCATTGCAACCTGACTCGATTCTCCGCGTGAAAAGATAATGACCTCTTTGGGGTTACGCGGCAGTAACTGGGTAACCAGCTCATGTCCCCAGGAGCCGGTACCGCCGGTAACCAAGATACGTTGGTTTTCAAACATGCCGTTTCCCTCCAAGCAGAAATTTAACTACCTTATCCGACACATCTTCCGCCAGATAACCTGTGGGACATTGCCACTTGTGGGTCATCCCGGTCATTAAGGCTACCGCGTTCGCTATAACCTCGCCATCAAGACCAGATACGATATTGCTTCCGCAATCTACCGTTTCCGGCCGTTCGGTCGTCCGGCGCATCGTGACCGTCGGCACCCCCATGACACAGCATTCTTCCTGTACGGTACCGCTGTCCGTCAAAGCGCAGCGCGCATGCCGCTCCAGCAGAACGAAGTCAAAAAAACCGAACGGTTCGTGAAATTCCACCAGCGGATCCAGCTGGATCGGCGGGTGGCTTGCGATCCGGGCGGCGGTGCGGGGATGAATACTGCAAATGACCCGCTGCCCGAACTGCTGGGCTACCCGGTTAAGACCATCCAAAATAGCCAGCAAATGCGGCGGATGGTCGACATTTTCAGCTCTGTGGGCAGTGACCAGGAAATATTCCCCAGGCGACAGTCCCAACTTTTTCAAAATTCCACTGCCGGATACCTCTTTCTCATAGTGCTGCATCACTTCGTAGATCGGATTTCCAGTCAGTATAATTCGTTGGCTCGGAAAACCTTCGCGCAGTAGGTGCTGCTTGCTTTGCTCCGTATAAGGCATATTAATGGTAGAAATCGCATCAATGACGCGCCGATTCTTTTCCTCCGGCACATCCAGATCATAACAGCGGTTCCCCGCCTCCATATGCACGACGGGGTAACCCATACGTTCCGCAAGCAAGGCACATAAGGCGCTGTTCGTATCACCGAGCAACAGCACATGATCAGGGCGTTCCTTGTTTAAAATGTCCTCCATCTGCGAGTACATGGCAGACAGCTGTTTACCCAGTGTCCCCGCTTTCTCCTGAAGTACATAATCCGGGGCACGCAGTCCCAGTTCACGGAAGAATTGCCCGCTCAGGCTTTCCGTGTAGTTTTGGCCCGTATGCACAAGCACATGCTCATCTGCATGGCGGTCCAGCTTCGGAATAATCAGGCTGAGCCGTATAATCTCCGGTCTTGTGCCGAGCACGGTTAATATTTTCATGGTTTTGGAACCCACCTTTGCTGTCGTTGTTTCATTAAACTATGGAGTTCAATGAATGATAGCCATCCAGCAGACTGGCTGTGCTCCAGCTTAGCGTTCATCTCAACGGTCCGGTGTACGTTCACCCGGACCGTTGTCTTGTATGCTGTCCAGCCTTGAGCGTGACTCGCTTCTGCTTGCGCGCGTGTTGTCGCCGTGACTGGTTCTTGATTTTCCGCTTAAGCTTCTGTCTGGACTTGGATCTCGGATAAAGTCCCGGCGACATCGGGAACCTGTGAATTTTCTTGCGACGGCTCCTGCTACTTCTCTTAGACCTGTGATTACGCAGTCTGGTATGCTTCCGGCCCTTCGGCCATCTCGCCCGAATACTACGCTTGCTGCGGGGCAATTCGGATTGTGACTCAGGTAAAGGGGGAGCTGGTTGTGGCAGACCCTGAATGGCTGCATATTCGATTGGCGGCAGACCCAGCACAGGCAGTTGACAAACCACCGATTCGGGAAATTCTCGAATGGTGCTGGTATAAGCCTCCGGTATATCGGTGACCTGACGCAGCCCTTCGCCTTCCCTCATCCATACAGGTCCACCTGGCTGCTGAATCAGCGGGAACCAATGCGGATGATAATATAGCCATTGACTGACCATAACGTGCAGACTGCTTCGGTAGGAATCAGGTCCGTATACACGCGTAGCCGCACTGTTGTTACGCACACCAATTCGTTCCACTTCTTCGGGATGATCGAGCAGATAACCCACTTTTTGCGCCAGCATGTCGCTGTTTCCCGGCTCTACCAAAAAATCTGTATTTCCGGTCGCCTCCATCAATTCCACCAGTCCGCCCTGCGCAAAGGCTACCACGGGCTTGCCGTAAACCAGACCCTCCAGGGCCGTCATACCAAAGCCTTCCTCCACCATACTGGGGATCACAACAATATCCATTGCGCTATAGGCAGTTGACACGGATTCCTCGAATGAATTGAACTGGAAGCGGCGGCTATAAGGGGATTGGCGGATTAAAGAGACACATTTTAAGTAATATTCCGAGTCCACCGAGCTGCCGATGATCCAGAAACGACACCGCGAATTGGTTTCACACAGCTTTAGAGCCATTTGGACAAAAGGCAACAGCCCTTTGGCTTCGTAGATAAAGGAAGAAATATAACCAATGCAAATATGAAAATCCCGCAGTCCAAGCTTTTCACGTTTCTTTTTTCGTTCCAGCGCATGCTCTTTGGGAGGTGGCATATCCATATCCCGGCAAGGAGACAACACCGTATGCGGACGTGTTAGTCCCCCGCCATGCAAAGGGCGCATAACGGCTTGCGAAATGCCGATGACCCATTGGCTATAACGCTCAATGATGGAAACAGAGACTGGCGTATGCTCATTCTGGTTAATGACCTCGGTTATTTTCCAGATCACCGGAATATTAAGCTCCTGGGCAGCTATTGCAGGCATAACGTTCACACAGGTATTGACCAGCACCACATCAGGCCGAGCTTGCCGGAGCATCTGGAGCAACGGTCCATACGCGACATGGTTCCGCAAATTCTCCGCATCCTGCGCCAATCCCTCATACGGGGTGTACATGCCATGCAGCATGAACAGGTTCTGAATATGAACAGTGATCCCACGCTTGCGGGCCATTGAGGTTAGCCGTCCTTCACCAGGCGTTACCAAAATGCAATCGAAGTACGTACGAATATCTAAACAAAATTGCAGTAGCAGCTTCTCCGCTCCCGTAATACTGCGGACGTTGCTGACATGGCTGAATAGCATCATTTTCGGCTTGATCGGAGTTCACCTCCTTTAAAATAGCAACCATCGGACGTGTGAATCGCATTATGGAGATATGATCGACAGCAGTTGGTCAATTCGGTGACCATACGTGTGCTCCCGCAAGGTTCGTTCCAGAGCACGCAGGGCAATCTCACGGCGCTCCTTTTCATGCGTCAAATAAAACTCAATCTTCTCCAGCAGTTCCTGCTGAGAGCTGTAAGTCTCAATCTCTTCCCCCGGCTTATAAAAACGTGCCAGATCATCCCTTGTATCCGTCAGTTGCAACGTGCCGCTGGCAGAAATTTCGAATGTGCGCGGATTCGGCGAAGCCCCCGGAATTTTCAGCATGTTGTTGTTCACCGAATCATCCTGATGCGAACGATGAAGATTAATTACGATTTTGCTGCCGTTATACGAATCATTCGTCTCGACCGGAGACATCCAGCGGCCCAGCTCAATTTTGTCACCATACGACTGATAATCCGGGAGACGATCCCACCAGATACCGTTGATTTTAATGTTACGTGCCATGAGCTGCGGCATAATCGGATTGAAGAAATAGATGCGATTCCAGTAGGCTGAACCTGTAAATCCAATCTCACGTCTTACTGAAGCGGGCGAGCTAAGCGGGAAATAGTGAGTCAAAAATGCCCCAAAGGGCAAATAGTGCACAGACGAGCAACCCAACTGACGGTACAGTTCCATGCAATTCATTTCCAGCGTGAACACATAATCATAATTCGTAACAATTTTGGTCGTCGTGTCGGTGTAATAAGGATCGTCCGTTAACCAGATGGCGGTGGGAATGCCCAACTGGCGTACCGCAGTAACCTGCTCCAGCGGAAGATCCATTCCATCCAGTGCCAGCATCAGGTTCGGACGGAGCTGAGCGGCAATATCTCCTATCGGCTGGCGCGGGTCTGTTACGGTAACCTGAGCCGTCATGCTTTGCAACGTGGTAATGACCGCCTCATCCAGCGGAGAATACGGAAGGCCTTTGCCCGAGACGACATACAGTACATGGATTTGTCGAAAAGGGAAAACTGCTTTCGTTCGGGCAACAATCGCGTTAGCACGTCCGCGCAGATATCCTTCGTCGTATCCGTCATGGACTCCCGCAGCTCTCCCCTTTTCCCAGGAGGCTGCCGCCGCCTGGTGAACAGCCGGGTCATACGGTCCTGTCGTAGATATCGTCATCACTTTCACTCCTCACTGTTTTTGGTGTTAACTTTAGGCCATCGCCTTGTCCAGCAATTCTTCCATACGATTCGAGTACATATGCTTTTGCATGGTCGTGTGCAGTGCGCGCCAAGCCATGCGTTCGCGTTCCCAGTCATGCTTGAGATAGTAGTCCAGCTTAACTTTCAGTTCCTCTGCTCCCGAGAAGGTTTCAATGTCATAGCCTGGTCGGTAATAACGGTTCAGATCCTTCCGAACATCCGTCATTTGAAGTGTGCCGCAAGCAGAAATTTCGTATGTCCGAGGATTGATGGACTCCGCTGAAAGCTGATGTGTATTCCGGTTATCCAGTCCGGGGTCTGTCGGGCGGTGCATATTGATGACAATTTTGGAGCCGTTATAGTATTGAGCGGTCTCCTCCGGCTCCATAAAACCCGGACGGATAAAGCGTTCCAGCACATCCCGTCGGGTCAGCCGATCCCAGTGCCCACCTACGATCAGCACTCTTTTGTCCGCCAAGAAGGGAGCGAGGTGGTCAAACAGCTTCACACGGTTCCAGAAGGCATTTCCAATGAAGCAAATATCATGCTGATGCTCCCGCTCTACCCGCCGGGGATAAAAGATACGGGCTGACGCAGCAAGCGGCAAATAGTGTACCCTCGTTACTCCCCGATCGCGATAAAACGACAGGCAAGAAATTTCGTGCGTAAATACGACATCGTAGGATTGACAGATCAACGCCGTATCCTCCGTAAAGTAAGGATCATCTACAAACCATATGGCCGTCCGAATGCCTAGGGCTCGTATTTGTTGCACCTGCTCCAGATGATCCGCCGGAAAAACATGCAGTCCGTTCATGACCAGCACGAGATCTGGACGGTGAGCCTCGGCGTCAGCCAGCATTGTGGCAGGAGTACCGATGGCGTATGAGCTGCATATTTGGCTTAATGCCTCTTGCACCCCTGTGTCTATAGCTGCGAAACCTTGCGGAATATACAACACTTTTAAATGGCGAACAGCAGGCTGTATGGCCACGACCTGTGACAGAGCAGCCGTGCAACCACCCATTCTGCGTCCTTCCCGATAGCCGCATCGGTATGCTTCGCGTTCATTTCCACTTCGTTGATCGTTCACATCCTTCACCCTGTCCTGTTGTAGGATAAACTTCTGTCACTCCTAAACTATATGCGGAGGGGTCAAACGCATCATGGACGACTGCCACTGCCCGGACAAAATTGGCGTTTGCCCGTCCAACTGCCGAACCGCAAATAACCCCGAAGCTGTTAGCTTCGGGGGATGAGCAGTAATAGATAATTTGCACAGTTTACTGAGCCTTGTAAGCGACCTGGTGGCCATCTTCATAACCTTTGGCAAAGCCTGAATTGAAACCCTCGTTGTAAGCTGCATCATAACCTTGCTGAAATGCCTGCGGATCATGCTCCAATGCAACAGGCTCTGGCTGTGGATTCTCCGTAAAAGGGGCTGCCTCCGGGATAGCTTGAGGTTTTTTCCGCCGCCGCAGATGAGGATGTCTTCTACGTGCAGAATGAAGTCCCCTTTTACGGCGTTTTAGAGCAAGCAGACGTCTTCTTCTCCGTTTTAATCTGCGAATGCTGGAACGCCGGGCATCCTTACGTCTTTTGCGGGCTTTGTCCCGAGTGGTGCGTTCCCACCTTGTACTCATTTTCATTCCTCCTTTGCTTTCTCGTAATGGTTTCATTTTTCTGAACAGGGACATGGAGCCACGGCTTAGTCGGTTTCCCGTATACCTGCCGTCTTAATGGAATACCCGCCAACATTTGCGTGATTTCTCCCTGGTAGTTGCTGAGTATACGAATGGTCTCTTCCAGACGGGTAGCCGACATATCCGCATGGGGCGTCAAGTCCGCAAGACTGGTCAGCATCCGGGCAACGGCTTGCTGGCTGGCAGCAATAGACTCCATTATATCCAGCTTGATCTCACGTTCACGCCTCATGCTCATTAGTTCATATCTCCCGAGCCCATTCCTCCCATCATCCCTTCCATTCCGCCACCCTGCTCATCCTGATCCAGTAATGCTTTAAGATTGCTGCAAAGTCCAGTCTGAAGCCGAGTTAGTCCCTCCAACATTTCCACCATCTGCTCGTGAACTTCCAAAGGCCGTCCCAGCTGCTCTTCATCGGTATCAAATGCGTTGGGCTCCAGATGGTTCAGCGCCCAATTACGCATCTTTTCCGCTTCGACCGCCTTGGCTTCCAGGATCATGGACACGTTCCGTTGCATTTTGGAAGCTGCATCCAGCATATGAATCATTGCTTTTTCCCTACTCATGTGTTCACTCCCTACCCTCGGTTGATACGTTACTCCTCTTCTGGGTATGCCGTCTCTTTCACGACACGAACGAGCATTTCAGCCATTGCTTCCTGAAGATCGGCAATACCGTTCAAGTAGGCAACAATGCTTTTGTTTACTTGTCCCGAGCTTTCCAGAATGCCCGGAATTCCGTCAAAACGTGGCTCCTCATCCGGCAGTTCATTAATGATCTGCGCCATACGCACGACCACCTGCCGTTCCGCATCCAGCAGCCTTGACATTTGCTGCTGCGAATGCGAAATATGAATTAGCAAATCATCTACCTCGTTATGCATAAGCCCCTCCTTTATGTGCTCCGCCTTGCGGAACCCACGAATACTACGGGCTTTCCGCTACTACAGCGTATGCCGCAGCGAGTAGTCGGTTCCGCCTAAAAGCGCCTATTCGATCATTACAGATGCCCTTGCAGCATCGGTGGAGCAATAATAGGCCGCTGCTCCACCAAAGCCGACAAATCTCCAGGGGACAAAAACTGAATTCGGTAGTCCTCCGCCCGCCAGCTCATCGCAGCGTAGAGGGTAAGGAACGGCCTTTTCCAGCCGTTCCCGATTTGATACAGTTGCTCGCCTTCAGCATACAGTACCTCGATCCATCGTTTGCGTTGAGCCGGGATATTAAGTGTGGGCAGCATGGACATGTTCTCCAGCTCAGGAGCCGCCAGCACAGGAATGGATTCCTCTGGCGCCACAGCTACAGATGCGTCAATGCCACCGGAAACCGTGGCCTCCGGCTTTCCTACCAAGGGAAGCGCCAATAAATCAAGCTGAGACACTCTAACGGGGCGCACGTATTCACCTCCCGCAGCACTGACCCCATGCAGCAACCGCCTACTTCCCGGCTCTAACCGAAATATTGCACCGGACGGTCCCTGAACAAGCGCTCCAACGGGATAAAAGCTTGCCACTGATACGTGTGTTTCCTTACTTGGTGATACCTGGCCGTCCGGCTCTGCTGTACTGAGTTTCAAGCTCTGGAACAGCTTATCCGCGTCCCCCCACTTTTGGACAAAAAAGGATCGGTTCCGGCTGCTTTCCTCCATTGAACCGCTTTTTTCGGCCGTTTGAGGAAAACCATAAACCGTATCCCGATCACTTTCTTCATAATGGATAAAAGCATCTCCGGCAATTGCCATACATTTCCCCAGCAAGCGCACACGCAGCAGCCAATCTGCATGGGCTTCCTGACTACTGTGGCAGCCTTCGTCCCAGTATCCCGTCTTTTCCAAAGTTTCTCTGCGCAGTAGTAAACAAAATCCGCCCAGGCTTTCGGTCTCCCGCCATGCATCCGGGTTGGAGATATTATAGGTCATGGCAAATTGACGTGCTCCATTTTCGTCCATATAAGGAACCTCAACCTGCTGTTCTCCGAATGGACCATTCGTTACAGGCCCGACAACACCAATACGCGGATCGCTGTATAAACACTCCAGCAACCGATCCAGCCAGCCGGAGGTCACCATGGAATTTTGATCCAGTACCGCTATAGTCGTGCCTTTTGCCATCATCAGCCCCTGATTCAGACTGCCTATCATATGAACATCCTTTTTTAACAGCGCATAACGCACAGCGATGCTTTTACGGAGCAAATAGGTGGGTGTCCCGTCCGTCGAGCCGCAGTCCACCACAATAATTTCGTGAGGATGGCTCGTATTCTCCTCAATACGGTGAATACATGCACGGAGTTGTTGAAGCTGATTGCAGGACGGAATGATAATACTTACGCCTTCAAAAACCTTGCCGAACGAAGCCTGACCCAACCTGCTGCCTTGCTCCTGGCCCCTTTTATATCCTGACCAATAGCCTTTCTTTCCGAGCCGCTTGCTGTGTTTCCTTTGTATACTCAGGCGTTTCATGCCGTTCACTCCTCCGGGTGGCATTATGCCTATACTATATGCCTGGCCCGGCCGGATGGTGTTTCATTGAGATTAGGGTAGAAGTCCCTTCATTTTCACTCCAGCTTCCTGAAGGGAATCGAAGGTTCCTGCGTCGCTCCAATAGCGCCGTAAAATATCATATTCCAGCTTGCCTTCAGCGGCATAACAGTTGTTAACATCCGTGATCTCAAGCTCACCGCGTGCCGAAGGCGTAATTTGCCGGATCTTATCGAACACGGCAGTATCGTACATATAGATACCAGTAACGCAATATTTGGACTGGGGATGCTGCGGCTTTTCTTCAATCCGCGTAATGCTCTCTGGACGCTCGGGATCAAACACGGGTACCCCGTAGCGACGGGCATCTGCCACCTTTTTCAACAACACTCTGGCGCTCCCGGGGGGCTGTTGCTTGAACCGTTCGATGACAGGTCCCAAGTCTTCCTTGAACAAATTATCACCTAACAAAACAGTGAATTTCTCTTCTGACTGCATATAGCTTTTTGCCAGTTCGAGTGCTTCCGCAATGCCGCCCGCTTTTTCTTGAATCCGGTATGTCAGTTGGACACCATAATCACTACCGCTGCCCAAAAAATCGGTGTACATTCCGGCCGATTGTTTACCAATAATAATAAGCATATCAGTAATCCCCGCCTGTCGCAGCCTTTCGATACCATATACGATCATGGGATACTTGCCGACCGGAAGCAGATGCTTGTTGAGTAATGTAGTCAACGGATGAAGGCGCGACCCAGTTCCTCCTGCGAGAATAACCCCTTTCATATCTTCCTTCCTCCTTCGACAGCATATTCAGTGCATGCAACCCCAGCGTTTCCAGTTTCGATAAACATTCTGGGATCTATGCTCCATTTCTCTATAAACAAACGATAGTTCCGTTCGATCAGCTCTTCGTTCCAGGAAGTGTCTTCGCGTGAGAAGCTGGCATTTCCCTGGTGATAAACAAAACAGTCATTACACATCAGCAGCTTGTAGCCATGCACGCGTGCGCGCAGGCAATAATCGTCATCCTCATAATGTCCGGGACTGAACCGTTCATCCAGCAATCCGATCCGTTCCATCAGCTCGCGCCGGAACAACAAACAAAACCCGACCAACCGCTTGACCTCCTGCCATCTGGAGGGATTACTTGCATTATTCTGCTCCGCATATCTCAGACAGCTGGCCAAATCTCCTTCTAATCCGTGAATCTGCTGAATACCGCTGACGTAATTCGTCACCGGTCCCACCAGTCCCACTATGCTTTCGCTCTGCAATGCAGCCAACATATTCGATAGCCATCCCCGCGTAACCGTCACATCATTGTTTAAAATGACGAGCTGGTCACCCGAAGCCAGCCGGAGCCCCATATTACAAGCTGCTGGAAAGCCCCTGTTTTCAGGAAGACGTATGCTGATCAGCCGCTCGGATGCGCAAAAATCATCCGTTCCGTCATTCGAAGCGTTGTCCACAACAATGATTTCATACGGTACATCTATCGTATGTGTCCGAATCGCCTCAATGCACGGCTTCAACAGATGCAGGCCGTTATAAGTCGGAATAATGATGCTCGTCAGACTCATCGTGCATTCCTCCCTTTGGCAACGTCTACCCGTGTTGGAACAGGTCCGAACGGGGAATACCCGGCTACCTGAAACACCGCCGTCAGCGCCTCCGCATGATCGCCGACGATCAACTGCTCCATAGCGTTCCCTTTGCCGACATTGAAGGTCCGCTTACGGTTTGCTTTAATGACATCGACAGCATGTACTGCCGCCACGATCATGCCATGCATTATCGCCATGGCGTGGGCTTTCGGCGGGACTGCAAGTATAGCTGGGCCAAGCTGATCCAGTGAACGCCGTGATAATGCATGCGGTACAGCGGTCAATGAGCTTGCTCCAAGATCCGGCCTGCGCAGTACGCGGTTCAGGAATCCTTTGCACCGTGTCACGCTGTCTTGTTGGGCATAGGGTGGCAAATGTCTGCCCAGATCATTAAGCGCCACATCCGTTCCCTGATCCACCGCTTGGAGAAAAGGCAGCAAATCAGACGCTGGAATCGGCAAATCTCCGTCCACGAACAGCACGATATCAGCCTGCGTCATACGCGCGCCTACCGCACGGCCAACATCATGCCCAAGCCGATCCGGCACGTTGACGAGAGTCACACTGGGATGATCTTTTGCTACGGTGGAGCGCGTGCCGTCCGTACAGCCGTTCAATACGACAATGATATCCGTAAGCGGAAGTTTTTCCAGCTCGCCCAGTACCCGGTCTATCGTAGACTCCTCATTACAGGCGCTGACCACGGCCGCTGCAGTTCCCTGTAACAGAATATCCCTCGGAATTTCGCGTTCCTCAGGCGGATTCACTTCAGTCATTTCTTTCGCCCGAGGTGTGGGCTTTCTCACCCTGCGGCTATGCATCGAAGTCGTCGTTCCTCGTTTTCGCTGAACGCGTCTTATCCCCCAGTTCGGGTCTTCACGTTTCCCTCTGCGATACTCTCTACTCACGGTTTCACCTCGTCTCTGATCCGTCTGCGCTCCAAATCCGTATATCCCGCACGCGTTCCCAGACGTGATGTAAGCCAGGCAATGGCATCCAGGTGATCCTGAACGATTACATCCACCAGCGGGTCCTTGCCGTTCTGTTTTTTACGTGTCGCATTCATTTTACCGACAGCTATTCCATATACAGTCACCACTCGTAACCCGGAGACAATGGACATAGCCTGAAATAACGGAGGTTTTTCCAAGGACTTTAGACCTATTTTTTTTAGAGCCTTTTGACTTATGGCGTGTGGAATGCCAGTCATGGACGCTCCTCCTAAATCAGCACGATTCGACAAAATATTCAATACATGCTTTGCCTCAACTACAGGATGTACGGGCGTACGATTCACAGGTCCATGGTAATCATTCAGCACCACATCCGCTCCCGCACATACAGCCTGTATAAACGGCCGGAGTCTGACGCAGGGAATGACGATATCACCATCCAGAAAAAGCAGGATCTGTCCGGATGCCGCCTCCGCTCCAATACGACGGCCAACATCATGGCCCAACGGTTCCGAGAAGGAAAGTACACGTGCCCCCGCCGCTACTGCCACCTTCGCCGTTTTGTCGTGTGATCCGTTCTCAACCACGATAACCTCAGTATGTGGATGGACACGGCGCGCTTCACGAACCACAGCTCCGATTGTTTTTTGCTCATTCATGGCCGGAATAATGACAGATACGAGCAACTTTCCCACCGATGACGGTTCAGATGGCCGGTCTTCGCCAATCTGTGCCCCTCTCTCCGTATCGAGTGCCTCCCTGATGGCAGGGGCTATCGGGTTCTTAAGCACGTTCGGCATGCGTAACGGCAGCCACATCTTGGAATGATGGTAAGCGCCGGAATGCCGCCTCCGATTGATCTTTAATCCAGCTCTTCCCTGCTTCTTCATGCTCCCGTCTCACCTCCCTTGCTGCTGTATAGATGGACAGCATGATTAGGACAGTTCAACATAACCTATGCGGTCCAAAAGCCGTGTGTAACGGCAAGCGTGGAGCCTTTTCAACAAAGCAATTTTCGACTTTATTTTACAAAACTCATTAATCCTATTAAATAAATGAGTTATTAGGGTCTAAAGAATCATTTTGGATAAATTTGTGACATACATCTTCTCGTCCGTCATTCTCTGTGCTAATATCAGAGCCAGATGATGGGAGTTCAAAAAATCAACATTTGTTTTTTTTGCATAAGGAAACCTTTTTCCATTATCCGCCATTTTTCCACTTTCTTTTTATACGACAGGAAAGGAGGAGTTTGTCACCTTTTAGGCTACATGCTTCACATGCAGTACCCTCATTTCACGTACACTTCATGAAAAACACTTCGGTATTTCTCTTCACGTTCCATTTTCTTCTATTCCAGACGACAACACGACCTACATAAATGGCGCAATGCCTATTCAAGACAGGATGATTCATCCTGACATTAATCGGGGAGAGTGAATTTTTAATGAAAAAAGTATGGGTTTCGCTTCTTGGAGGAGCTATGTTATTAGGGTCTGTCGCGTCTGGTGCATCAGCGGAGAGTTCCGTTTCGGAGCCAACTCAGCTTACACCGACCTTCCACGCCGAGCAATGGAAAGCCCCTTCATCGGTATCGGGGGACGACATCGTATGGAGCTATTTGAATCGGCAAAAGAAAACGTTGCTGGGTGCGGACAGCACCAGTGTACGTGAACAATTCCGAATCGTTGATCGCACAAGCGACAAGTCCGGTGTGAGCCATTATCGGCTAAAGCAGTATGTAAACGGGATTCCCGTATATGGAGCTGAACAGACTATTCATGTGGGCAAATCTGGTGAGGTCACCTCTTATCTAGGAGCGGTGATTACTGAGGATCAGCAAGAAGAAGCTACGCAAGGTACAACTCCAAAAATCAGCGCTTCTGAAGCGGTCTACACCGCATATCAGGAAGCAGCTGCACGGATTCAAGCCCTCCCTACCTCCGACGATACAATTTCTAAAGATGCTGAGGAGCAAAGCAGTGTAAGTAAAGACACTTACGCCGAAGCAGCTAACAACGACATTACGACTCCTGTCGATAAGGACGAGCTTAGTCTTGATAAAGCTTCTGCCCTGAAAGATAGCAAAATTGAAGCGGTGGAGACAGAGCAAAGTTCCATTGCCAAAATCGCTAATCTGCAGCCTGAAGTAGATCCTAAAGCCGATCTGTACTTCTATCCTAATGGGGATGCCCTGCAGCTGGTTTATGTGACAGAAGTCAATGTGTTAGAGCCTGCGCCACTGCGCACTCGCTACATCATTGATGCCAATGATGGCAAAATCGTATTCCAATATGACATCATTAATGAAGCAACAGGCACAGGTAAAGGCGTGCTTGGTGATACCAAGTCGTTCACCACTACCGCTTCCGGTAGTAGCTATCAGTTAAGAGATACAACTCGCGGTAACGGTATCGTGACCTACACGGCCTCCAACCGTCAAACCATTCCAGGCTCAATTCTGACGGATGCTGATAACGCATGGAATGATCCAGCCGGAGTGGATGCCCATGCGTATGCCGCAAAAACGTATGACTATTATAAAGACAAATTCGGACGCAACAGCATTGACGGACGCGGCCTGCAACTCCGTTCGACGGTCCATTACGGTAGCCGCTACAATAACGCCTTCTGGAACGGCAGCCAAATGACTTATGGAGATGGGGACGGTAGCACATTTATTGCATTCAGCGGGGACCCCGATGTGGTAGGGCATGAACTTACTCACGGTGTCACAGAGTATACTTCGAATTTGGAATATTACGGAGAATCCGGTGCATTGAACGAGGCTTTCTCGGACATCATCGGCAATGACATTCAGCGTAAAAACTGGCTTGTAGGCGATGATATTTATACGCCAAGCATCGCGGGCGATGCACTTCGCTCTATGTCCAATCCTACTCTATACGATCAACCAGATCACTATTCAAACTTGTATAAAGGCAGCTCCGATAACGGTGGCGTTCATACGAACAGCGGTATTATCAATAAAGCCTACTATCTGTTGGCACAAGGTGGTACTTTCCATGGCGTAACTGTAAATGGAATTGGCCGCGATGCAGCGGTCCAAATTTACTATAGTGCCTTTACGAACTACCTGACTTCTTCTTCCGACTTCTCCAACGCACGCGCTGCTGTTATCCAAGCGGCAAAAGATCTCTACGGTGCGAGCTCAGCACAAGCAACTGCAGCTGCCAAATCTTTTGACGCTGTAGGTGTTAACTAAATCATATACGCTATCCTCCTCAATATTCTCGTCCATAGACCTTTGCCGTTGTGCAACTGTCATGTGGCCCTGGCTCATTCAATGGACGAATAATAGGGGTGCAGTATACAAGTCTGCGCCCCTCCCCCCCTTATTTATGGCGTCCCCTCAAAGGGACGCCCTTTTCTTGTTCATTGAGTCCCTCAAAAAAAGAAAATATGTGAACGATTCGGGGAATGAAGGCCAATCTGGAAATTAAATCCACAAACAAAGATTAAACAGCTCTTACAAAAGTAATCCTATATCTCTTGCTTTTTGCACGGCTTCTTCTCGATTGTTGACTCCCAGCTTGTCATAGAGAGTGGAGGCGTAATTTCTTACTGTGCCGTTTGATAAGTAAAGTTTCGAAGAAATTGTTTTATAACGGATTCCTTGAGACAAAAGATTCAAAACCTCTAATTCGCGTTTCGTTAAGCCATACTCTTTTCCAACTGACTTCGATCCGACTGACTCTTCTTCATCATTTTCGTTCCACATTCTTCGGAACAAATCTTGGTCAATTATCGTGCCTCCCCGATAGACGAGGCGAACCGTTTCAGCCAGTTCACGCGACTCTATGGATTTCAGCAAATAGCCGTCAGCACCGCTTCGCATGATTTCCTTCACCCTCTCTGTATCCTGAAACGTTGACAGGATGAGGACACGAATGTCAGGCCATGTTTCCTTGATTATTTTGGTCGCACGAATCCCATCCTGATTGGGCATCTCCAAATCCATTAATATCAAATCTGGATTCAGGCTTCCGCACAATTCCACAGCTTGTTCTCCATCTTCAGCCACCCCCACTACCTGCAAGTCCTCCTGTCCGTCCAGGATTGTATGGAGACTGTCTCGAATAAACGATTGATCATCGACGATACACAAGCGGATTCGTTCATCAGACAATTGTACCAGTCTGGGTAACACACATGAGATGAACGTCCCTTCGCCTTTTTCGGAGTATACAGTGACTCTCCCTTGTAACTGTGTCGCACGTTCTTTCATCGTAGTTAATCCGAAGCCATCCTTCCACTCCTCCACTCCGCCGCCATTATCCTGCACATCCAATCTCGTCTGTTGCGGCTCAAAATGCAGTGACACAATGATTTCGGTGGATTGTCCGTGGCGCACGGCATTAGTCAGCGATTCCTGCAAGCTCCGATAAAGCGTCATTTTCGCTTGTTTGGAGACCATGTACTCTTCCCCTATTATTCGAGTGCGTACATTTACTTTTGCATGTTTCTGGAACTCCTCTGCTAATTGTTGCAAAGTAACAGTCAAGGGAAGCGATTCTTGTGGTGAATCTATTTGATGCAAATAGGCTCTCACTTCCTCCATACTGTTACGGGCCAATTGCAATAATGAGTCGAGTTTTTGCTCTCCATCTTTTGTCGCTAATTCCGTACGCAATATTTCCATCCCCATAATGATCGAGGTATAGGAATGCCCCATCGTATCATGCAAATCTTTGGAGAGTCTATCGCGCTCCTCTAACAAAGTAATCCGCTCAATCTGAGATAGGTACTGTTCCAACACAAGCTTCTGATTGCGAATAATTTCATTTTGGCGATAATTAAAAACTAGTAAATGAAAGGAAAATCCTATCGCAAAAGCCAGACCGATTTGTAGGATAATCGCCCATAGATCTATTCCGGGGGAAAATATTGCAATGAGCAACGGAAACAAAACAATTGTGATAGAACCCGACCAACGGAATGATTTATGAGCACTATTTGCCGCGATCATGAAAGTCGGCATTAAAAATGCAAGATACGCCGCCGGAAATAATAAGGTTAGGTAGAAGCACACTCCGCCAAACAAAACCATCTCAGTAAACAGATAGTAGCGATAACTGAACATTAAACAAATCCAAGGTACTGAAAATGAGGCGACTTCCCAAAGAATGATGATCCAAAGGGGCACAGTTAAATGGTCTTGGTGTTGGATAGTAGTTAACATCAATGAGAGCCAGATGACAAAACGTATACAAAGCAATACCCAGTCATACCAGAGCCATTGTTTCAAGGTTGTAAACAAATTATCACCCCTTAATAGCTTTGAACATGGAACGCGTGTACATTCCAACTATTTGAACTAAGCTGTTTCCAATACGAGTACGTATCCAGACGAGAAAACACCCAGCAATCATAACACATATAGCCTTTTCCCAAGAATTAACATAAAATCCTAATAAGTATATCTTAAGATATTGAAAAAGTATTGGTGTAACGATAAATGCGAGCGGAGCTACGTACAATATAACCGCACATATGAGGCTAATCACCCCAATAAAAAATTTCTGCATGAGCCAAAAAACGGCCCTCCAATTGCTACTATTAAGAATTGCTTCTCTCGCTTTAATCCATTTATCCCTTCCACCTTTTGTCCTTGTCAGGATTGGCTCTATCGATATATCCGTATAAACCTTCGTCTGAATGCGTTCATACTGGACAAACGTGTGAGTTGTTCGCAACACACTCGCCAACAAGGGAATACCTACGAAGATAACCGTCATCACCAACGCAAATGTAATGCTGGCCAAATAGAAGCAAAAGTAAAACAGTCCAGATCCGAAGGTAAACAACAAAAAGTAGAAATCTTGTAACCTTTTTCGAGCTGATTCTTTCGTCATTTGATTCTCTCCTACTCTTTCTTTTCTTTGCTAATACGTTATGCGATTCTAACTTTTTGTCTATCACATACGGTAGTGTCAAAGTGTCATGATTTGTAGGTCATGGCTATAAAATCAGACGTACTTCGCTCTATTTTTTAATGTCATGCATTAGAAGACAAAAGGTCACTAGCTACTATGACTTGCCGCTTGCTACACTCGGTTCATACACTGGTGAGCCGACAACTCGGTGTGCTGACAACTCGGTGTGCTGACAAGAAAATTTCAGTCAAAAAAAGGAGAGTTCGAAAATGAAAAAAGTAATGAATAAAGTAAGCCTCGCAATTCTGCTCATTTCTACTAGCATGATTTCTGCGTGTTCCCAACAATCATTAGAAGTTGGAGAATCAAAACCATCGACATCCACGACCAATATTTAAATGACGAAAGCTCCCAATAACGCAAAAGAAGTAGAATCTTTTGCTGATCCGTTATTTGCGGAAAAAATGAAGAAGTACAATGTGAACGGTTCAAGTTTTGTCGTCGTCCATGATGGAAAGGTCGTCGTCAATAAAGGGTACGGTTATGCAGATAAAGAAAAGAAGATTTCCGTCAATAAGGACACGGTCTTCCAAATCGCTTCAGTCTCGAAAACTTTTACCGCCTTGGCCGTGATGCAACAAGTCGATAAAGGAAAGCTTAAACTAGATCAAGATGTACAACGGTATCTCGGTGGATTGAAAATACCCAATAAAACAGGAAAAACCTCACCCTGTTTGATATGTTGACCTATACCAGCGGTGTAGATTTTCCCGATATCACCACGATAACCGGACCCGAATACGTTAATCAAAATATATCGATGAAGGAGTTTATTCCTAAACATATGCCGACAGTAGTACGGCCGCCCGGTGAAGCTTATACGTATGACAACTTCTCATTTTTACTCGCAGGATATGCAGTGGAGAATGTTACGGGCATACCTTTCTCACGATATATGGAAAAGAATATCTTTAAACCATTAGGCATGAAATCTACCAGTGTGCGCTTTACGTCTGACCTTCTCAAGAGAATGGCTACACATTACGGTCCCACTGGCGATCCTCATCCAACATATGGGCACGCTCCAACTGATGGACCACAAGGAAGCATTTTGTCTACTGGAGAAGACATGTCAAAGTACATGATTATGCAGCTACAGAATGGAAAGTTTGGAGGTAAAGAAATCGTAAGTAAAAAAAGCATGGATATGATGCATGCCTACCAAGTTTTCGCAGATAAGACGATTCCTATTGCGACAGTTGGATTTGAGACGTATTTCAACGACTTTGCCAACGGTCAACACGTGGTATTAAAAGGCGGAAACATGCCGGGACATTCTTCGTTGATGGTTTTGGTGCCTGAACAAAAAACCGCATTTTTCATGTCTTACAATAATGATTCCATGATGAGTCTAGAGGTGTACGATGCGTTCATGAATCATTATTTCCCTCGAGCTATCACTGTGAAGAAACCAACGTACCACCAGTTAGAGGAAAAAGAAGCGCAAAAGTACGTGGGTCTGTATCAAAATACACGTGTATTCGCGATTCGTACCCACTTTTCCTATGAGAATGGGGCGTTGGTCATGGAAGATGAAACTGCTGGAAAACAAGTACTCAAAATGATTCACCCATTGTTGTTTGAAGATGCAGAAGGGAACAAGCTCGCTTTCCAGAAAAACAGGACTGGAGAAATCACGTATTTTTATTACACCAGCCCTAAAGGCCTAGGCGTTGTTGCTCAATCTCAGAAAATCAATATAAAACCATCTTTTGCAGACGTCCCGCAAAAGAGTAACTATAGAAGCCATATAGACAATCTTCATGCTTTAGACATCATGAATGCTAAAACAGGTAATCTATTTAATCCAATGGGCACGATGACACAAGGGGAATTTGCTGACGCCTTGTTGCTTGCACACGGAGGGTACATTTTCCCAGACGAAACCGAAAAAATCAAGAAGCAATTCATAGTAGGCATACCGGGA
Source organism: Paenibacillus sp. TY11 (assembly GCF_059772165.1). Classification (NCBI taxonomy): domain Bacteria; kingdom Bacillati; phylum Bacillota; class Bacilli; order Caryophanales; family Paenibacillaceae; genus Paenibacillus; species Paenibacillus sp. TY11. The sequence goes on along the minus strand of NZ_JCBAIQ010000005.1, from coordinate 148,565 downwards.
TATGACCGTGCGACTCCGATTACCAGACAAGTCGCAGCAACCATGATTCAAAACTTGAAGCAGATTCAACCTGACCAAGCCACTCAGGTGAAATTGCTCGACGCTGCGGATACCTGGGCGGTCCAGTCCATTCAAGCCCTTGCCTCACAAGGAATCGTAGACCCGGATACCATCATCAATACTGATGGCTCCTTTACCTTCCGTCCAAAGAATTTATTGCTGCGTCAAGAAGCGAGCGCCTTGCTCGATTTGGCTTTTGGCTATCATGCTCTGCCTATTAAACAGAAGTAAGCATCCATCCAACATAAATCATGGCAAACATTAGGGATCGTGTTCCATCAGCATCAAGCTAAAGCAAAATGGCATCCATAAAACGAAAAAACACGCTGTTCTTTCTGTATAATTATAGGAAAGAATGGCGTTTTTTTATCCCTGTTTCAGCCTCTGAGGTGTTCTAACATTTCCCTAAACATAACAGCTGTTATTTCTCCACTCATACATTTTTGAATGAGGTTCTTCTATATATTTCGACTAGATACGACAATCTCATTAATATTTTGGGACTAAAGATTCATTTTGGAGTATTTTGTAAAATTAACCTTCTCGTTCGACAACCTCTGTGCTAATATCAGAGCCGAGACGATGAAATTGCAAAAAGATAGAGCAACAAGACATACATACATGACGCAACGCTTCTTCAAACAGGGTGTTTTTTATCCTGACATTAACTAGGGAGAGTGAGTATGAATTGAAAAAAGTATGGGTTTCACTTCTAGGAGGAGCTATGTTATTAGGATCTATAGCGCCCGGGGCTTCCGCAGCTGAAAATTCTGTTCCCGATCCGACTCAGTTTACGCCAACATTCCAGACGGTAAACTGGAAGTCTCCTTCAACGGTAACAGGCGACAATCTGGTCTGGAGCTTTTTAAATCGACAACAGAAAACATTAATAAGTCTGGACGATACCAACAGCGGCACCAATATCCGTGAGCAATTTCGTATCGTGGATCGAACTAGTGACAAATTTGGTACGAAGCATTATCGGTTAAAGCAATATGTAGACGGAATTCCCGTATTTGGAGCCGAACAGACCATCCATGTAAACAAGTCTGGTCAAATCACCTCTTATTTGGGAGCGGTCATTTCAGAAGATCAGCAAGCCGATGCTAAAGAAAATACAACTCCAAAAATCAGCGCTACTGAGGCTGTATATACCGCGTATGAAGATGCAGCTATACGGATTCAATCTCTTTCTTCCTCCGTCCATATCGTTTCTGAACCTTCCGAGGATACAAGTAGTGTAAGTAAAGACACTTACAAAAAATCATCTAACAACGAATTATCGATTTCTACCGATAAGGATTCCTTGGATTTGGATAAAGAAGCTGAACTGAAGAACAGCAAATTGGAAGTGGTAGAGTCTGCTTCCTCTATCGCCAAGATCGCCAATTTGGAACCAAGCGTGGACCCTAAAGCAGAACTGTATATCTATCCCGATGGAGACACAACACGTCTAGTCTATGTAACCGAAGTTAATATTTTGCAGCCTACTCTGCTGCGCACACGTTACTTTATTGACGCTAATGACGGAAAAATCGTATTCAAATATGACATCCTCAACGAGGTAATCGGGACAGGGCGCGGCGTATTTGGGGATACTAAAACGTTCGAAACGACAGCTTCCGGTAAAAAGTATCAATTAAAAGACACGACTCGCGGTAAAGGCATCTTAACTTATAACGTTCATAATACCGAGACGCTTCCGGGCACTCTGTATACAGATTCAGATAACATATGGGAAGATCCGGCTGCGGTGGATGCCCATGCTTACGCCATTCGCACCTATGATTATTATAAAGAAAAATTTGGACGCGATAGCATTGACGGACACGGCATGACTATTGCTTCGGCAGTCCATTATGGCGATAAGAATCTCAACAATGCATACTGGGGCGGCACCCATATGCTCTATGGAGACGGAGACGGCACCTTGTTTGCTCCATTCAGCAGTGACCTTGAAATTGTTGCTCATGAGCTGACGCACGGCGTGACTGAGCATTCATCTGGTCTGGTGTATTTCGCTGAATCCGGTGCATTAAGTGAAGCCATCTCAGATATTATAGGTAACGACATTGAGCGTACCAATTGGGATTTTGGCAAAGTCGCTTATACGCCTAATATTAAGGGCGACGCAATCCGCTCCCTTTCCGATCCTGTCAAATATGGTCAAGTCGATCACTACAGCAATCTCTTTCCTGACCCTAACAATGAGGATTTCGGTGGAGCCCACATTAATAGCGGTATTATTAATAAAGCCTACTATCTACTGGCACAAGGAGGTACCTTCCATGGTGTCAAGGTAGATGGAATCGGACGTGATGCAGCTGTATATATTTATTATAATGCCTTCACCAATTATCTGACCTCCACGTCTAACTTCTCCACCGCGCGTGCCGCTGTTATCCAAGCGGCCAAAGATAGCTATGGTGAGAATTCAATAGCGGTAACCTCTGCTATTAAGTCTTTTGACGCTGTAGGTGTGAAATAAGTCAAATCATACACACTTCCCCGATATTACAAGTTTACCCCCTACCCTCTTATGTATACGGCGTCCCACTATGGGACGCCTTTTTCTAGTATGAAGTTGATTTGCAACTTACATTCCTGGCTTCTTATGAATGCCCCAGCGCAATCCAAAAGACCACCCCCTCACATGTCGGACCCGAGTGTATGCGTTCCACAGTAAGCACTGCCGAATACCTCTGATGTTGTGTGACGGATACCATCACTCCTGGTACGCTCGCATTGGCGGTGATTGCATATTGTGTGTCTATAAAAGGCTTCTCAAATATAACGCTCACTTCACCCCTATCCACTTGTGCAGGAAGGTGAAAAGAAATGCTGCCAAATTGAGGTGAAGTCACTTCATCGTCAGAAGTCTCGTCACCAATCGTCGCTCTGTCGTGAATGGCATTCAAGCCTAATTCTTTGTCCGTATGGAAAGCTAGATCGGTATCTTGCTCGGGCAAGACCACCCGCTGCTTGGGGCGACGTCTTCCTTCCGCAATGTGAATACTGGTTATGGAACAATCCAATAACGAATCTTGCTGTGCCTGACCTTCCGATGTGATAGAGGGTATGTCGTTATCCGTCCTGTATTCCGTATCTGACTCAGGCACAGACAACAGCAGCACAGATGCTCGATTCATCTGCATCGCTTCCTCTAGCGTTTTGGGAAGCTTATGCTTTTTCCATGCCGCTTCCTCTATGGCTTGAACCGGGGTATCCTTCTCTACGGGGGCAGGTACAGTTGCCGTTCCACGCTGGATCGGTCTATGACTGCCAGAAGTCGAAGTCGTTTTCTCCTTGTTTACACGGGGGGAGGGAACCGCATTGGAAGGGTTGCGCCGCGCTGTTCTTTTATCCTTAGGGCTATGGTTCGTACGATGGTTCATGGTGACCGCTCCTTTGGCACAGGAGTGAACCAGCGGTCGCTCCGCTTCATTCACCCGGCTGGGAATCATGGCTAATGCCTATAAGATAGCCTATGCGTGTAACAGCGCCCACGTCACTCGGTTGCGCAATCCGTTATGATTTGTGCCCAGCGTTGTGCTGAGTGCTGCCATAAAAATTGTCTCCGTACCTCGCCAAGCCCAGCTTCCCCCATCTGTCGCCGCAAGCCAGGTTGCTGGAGCAACCTGATGATGGCATCGGCCATTTCTTGCTCATCGGGAGACGGATAAACGAGCCAGCCTGTCTCGCCGTGTTGTACAACCTCTGGAATACCACCGATTCGTGAAGCGACCACAGGCACTCCTGCCGCCATGGCTTCCAGATTGACCAGCCCGAAGGCCTCATCCTCCACCGAAGGAACAACAGTCACATCAGCTAGCTGATATAGCGAGGCCAATGCTGGATGCGGAACATAGTCCAGGAATTGCACGTGCTTCTCCAACCTTAGTTTACGCATCTGCCGACGCAACGACGCCGTGTACGGCGTGAGGCGGTCATGACCGTAATAGGCACTACCTGCAATGAGCAGCAGTACGTCCGGGCAGGCACGGACGACACGCCGCAGGGCCTTGAGCAGCCGGTGAACGCCCTTCCCTGGCATCAGTCTGCCCGCGTATAACACGATTTGGCGGCCTGACCAGCCGAAATCGTCTAATCGCGCCGACCTGACCGCTTCTGCTGCCGGAGTCCACCGTGGCAGGAAATCGCCGGGATGGATACCCAGCTTGTTTATAACGATGCGTTCTCTGACCGCGTCTGGACTGTCAGAGGCTACGATTGCTCCCAAATACGCACTGTTCACGATAATGCGATCCATCGACAACAGCAGTCGGCCCAGGTCCTCCCGTTTGAGGTGGGGCTCCCGGATGAATGTGGTCGAATGCAAAGTCAGCACAACTCGGCTATCGGGCAAAGCCTCGCGAATTGCATACGCAACAGCCGGACGGTTGTGTACATCTACTACCGCAGGTAACCATCTCTTCAAATCAGCAATCACCTCGGAAATATAACCCGCTCCCCGCGTATAACGCATGCAGGGAACTCCATCGACATCACCATGATCCGGTGCCTCTGCTCCCCTTATGCCATAGATCTGTGCTTGAAGCTCATGACTGGCCAACGGTACCATGCGGGCAATTACCCGCTCCACAGAACTGCTGCGGGGCGAAGGTATAACAAAGGAGCCCGGTGTAACGACAGCTACCTTCGGCCTCTGCATCACCTCACCTACTTTCTCACCTTATTCCCATACCCTTCAACACTCATCTTGTATCATATCGTCTTCCCCCCTGAAAGGTGCCTGGCTTCTAACTTTAGGCTTACCGCAAGGCTAGCGTCCATGCCTGGCCGATCTTTGATACATATGATGGACTAGAATCACAGTATGATCAGTTGGAGTGACTACAAGGAGGGCGGACATACTCATGTTGCATGTCGGCGTCATGCTCAACCCGGCAACCTACCGGGGCATTCCCGCCATGAGGACGCGATATGAATCCATCGCCAATTACGAGGACGCCGGGTTAAGCTACGAGCTAATCCCCTGCTTTCTTCGTCTGGGTGATATTCATATATCGACCGGAACATGCCGGGCTTTTGTTAAACACGGCAACGAGTATCGGCAGATGACTCTTCCGTTGCCGCCGGTCATCCACAATCGGACTCTCTATCGGCAAAATGAAAATGCTAGCGACATCAACAGACTGGCAAAAAAGGGATTCTATATTTTTAATGAACAAAACCGTTTCGGCAAAGACCATATACATGCAATTTTGCAGGAAGACCCTTTGTTACGTATCCACCTCCCCAAAACATTGCAAGGCAACCTGTCCTCTATCCATACCTTGATGGAGCAAACCGGGGATATTGTAATTAAGCCCAGTAGCGGTAGCGTTGGTAGAGGAATTATGCGTCTGCGGCATTCACACGGAAGCTGGACTTTGCAATGTGCTCATCCTGCTATACCTGAGCGTTGGTCCACACTACGTTTGAAGGTCGGGCAACTACCTTTATTTCTGCACAAGCGACTGCTGCGTGTGCCTCATATCGTACAGGAAACCATACCGCTTGCTTTGTACAACAATCGTCCGTTTGATGTCCGTGTGTCGGTTCAGCGCGGATATGGCGGTATCTGGGGTGTGACAGGCATGTATGCTAAAATTGCTCCTTCTCACACCTTCGTCTCCAATGTGGCACAGGGCGGTACGGCTCGTTCCTTACTGGAGGTATTATCACAAACAGAGACGGTTCAGACTTCTAACGTAGCCCGGCTGATGAATGAACTAGAGAGACTCTCGTTACAAATCGTCCACCGACTGGCACAAAGCCTTCCCCGTCTCGCCGACGTAGGTCTGGATCTGGGAATTACCCATGAAGGCAAGATTGTTTTTATCGAATGCAACGGTCGTGACCAGCGCTACGGCTTCAGTCAGGCCGGCATGAACAATGTCTGGAAAGAAACGTACACTCAGCCGATGGCTTACGCTCGTTGGCTTCTCGAACGAATGCCTTCGTCAGACACCGAACGTTCACTCGACCGTCCACTGTATTGATTTACGTCACATTCTGTGTCAATATAGTTCAGAGCGGCCGGACAGGTTCCGGCCAAGACGGCTCGGAAATGAACAAGGGGGATCTGTAATGGCAAAACAGTGGCTGCGGCTTATGACGGAGCTATCATCGCGCAAGTGGGTGTGCCGGATTGTGGGCTCCTTCGCGCAAAGCGGTGCAAGCCGATTTTTTATCCCCACCTTTATACGTACGTACCAGATCCAGACGCATGAGGCGGAACAGGAATGGAAGGAATACCGTTCCCTGAACGCCTATTTTACACGCAAATTAAAAGCGGGCATGCGCCCGATTGATACGAACGCCGAGGTGATGACCAGTCCGGTGGATGCACGGATTACTTTCACTGGTCCAATTACGTCCGGCACTCTTTTGAACGTCAAAGGGCAGGACTATACGCTGGAAGAGCTTCTTAACCGCTCTCCGCGTCTTGAGAAGTACACACACGGCTATGCTTTTGTGCTCTATCTCAGCCCGACGGATTATCATCGCATTCATGCACCGGTATCCGGTACGCTGGTAGAAAAGGAGCATCTGCGCGGCAAGGTATACCCAGTGAATGACTTCGGCTTGCAGCATATGCGAGCAGTTCTTAGTCGCAATGAACGACAGATTACGTACATTGCCCACGAATATGGCGAGGTGGCGGTCGTCAAGGTTGGGGCAATGAACGTGAGTAGCATCAAATATACGGATGATAAAGCCGTCTCATGGACAAAAGGTGACGATCTCGCATATTTCGAATTTGGCTCAACCGTCGTTTTGCTGACTGAAAACGGCACATTTGAGCCAGACCCCGCATTGAAGCCGGGGGATGCGGTGAAAATGGGACAACGTCTCGGTTGCTTTCGACACGATTCCAAAGCATAAGTGAATTTACCGTTACAACATTATATCTACACATATGAGCATTGGGATCGAATGATGCAAAATGATCATATGAAAAAGGACCCGGCGTAACTGCTCGGGTCCTTCTTTGACTTTATCCTTTATATTCGTCATACGTTAATCCCATTACGCCAAAATCCGAAACAGCTTGTCCACCGTCCATAGCTTTACCGGATCTCAGACGGACTTTTTCCCGTATACTGCTTGAATTGGCGGCTGAAGAAAAAGATATCACGGTATCCCAAAGCCTCTGCCACCTCGGTCACATTCATTCCGGCATGTAGCAATAGATGCTGTGCGCGCTCAATCCGCATGCTGATAATATGAGATTGCGCGGAAACACCCAGCAGCTCCTTGAATTTGATCGAAAAATAACGCGGTGACAGCCCCGCCCGTGCTGCCAAATCCTCGACGCGATGAGGAAGTCCCGGATGCTGACGCACGTAGTTGGCCGTTTCCCGAATGACCTCGGTGAGCTGATTACTGGCCTGTTGCTCCTGCGGCTCCTTACGGTCAGCACGCAGCAGATGAATCATCAGTTGTTTCAAGATCAGCTTGCCTTCCTCGTCAGCTCCGTAAGCACGCTCCAGGCGCAGTCGGACATATCTGGCAAGCATATGCTCCACCTCGAACGTTTCTTCCAGTATACGATAGCTTGCAGGGATTAGCTTTGGTTGTTCGGTGAGATCAAAATGAATATAGGTAAGTATGAGCGGCTTTTGCGGGTTATGTGTGGCACGGGTATCATCCCCCGGCTTGAACAGGAAGCAACTCCCCTTGCTCACAGAATACGATTTCCCGTTTAAGACAACCGTTCCTTCTCCGCTCCATACATAAAATAAATCATAGTTTGGCATCGGCTTCTCGCGCACCTGCCATTTCCAGCCCGGCTCGCACACAATTTTGGCAAAGGCCGGCAACAGGATAAACGAGGACGCAGATGTATCCAGCAAAATCTGCACCTCCTTTTGTTAATCTTTGGTTGTCCTCTATCCCGTTAATTTATAATATAAGCGCAGCGCCGCCATTAAGCAAAAAAATGCGCTTTTTGTTCCCGGATGCTTTTGCGTGACGCTTACCGTGTGTAATGCTATAATATGTAATCAAAATGACTTGGAAGGATGAAACGGGAATGAATCCACTGGCAGCACAGTTAAACCAAAACATTCAGACAGGCAACGAGCATGTATATCAAATGCTTTCTCTTTTAGGTAAAGAAATCTATTTTCCAAAAGAAGGAATTTTGAGTCAATCGGCAGAGGCAGGGAAACTTGCTAAAAAGTATAACGCTACGATTGGTATTGCTACTGAAGGCAATGGTCCTATGCATTTGGAGGTTATTCAGGAGAAGCTGTCCGCTTACAGTCCCAAGGATTTATACCCTTACGCTCCCCCTGCGGGCAAGCCTGAACTTCGCAGCGTATGGCGTGACAAAATGCTGAAGGAAAACCCTTCGCTGGCTGGAAAAAGCTACGGCCTTCCCGTAGTTACGAACGCGCTAACTCACGGTTTGAGCATCGTTGCCGACCTGTTTACGGATGAAGGGGATGCTGTCATTTATCCGGACAAAAACTGGGAAAACTATGAGCTGACTTTCGGTATTCGCCGTCATGGACGCTTGGTGAATTTCCCGTTGTTCACAGAGGATCAACGTTTTAATAGTGAAGGGTTACGCGAGGCATTATTGGCGCAGAAAGAATACGGCAAAGCGATCGTTGTACTGAACTTCCCGAACAACCCGACGGGCTACACACCGGGTATTGAAGAGGGTAAAGCGATTGTCGCCGCCATTCAGGAAGCTGCGGAAGCAGGCATCAACGTCGTAGTTGTCACAGATGACGCTTATTTTGGTCTGTTCTTCGAGGACTCCCTGCATGAATCACTATTCGGCCAGTTAGCTGGACTTCATCCGAGAATTCTACCAGTCAAAATTGACGGAGCTACCAAAGAAGAATTCGTTTGGGGCTTCCGTGTCGGATTTATTACCTTTGCTTCGGAACATCAGGATGTATTGAGCGCACTGGAACAAAAAACATTAGGGATTATCCGGGCAACGATTTCGAGCGGTCCTCACCCATCTCAAACCTTCGTACTGGATGCCCTCAAATCAACGGATTTTGAACAACAGAAGAACGAAAAGTTCCAAATTATGAAGGGGCGAGCTAATAAAGTCAAAGCGTTGCTCGATAGTGGAAAATACGGAGATGTATGGAGCTACTATCCTTTCAATTCGGGTTATTTTATGTGCCTCAAGCTGAACGGCTTATCCGCTGAACGACTGCGCACACATTTGCTGGAACAATATGGGGTAGGAACGATTGCGCTGGGTGAATATGACCTCCGAATCGCGTTCTCATGTATCGAGGAAGAGTATCTGGAAGACCTGTATGACATTGTTTACCGTGGCGCACAAGATTTGTTGAACGCCTAATATGTAATAGTTAAATATATAGCATAATTAGCGGTATGCCGGATGTTGCGGCATACCGCTTTTTGATTGGCTGAACCATTGTTAATTACACTTCAGGACAGATTATCCTTCAGCAGCGAGCAAAGATTCCCGTGCGAGTGGCAGCAGGATGACTACCTCCGTCCCGACTCCGGGCTCACTGTCATAGTGTATACTCCCGTTCATTGCTTCAATGATTCGAAAGGAGACGACCGTTCCCAGTCCCGTTCCTACCTCTTTGGTTGAAAAAAACAAAGTACCCACTCGCTCCAGATGCTCCTGGCTCATGCCTTTTCCAGTATCCCTAATATTCAGACATGCCTTCTCTTCCTGAATCCCCAGCTTTATGTACACCCTACCTCCATCTTCCGCAGCCTCGATCGCATTTTTCGTCACATGTATTAACGCCTGTAACAGCTGGTTACGATCCGTATGTACGTATATTTCCTTCCCTAGCTCTGTATGCAATCTTACGCCTTGTTTAGTCGCCATCGGCTTCAAAAGCAAAACGATCTGTTGAACCATGCCAGACAGATCCATCAGTTCTGTGTTTCCAATCTGCGGTCTGGATAAGTTCAGATAGTCGCTAATAATTCTTTCGGCCCGTTCTACTTCTGCCAGTGCCAAAGCAATATATCTGCGATTTTTCCCTTCTAACCCTGATTGAACCATTTGCAGGAACCCTTTAACAACGGTCAACGGATTCCGTACTTCATGAGCCATAGAGGCAGCCAGTTCACCTAACGTATTCAGACGCTCGGCATATTTAATCTTTCTTCTCATCTCTTCCCGTTCCAAACTAAACTCCATCCAGAAAGAGGAGGCTCCAATACTTAGGAATTGAATCACACCGAACCAGAGAATTGCCCGGATCAGCTCGATCTCATCCTTATCCAGCCTGCCATTGGCCCAGGAATGTATTAAAAGAAAGATCAGCATGACAACATTGGTCCATATACTCATTAGCATATTCATGCCCACCCGAAGTAACATACTTTTGAGCTGCATAAACTTTTTTCTCACCAAAAGAGGCCCTAAATAACACAACATCATGCTGGGAAGGCCTACCACCAAAGACTCAGGACCTACATACATACGAGCCATCACCATCAGCGTTATATTCAGCAGCCCTGCCTTAGGACCAAAATATAAAACAGAAAGGATCAGAGGAACATATCGGAGATCCCAATATAATCCATACCAGATGTACGAAAACATAAGGCAAAGCACAGAAGACACACCCAGCACCCCTCCCATAAGCAACGGGGTATGTTTCATATGCCGATGATCTGACAAAGCGCTATATACTAATAACGGTACAAACACAAGAAATATGTTCACGAGCAGCTTATCTACCAGCATCTCGTCTTTCCCACTTTCCAAGTGATAATGATTGCGTACTTCTTCTATTCTCGATAATACGTGTCTTTTCCTCTCTCCTCCCCTACATCTGATGAAAAATATAAGGCGATTCGGCAACACACCTGAGCATTGGCCCACGCAATCTGAAAATCCACTTCATAAGATACGATGTATCCTTTATCACAATGACCGAGAGGAGAATGAGCATGGGAGCAGAAGAAACAAGAGGCGGTTACGGTGGTTACGGCGCATTCACAAGCACAGGAACAATTCTGGTACTGTTCATTTTATTAGTTATCATCAGCAAAACGATCTTCGTATAAGCAGACGGATATCTGCACCCACGGCTGACGATAGCAGCAAACGTACGAAAAAAGGCTAATTCGCAGACAGCTCTTGCTGCTTGCGAATTAGCCTTTACTTTATCCATACAGATACAGATCACACTTCTTCTTCATCCTGTCCGTCCAAACGCCATTTTTTCGCTTGAGCGCCTCGGAGCAGGAACACTACAACAACTCCCCCCACCAGCGTGAGCAGTGTAGACAGTAGATCTTCCGTCCCTTTTGCCAAAAAAGGAAGCCACAGGACCACAGCAGCCGGCAACGTCAACCGAACAACAAAGTCGAGAAAAGACGCACGACGACTATGCGCAGGAATTGGATATAACTGAAGCCACAACGAATCCTTGTGATACTGCCTTAGTGAAGTAACCTGTACACCAATGAGGAATATGAAAAATAAATATACCGCGATACCAATCCAGCTAGCATGGGTGATATATATAATTAACAAACCCAGAATACCAAGCCGAATGACAATACCTGCTGGCTCTGTACGCAAGAACGTCTTAAACAGCAGGTAACGATACGCTCCCCTTCTGTTCCAAGGTATGTTACCACCCAGCCAGGACAGCCAGCGGCGCGGCGTCACTCTCTGCGTAAGGGCAGGCACATCGACGAACCAACCCAAAGTGCGCATCACTCGAGCGGCCTGCATGCCCTCTGTGCGGATCAGCTTTTCCCAAGCGACTAGCAGCTTGACCGGAAAACGCAGGACAAGCACGTATACCACGCTGACCAATACGATAAATGGCAAGCTGCGTAACGGAGGCTGCCATAGCCATGCGGCTACCATCAGCACAGCCAACACCCACCGCAGCAGACGATAGCCTACACTCCCGCCAACCGATACCATGCGAAGCTCTTGCCAGCCGCCGTAGCTGAATAGCAGCTTCAGCAGCACGAACAGCAGCAGGGTCAGTAGCAGCGGCTTAGGCGCGGCATCACTGCGGATATACAGCGGCCACACGATAATAGACAGCAACAGCAGACCAAATATTTTATACACCACGCCCCGAATCCGACTGGCCTTAAAATAATGGTGCATCGCGTGCTCCTGCGGACGGAGAAAGACAATATCCGCCGCATTCAAATACGTACGAAAGCTCGCATGAGCAATCGGAATAGCTACAATAAGCATGATCCAGCGGATGGGCAAATCCGGCGGAGTATGCATCAGCAGCGACGTGTACCATGCGGCAAAGGCAATCAGCGCAAAGCCGAAAACCACCGCCAGGCCGCTCTGAATGACATAGCCCAGATAAGGCAGCACCTGTCCCCAGAACGCTACACGTCTTTCTTTATGCAAACGTTGCAAATCCATGCTCATTCCCTGCCCTGTACCAGCTCATAAAATGCATCTTCCAGCGGCATGCCCGGCTTACCCGCCTGTGCTGTCACTTCGTCCAGTGTACCCTGTGCAATGATGGCACCCTGATGAAGCACAATGAAACGATCACAATAATTTTCAATCGTGGACAAAATATGAGAGCTGAGCAAAATGGACGAACCCGAACGCTTCATCTCCAACATAAAGTCAAGCAGGGAACGAATACCGAGCGGGTCCAAACCCAAAAAAGGCTCATCTATGACATACAACGGCGGTCCCGCTAAAAATGCGCACATAATCATCACTTTCTGACGCATCCCTTTGGAGAGATGCATCGACATACTTCCGCTCTTATCCCGCATACGGAACAAGTCCAGCATTTGATCACTGCGCGTGCGGAAATCTGCTTCGCTGACTCCGTACGCTCTGGCCGTGAACTCCATATGTTCCATTACCGTCATTTCAGGATACAGTTCTGGAGATTCGGGTACAAAAGCAATGGCTCCCTGATACTCCTCGGGATTCTCATCCTGCTTATGCCCTTGCACGCGAATTTCTCCGGCCTGCGGTGTCATTAGACCCAAAATATGCTTCATGGTCGTGCTTTTCCCGGCCCCGTTCAGACCGATCAGTCCCACCATTTCGCCCGGCTTCACATCCAGCGAAATCTGATGCAGCACCGGGCGCTTGGCGCTGTATCCGCCGGTCAGTCCGTTAATTTGCAACACAGGCTGTTGTTCCATGGCTTCCCCTCTTCTCCCTTACTCGTTCGGTTTTGATCCTTTTTCCTTCAGCCATCTTGGCGCACCCTTGTTTTTACGATCACGCTCGCGCTGTGCTTTTCCTGCTTTGGACAAGGCTGCTCCTTTGCTCTTGCCTGGAGCTGAACCGTTCGCGGAATTCCGACCAGGACGTCCGTTTTCGGCACGAACAGGTGCCTTACGGTTTTCCGCCGATGCTCCGTCAGAAATAGATCTGGCCTCGGCTGGCCTTACAGGTGCCCGCTTGGCATCCGCCGGACGTGGCACGACAACTCGACCTCCATGCAACGCACGCTCTGCGATGTCGATGCCCAGTTCGCGGGAGAACTTACGCATGATGAACGTTTCGCGGTCGGTGACAACCGACGCCACCAATCCTTTGCGTCCCATCCGTCCTGTCCGTCCTGCACGGTGAACATAAGCTTGACTATCCGTAGCCGGGTCAAAATGAATGACCATTTCAAGTCCCTCAATATCCAGACCACGGGCTGCCACATCGGAAGCGACCAGCACTTTGAGCTTGTCCTCACGGAATCGGGCCAACACGTTGCTGCGTGTAACTTTATCCGCATCTCCATACAAGGATGCCGTAGTCAGCCCCATATGCTTGAGCTTGGCCTCAATCTCCCCGATGGCATTCGTTGTATTCACGAACACCAGCGCTTTTCTCGGATTAAAATGACGTACCAGACGGCGCAGCATATCCACCTTATCCCGTTCTTCGGATACAAAGTAATAGTGTTCCAGTCCACTGGCCGTCTTCTGGTCGGGATCAATCCCGATTTCTACGTAATCATGCATCTCCCGTTTCGCCAGCGACTGAATCTCATCGTTCAGCGTTGCGGACAGGAATACCAATTGACGATCACGTTGGGCGGTGCCCAATATGTTTGTCACATCGCCTGCTCCGCCGAGCTGGAACATCTGATCCACCTCATCGATGACAATGGCTGTAATATTGTGCATTTTCAACTTTTTCGAAGCGATGAGTTCCCGTACACGTCCTGGTGTGCCCACGACAAGCTGTGGATGATCCTTTAGCTTTTCGATTTGACGTTTGATTGCCGCTCCACCAATCAGACCGAGCACACGGATTCCGCGATGCTCTCCATAGCGCTGACCCTCACGTACAATTTGCATTGCCAGCTCCTGGCTTGGAGCCAGTATCAGCTTTTGCGTAGCCTTTTTCTGTGGGTCAATCGCTTGCAACAGTGGAAGCAAATAAGCCAGTGTCTTACCTGTGCCAGTTTGCGAGCGCGCCAATACATGCTTTCCCTTCATTATTTCCGGTATAGCCTCTGCCTGAACCGGCGAAGGCTGTGTAATTTCATGCTCAGCCAGTTTGTTCAACAGATCTTGTTCAACGCCGAGCGATTCAAAATTCAATGTCATGAAAAGGTCCAACCCCTATACGTAAATTCGTTACTCTCCATTATATGCGAAAATAGCCCTGTTACCAAATCACAAAAATAAAAGATGTCCCTCACCATGCCTAATGGCTTACGGGACATCTTTTATTTCTTATTCATCACACCATGACCCAGCCTGTCGGTTAGTCTGGGAGCTAACTGATAAAGCTTGAGAAAAGGAGATACCCATCGTGGCAGATTGACCTCCTCCTTACGAAGCTCCATCGCTCTTACGATATGTTGTGCTACCTTATCTGGTTTTAGCATAAACCAGCCTACATTCCGAACATACCCTCCTGAAGGATCTGCAAGATCAAAAAACGGCGTGTCGATCGGCCCGGGGTTAATCGTCGTTACAGTCACTCCACTCCCGCGCAGCTCTTGCCGGAGCGCATTGCTGAAACCGAGCAACGCATGCTTTGTTGCCGTGTAGGAAGCCGATTTGGCTGTCCCGATTTTCCCGGCCATCGATGCTACATTAACAATCTGTCCATGGCCCCGCTCTGTCATTTGCGGTAGAAACGCCTTGATGCAGCGAACAACCCCCAAGTAGTTCACGTCCATCATTTGTTCAAATTCCGTCAGGTCGGTTTCATGAAAATACTCAAACTTTCCGTAGCCCGCATTGTTGAGCAATATATCGACCCGTCCGTACTGTTCCAATACACGTGCAGCAACAGCCTCTACCTGTTCCTGGCGGGTGACGTCCAGTGGGATAAGCTCATGCCTGCCGCTAATTCCCGCAGATACTTGCTTCAGTCGCTCCTGCGAGCGTGCTGTTAAAATAGGAATCGCACCCTTTTCGCTCAACAACTGTGCGCAAAGGGCGCCAATCCCACTGGATGCACCTGTAATCACAACTACCTTATCCTGCAATATACTCACGGTCATCCCTCCACATTAAAGAAACTTGCTCCTTTAATATTATGAGATCATCACCTGAATATCCAGCTCACCGATTCCTTCCACCGTAAGCGGAATATAAAGGGCACGCTGTGGCACAAAAGTGGTCAAGTTTTCTGATTTCATGACCTGCGGAGGCGTAATATCCACGACAATTCCCTGACTGGACAAAATCGTACTGGCATTACCACTAATCATATTGCCCAATTCCGAAATTGCGCTTTTTCCCATCTCATCAATTTCAGTCAACACAAATCCGCCCATCATCGCTGATACCATACGTAGCGCCACCTGTTCATTTAGGCCGAACACAATATTTCCGCTAAGCTGTCCGGTCATCCCGATCATAATCCAGATGTAGTCGTCCACCAGCTCGACATTTTTCACACCGAGATTTCCGGGTGAGGGAGATACTTGGATCAATTGTTCAATGACCCGTCGCGCCGACTCCAAAAAAGGATTTATCACTTCTGCCTTCACGATCAAAGCGCCCCTTTACGATGGGCTTTTAGACATACAACAAAAGTCCCATTTAAATTAGAATTTTTTAATTAATATTACTGTAAAACGAAACGATCCTCAATAAAATGCTCTCTCTATCACTTATCGACAGCTGCCCGGTAATTTTTTATAGCTAAACCACAAAAAATGTGAATAATGTCCTATATCTTTACTTCTTACCGGTTTTAGATTGATTATTTTTGAAGTATATCAGGACTTTAGTCTTTATTTCCCAATATACCACACTTTAAGGTGCTCTGCTTCGATTCATTGCCCTTCCTGCCCGAATAACCTATAATTTAATGAAATAAAGCATAACGACGGTTTTACATATGAACATGTGGATTGGCTAAAAATACTCAGTCTATATAGCTGCGATAAAATTAAGAAAAGAGAGGAGGAACTTCATGAACATCAGTCAACTTGAAACGCTTATCATGATTTCCAAAACGATGAGCTTCCGCAAAGCCGGAGAACTTCTCAATTTGACGCAGCCGGCGGTGTCCGCCCAAATCAAAAGTTTGGAGGATGAGTTCAAAACCATTCTGATTGACCGCAACCAGCCTGTCACCCTGACCGACCGGGGAGCTGTTTTTTTGGAGCACGCCGAGCGCATATTAGAGGTTGTTGAGGAATTAAGACAGAAATTGTACGATCTAAACGAAACACCGCAGGGTCATATTGCGCTGGGTACCACAACATCCATCGCCATTCAAATTTTACCACGCGTGCTTTCCTACTTTCAGGATCAGTTCCCTCTCATCAAAACCTCCATTCAATCCATGGCTTCCTCGATGATCTATCAGCAGGTGGAGAACGGACTTATTGATGTTGGCATCGGCTATCTGATCGAACGTAATCCCAATTTAAGCACTTCGGTCCTGTATTACGATTCCTTTGAGCTTGTCGTGTCCCCTACTCATCCGCTGGCTTCGCAACCACATGCTACCATTGAAGCCCTTCGGGAAATTCCGCTCATTCTGCTCTCTCCCGATACGGTAGGGCGAAAATTCGTGGACGATGTATTTAAAAAGCACCAAATTGTGCCCCATGTCGTAATCGAGTTGTCCAGCAGTGAGGAAGTCAAACGGATGGTCGAAATTAATCTCGGTGCTGCCATTATTTCCAGACTATCGGTCACTTCTGAACTGCGTGCAGGCACATTAAAAATGATCCATATTCCCGAGCTGGAAGTTAGTCATCCGGTAGGAGTGATTTATAAATCCGGCCGATATCTAAACTCAGCCATGCAACAATTTTTAAGTGATCTGAAGGGGATGCCGGAGACGAATTTTACCAGTTCTGAATAACGTAATTCGCTATGAACACCATACGAAATATAAACCTTGATTACGAAAGGAAGACAGGCGATGAAATTTGATCTGCACACCCATCATTTCCGCTGCGGTCATGCAGACGGAAACATTCGAGATTACATTGAAGCAGGCATTCAGTCGGGCTTACAAGCGATTGGTATTTCGGACCATTCCCCTTTCCTGGGCAGCGAACAGGATCAGGCTTTTCCGAAAATTTATATGGCAAAATCCCAGCTTGCCGAGTACGTAGAAGAGGTACAACAGCTTAAAAAGGAATACGAAGGCCGCATTGATGTGCTGCTCGGATTGGAGACGGATTATTTTCCTGATTATGCGGAACTGTATCGTTTCACTCTGGCTCCTTATCCATTTGATTACCTCATTGGGTCGATTCACAATGTCGAAGGGGACAGCATTTTTAACCGTAACCGTTGGAAAAAATTAAGTGACGCTCGTAAAATCGAGGTCAAGCAAGCCTACTATTCGCTCATTCAGGAATCTGCACGAAGCGGCATGTTTCAGATCTTAGGCCATATTGACGCAATGAAGGGGAATTTCCCTGCCTTTTCAGACATCCCTGCCGATGAAGCCATTGACGAAACCTTGCGGGTGATTGCGGAATCCAATGTGGCGATTGAAATTAACACTTCGGGTAAAACCAAGCTGAGTGGCGGATGGTACCCGTCTGCTTCTATTTTAGAAAGAGCGCACCATTTTGGTGTGGAGGTCACTTTTGGTTCGGATGCCCATAAGCCTTCGCGAGTAGGCGATGATTGGGAAGAAGTAAAAGCGATGCTGAAGGATATCGGCTTCCGGGAATGGGTTTATTTTAAAGAAAAACGTAGAATTCCGGTGACACTTTAAAATTTATTTAGGGTGTGAATTGCCGCTCCGCAAATCATTTGATCTTACGATCGCTGTTGCAATGGGATTCTTCGAAATTGTAAATTATAAGGTAATAATCCCATTGCAAAGGCGAACGCTAGCGCTTCTCCAGATTCAAATCCTTCGCTCCGCTACCAACCATCTTAAACCGTACAGCTCCATTATTTTAAATTAACGACATCTATGTGTGAGGAGAATTACATATGCATTTGGAAGATCCTATGGACAAGTTCAAAAAGCTAAAGCATGACATCACGCGATTTATGCTAATCTATAAATTTGCGCTCGACGAAATGGAAACCAAGATTGAAATATTAAAGCAGGAATTTCAAGCGTTACATGATTACAGCCCTATTGAGCACACCAAATCACGCCTTAAATCCCCTGAGAGCATCATGAACAAAATGGTTCGTAAAAATAGCGAGTTATCCCTGGATGCTGTCAAAGATCATATTAAGGATATCGCGGGCTTGCGTATTACTTGCTCTTTTATATCTGATATTTATGATGTCAGTAACATGCTTCAGAGACAGAGTGACTTAAAGGTGCTGGAAATCAAGGATTACATCAAGAATCCCAAGCCGAACGGTTACCAGAGTCTACACTTGCTGGTTCAAGTTCCAGTATTCATGTCGAACTGTGAGGAGCTAGTCTGCGTGGAGGTGCAAATTCGGACCATTGCGATGGATTTCTGGGCAAGCCTGGAGCATAAAATCTTTTATAAATACAACCAGTCTGTTCCCGAAAGCCTGACACGTGAATTAAAGAACGCAGCGGATTCCGCTAATGCGCTCGATCTCCAAATGGAACGGCTGCATCGTGAAATCAAGGAGATTAAAGACGCCCGAGGTGAAGAAGACTCCATGGAAGAGCTTCGGAAGATTATGATTAATAATCAGCAAATTACGGTGCCAGCCAATTTCTTGAAGCTTCTCGGAGAGTAAGATTAGGCAGTGATCTACCGCTATGTGAATGATTTCATCTTATGATCGCTGTTGCAACGGGATTCTCTGGATTGTATAAGCCCTTTAAAGGGTAGAATCCCATTGCAAAGGCGAACGCCTTTAGGTGATGACGTTCTCTTCTAAACTCAAACTTAATCCTTCTTCATCATTGCTGTATGTCACTTGGTTCGCATACTTTTTAACTTCGTCAGGCGCATTCCCCATTGCGATGCCTAGCCCTGCAAATTTCAGCATATCAATATCATTGAAATTATCACCGATTGCCATGATTTCTTCCTTTTTGAAATTATAATGGCTGATTATCTGCTGAATGGCTTTAGATTTAGATGCATCTCCAGACATAATTTCCAGATAAGTGTCTTTTGATTTGTAGATGGTTAGAGCGGCGTTGTCTTTCTTTAATACTTCTTCAAGCTCTTCGATTTGTTCAGTCGGACCTATACAGAGGATTTTATGCACTTCAGGGTTTGTGTTTATGAAGGTTTTAAGGTTCGCCTGAGTAGGCTGAGCCCCTGTGATATCTTGCTCTTGAACAATCCATTCGTTTTGTGGATTTTCAACAACCCATTGATCATGGCTGTAGATGTTAATATGAATGTTTGAGAATTTGCTTTTTACAGCCTCATAAATGCCAATAACATTCTCTTGAGGTAAGCTTTTGCTGAAAATAGTGGTATTGCTCCTACAATCTATTACCAGAGAACCACTGTAGCAAATAATCGGTGAATCGATTTCTAATTCTTTTTGGAGTGGCAAGATTCCACTTGGCATTCTAGCAGAAACAAGGACAAATGGTACACCCAGGTTGGTTGCTTTTTGGACTGCAAGCTTTGTTTTCTCGGTTATAACATGATTAGAATTAATTAAAGTCCCGTCTATGTCACTGAAAACTGCTTTTATCTTTGTCATATTAGCCCCCCTCGAAGTAATCTTTGACTGCCTTTCCCTCCATTAATAAGTCTGATCTCAATGTTATTTTCCTCAAAATGCTTTCTAAAGCTATCTGGTGGCTTTTCATTGGTAATGATCATGTCAATATCACTAAAATTAACACCTTTATAGGAGCTGATTTGATTAAATTTCCGTGAATCTGTCAACAGAATAACCTCTTTTGATCGTTTTGCTACTAAATCTTTGATGACCGCATCTTCAAAGTTTGAAAAATAGATGCCATCCTTTAAAATACCAGCTGCACCAAGAAAAACTTTATCAAAGTAAATATCATTTAACTGAGATGCCACATTAACATCGAAAAAAAAGCGATTTTCAGGATTAAACTTTCCACCTAGCAGGCATATATCGACCTCATTGTTGTTAGATAGTGCTTCTGCATTATCAAGGGAATGAGTATAAACGGTAGAGCTTGTATTGAGATGATCACAAAGAAATTTTACTGTCGTTGAGACGTCCAGAAAACAAAGGTCACCTTTGTTGATATAAGAGGCAGCTATTTTTCCAATTTTATATTTATCTTCAGAAGAAGCATTGACTCTTTCCTTATATGCTTTTATTTTGTCCTTAAACTGAGGTAAAGCAATACCTCCATGGGTTCGTATCGCAGCACCTTCATCCACTAATTTAATAAAATCCCGCCGGGCAGTGTCTCTGGAAATACCGAGCATATCGCATATCTCCTGATTCGAAATCATCTTTTCTTCCTGAAGCCTCTCAAGAATTTTCACTAACCTTTCTTCTTGATAAATAAGTACCACCTCCATAAATCAATTATAAGCATTATTGCACGATTTGTTAAGTGATATTAAGTATTTATTGTAAGTAGTATGTACTTATCTATTTATCGCATCGTATCCTTTGCATCCTTATTTACGTCTACCCTATATAATGAAAACCAGTTCATAAGGAGTGATTAAAGAATGAGAAAAGTACTGGTACTGGGTGGAACGCGTTTTTTTGGCAAAAGACTGGTGGAACGTCTGTTGGAGAATTCCAAAAACTCCGTTACGATCCTCACACGAGGCCAAACAAAAGATTCGTTTGGTGACCGTGTTCAACGGATCTGCGCAGACCGTACCGATTCGCAAGCGCTGGCAGAGGCAGTAGGGGAGCAAGTGTGGGATGTCGTTTATGATAATATTTGCTTTTCTCCAAATGAAGCCAGCGAAGCCTGTCGCATTTTTGATGCTAAAGCCAAGAGGTATATTCTGACCTCCAGTCTATCCGTCTATGATTCGAGCCCGGAAGTTCTGACAGAGAGCATCTTTGACCCTCAGGCTTACCCGGTTCGCAAGGGCGGAAAGGACGATTTTACATATCAGGAGGCTAAACGGCAGGCAGAAGCAGTTTTTATGCAACAAGCTACGTTCCCTGTAGTCGCTGTTCGTTTTCCGATTGTATTGGGGACAGATGATTATACGAAAAGACTTCATTTTCATATCGAACATATTCGTGAAGGAAAAGAAATCGGAGTACCTAATTCTGCAGCACATATCTCATTTATTCGTTCCGATGAAGCCGCAGATTTTCTGCTTTGGCTCGGTCACGCTCATTTGACAGGCCCTGTAAATGCTTGCTCCGACGGTACAGTAAGGATTGGAGATATCATTTCGATCATTGAGCAGACAACGGGAAAACAAGCTGTGATGAAAGAAAAAACAGCAGACGAGCACATGTCTCCATTCGGTATTACACAATCGTGGTACATAGATACGTCCAAAGCCCAATCAGAGGGGTACTCATTTCTCTCCCTAAACGAATGGCTTCCAGAGCTGGTAATCAGCCTGAACCGTTCCTATGAATCATAACAATAACCTGTAATCGTAAATAGCTATAATTGTAAGTAACTGCAATAGAAACAAGACAAAAAAAGAGGACCCGAAGCTTCGGGTCCCAGCAACATATATTATTCAAAAGGGGGTCATGTCTGTATTGTACCCGTCCTGTGTTAGAGTTGTTTTGCAGTTATATTTCATCTTTGTAACAAAATATTCCATTGCCATTTCTAAGCATAATCCCCTTGGGTCATCGAAAACACCAATACACTCGGCACCTTTCCTGAGTGATCATAGGCACCGATTGTACGTAGCAGGCGCATCTTATTTTTAATAAGCACGCGCACGGAAGCCTGATTATCCTCTTGGCAACGACTTTCGATCCGCCTGAGCTTCAAAGACCCGAAACCAAATTTCAGCATTTCTCCCACGACTTCTGTAGCCAGTCCCTGTCCCCAGAAAGGACGATCTAGAATATAGCCCAGTTGCGCCTCACCTGTTCTTTCATTCCATTGCTGAAAAGAAACGATGCCGAGCAACGGCGAGGAGGTAAGTTCGTTGGATTCACCAAGTAGATTGCTTTCTCCTGTATTTCTCCGATGCCATTCCACCGCAAAATGCAGGGAATCCAGTGAATCAGCAGATATTTTAATTTGCGCAACCAGACGCCGCATTCGTGCATAGACTGGCTTGCGAATTCGATTCACATATTGGATCACCAATGGATCGGATAGGATCCGTTCCAGCGCGGGATAATCCTCCGCTCTTAGCTGGCGCAATCGGACTCGGTGAGCGTAAAGCTCCGGCAGCCCGAGACGAAGCATTTCTCTGGTCAGCACAATGTTCCCTCCTGCGGATGGATTGGCTTTTAGAAATGAATGTTTCCATACTTAATCCAGGTCCTGAATTCCCCGGTAAATTCCTGTACGCAGCTCTCGAATATAATACGGCAAAGAAGGCACAGCAGCTTCCTCCGCTTGTTTTACCGCCAGTTCTATATCATAAGGTACACGTACAAAATGAATGGAGAAGGACGTAGGCTGCTCCTCTCCCATCTCCCCCTCTAAAATGCAGTAGGAAGCCTGCGTAACATCCAACGGATTCCCGACACTCCCGACGTTAAAAAGTGTTTTCCCCTGAAAATGCTGGATAAAAGCATTGTGCACATCACCATATCCCACGACATCTGGAGCAAAAGCAACTTTTCCATTCTCTTCTGCTAACGGATCGAACATGGCAAGTCTTTTTTCCGGCTCATCCCATGGCTGCACGCGGTGATACACACTTTGCGGCGAGGCATGCACCAAGCGGATACGGCGTCCGCTCATTCTGAAATCATAATGAAACGGTAACTGTGCCAAATACTGCACTCGTTCTGCACCCAAGCGTTCGGCTTGCCAGCTAAAATTGAGATCATCCGTCATACTAACCAACTCATCCCAATTCCCCCGCACGACCACTTCACAATGTTGACGGACAGCATCCAGAACCTCGCATGGGCTAGGCCCTTTGCCGATCAGATCCCCCAAACAAAACACACGGCTAATGCCTCGGGAAGCAATATCCTCCAGCACCGCCTCACAGGCAGGCCAATTGCCATGAATATCTGAAATGACAGCAATACGATCCATCTGAACCTCACTCCTTTGTCCGAAACGACTACGTCCCTACTACACTACATTCAGCCATCTTTATGTAGTTCCAAAATATGATGAAGATGAAAAAAAGATCATGACCTATTGGCCGGAGATTAGCGTAATGACACTAATCTCCGGTCTGCACAGCACGCGAATCGGCAGATGTGTCATGCCAATGCCTCGGCTGACATACAGCGGCATTCTCTCCGTTCCCACATGAAATAATCCCTGGATGTACTTGCGTCCACCCGGAGGCGGCATCGGCGCTCCGATGACAGGCAAACGGACCTGTCCTCCATGCGTATGTCCCGACAGTTGAAGATCAAAGGACATTCGCGCCGCCACATCTGCATAATCCGGCTCATGCATCAGCAGCAGCTTGCACATCTCATCAGGTAATCCATGGATGGCACGCTGCGGATTGGGCTTGCCCATGATGTTATCCTCTAACCCGACAATGGCCACACGCTGTCCCGCACGCTCCACAATCGCATGCTCGTTTCTCAGCAACGTAAATCCAGTTTTCGGATATAATTCCTGGACGCCGGCTGGTAAACCTCTATAATCATGATTGCCCAGAATGGCAAATTTGCCAAGTGTGGCGTGCATGGAAGCCATAACTGGAACAGCAGCCTTCATGGATACCGCATAGTCATCCACAATATCGCCTGTAAAACAGAGCAAATCTGGCTCCAGACCTGCGATCCGGTCGGCAAGCTCGCGCAGATCCTGCTCATCCATGTGAAAGCCCAAGTGCACATCACTGAAATGTACGACCCTGATTCCGTCAAAAGCAGACGGAAGACGAGGGAGAGACAAGTTGAAGCGTGTAATCTCCAAATGATTAGGCTCCCATAAGGAAGCATATCCTCCAGCCAGAAGCGCGGTTCCTGCTGTAGCTAAAGCTGCTTTTTTCAAAAAATGGCGGCGCGAAGGATTGGCTGGTTCATTTGAAATGGAACGCCGCGAAGAACCGGGAGGGATAGCGGCCCCCTGATGCGGGCCATCCTGACTCTCGCGGCGGGTTTGCGGCGTCTTCTCCATATGCGTTCCCCCTTGCGATCTATTCCTCTATCTCACTTTTTAGAAATTCTTTGTCCAGAAGCTTTAGCGATTGGTGGACAACCACTGCTCCGCATAATCTACCAAATCACGTTGCCTCGCGAAAAAACATGAAGCCTCTCCGATGTTCACCCGCGTGAAGGCTGAGGGACAGTCCCGTTCAAAATCAAGTCCCAGCTTCTCAAAATCATCTGAGGTAATATTAAAATCCTGAAAAGATACCCACGCTTTTGCCCCGTCCACCATCATAGGGGCTTGATGCATGATCACTTCACGTCCATGATAGGGTGTTCGATATTCCGCCAAATGCAAGGACGTGTTGCTGTCATGTCCGCAGCCCAACAGCAGTACATAGGCATCTGCCTCGTACAGCTTCGCCAAGGGCGATTGCTCACCCAGCCCAAAATCAAGCTCATGTGCTTCCAGCAAGCCTGAAGCAGCAGGTCCACGTGCCGCCAGAGAAACGTGCGGATGCCCGCTGCGCTCTGTTCCCGGCAGGCCACGGAACGTTTCCACAATGATGCCCATCCCCCCGGTCAGCGTCCAGGCCGGATCATAAGCGGGCATTTCCTCGCGTACCAGTTCCCACCATGACTCATCCAGAGGCGGGTTCATCCAGGTGGACGGATCAGTTAAGTCATGAGACTGTGTCGGCATCACCAGCGTCCCTTCCGGGCCAATCGCTTCGGTTAATGCCGTAAGAATGGCCGAGGCCCCGCCCGGAACATAATTCCCGAAGCTACGCATCGACGAGTGCACAAGCAACGTCATGCCTTCCCGAACTCCTAGCTCCTTTAATCCATTCATTACATCCGACCTGCTAACAGGTCGACTCGTTATCGGTTGTACAGTCACCTGTCCAGCCCCCCTTTCTCCAAAAACGATACACAATACCGTAATTATACCATAACTGCTACCCCGCGCTCCTTCCTCCATGTTACCTTCCAGCTTTCCTGAGCGCAAAAAAACAGGCTTTCTCCGGTTTAGGAAAAAGCCTGTTTTGGTATAACCTATCCGCTGGCTAGTGCTATACAGTTAGCCAGCGCTTGAACATGTGCTTGGTCGTTTCCTTGTTCATTTCGGCAATGGAAGTTGTCAACGGAATGCCTTTCGGGCAAGAACGTACGCAGTTTTGCGAGTTCCCGCAGCCTTCCAGTCCATCATCCTGCATTAATGCATCCAGACGTTCCTCCTGGTTCATTTCCCCTGTCGGATGGCTGTTAAACAAGCGAACCTGAGATATCGCCGCAGGTCCAATGAACGTCGTTTTCTCGTTGACATTCGGGCAAGCTTCCAGACAGACACCGCAGGTCATGCACTTGGACAGCTCATACGCCCATTGACGCTTTTTCTCTGCCATTCTAGGACCAGGACCCAGATCGTAGGTACCGTCAATCGGAATCCACGCCTTGACCTTCTTGAGCGCGTTAAACATCCGGCTGCGATCAATGACCAAATCCCGTACTACCGGGAATGTGCTCATCGGCGCGATCGTAATCGGCTGCTCCAGCTTATCGACGAGCGCTGCACAGGCCTGACGCGGCTTGCCGTTAATCACCATAGAGCATGCTCCGCATACTTCCTCCAGGCAATTCGACTCCCAGCACACCGGAGCCGTCTCTTTACCGTTGCTGTCCACCGGGTTACGCTGAATTTCCATCAGCGCACTAATCACATTCATCCCCGGACGATAAGCCAATTCGAATTCTTCCGTATAGGGACTGGCTTTAGGATCAGCTTGACGGGTCACAACGAACTTCACTATTTTATTCGATTTCATTGCTTGCTCCGACATCTAAATAACACTCCCTTCTGTTATTTGCTCTTGGAATAATCCCGAATGCGCGGCTTGATCAGCGAAACGTCCACCGCTTCATACGAGATTTGTGGTCCTTCCGGTGTCCAGTCCGCAATCGTCGTTTTCAGGAAATCCTCATCGTTGCGATCCGGGAAGTCCGGTTTGTAATGGGCCCCGCGGCTTTCGTTGCGCAGTAGCGCCCCTTTGGTCATCGCTTCGGCCAGCTCCATCATATTCCACAGTTGCCGTGTAAACGCCGCACCTGCATTATTCCAACGCGAAGCGTCATTGATGTTAATGTTGGAATAACGCTCCTTCAGCTCCTTGATCTTGTGGATCGTAGCTTCCAGCTTGTCATTATAACGAACCACGGTCATGTTGTTTGTCATCCACTCGCCCAGCTCTTTATGAAGAACATAGGCATTTTCTTTACCGTCCATATGCAAAATACGCTCATACTTCTCCGTCTGCTGATTGACCGCCCCATCAAATATGGAGGAAGCTACATCCTGTGCAGATTTTTTCAAGCCTTTGATATATTCCACAGCCTTCGGTCCAGCCACCATCCCGCCGTAAATGGCTGACAGCAACGAGTTCGCGCCAAGACGGTTCGCTCCGTGATACTGGAATTCACATTCACCAGCAGCGAACAGACCCGGTATATTCGTCATCTGATTGTAATCGACCCACATGCCACCCATTGAATAATGCACAGCCGGGAATATTTTCATTGGGATTTTACGCGGATCGTCACCGACGAATTTTTCATAAATTTCAATAATGCCGCCCAGCTTTACATCCAGCTCTTTCGGGTCCTTGTGGGACAGATCGAGGTACACCATGTTCTCGCCATTAATACCCAGTCCATCATCAACGCATACACTGAATATTTCACGTGTCGCAATATCGCGAGGGACCAGATTTCCGTAAGCCGGATACTTTTCTTCGAGGAAATACCACGGCTTGCCGTCCTTGTACGTCCAAATACGACCGCCCTCTCCCCGTGCCGACTCGGACATGAGACGCAGCTTGTCATCACCTGGAATAGCCGTCGGATGAATCTGGATAAACTCACCGTTCGCATAGCGTACGCCCTGCTGATACACCGCACCGGCAGCCGTGCCCGTATTAATGACGGAATTCGTGGTTTTACCGAAAATAATCCCGGGACCACCGGATGCCAGAATAACTGCATCGGCCGCAAAAGTTTTCACTTCCATCGTACGCAAATCCTGCCCGCAAATCCCTCGACAAATGCCTTCATCATCCAGTACAGCCTGTAAAAATTCCCAGTTCTCATACTTGGTCACCAAACCTGCAGATTCCCAGCGCCGCACCTGCTCGTCAAGTGCGTACAGGAGCTGCTGCCCTGTCGTCGCTCCAGCAAAGGCTGTCCGATGATGCTGAGTACCACCGAAGCGGCGGAAATCCAGCAGTCCTTCCGGTGTCCGGTTAAACATGACGCCCATGCGGTCCATGAGATGGATGATCCCCGGAGCCGCTTCGCACATCGCTTTTACCGGCGGTTGGTTTGCCAGAAAGTCGCCACCATAGACTGAATCGTCAAAGTGAATCCAGGGTGAGTCTCCCTCACCCTTGGTATTTACCGCACCGTTGATGCCGCCTTGAGCACAAACGGAGTGGGACCTTTTGACCGGAACCAAAGAAAATAAATGAACATGAACTCCCGCCTCAGCCGCCTTGATCGTAGCCATTAGACCTGCCAGACCGCCGCCCACGACAATAATGTTGGATGCTGCCATTTCTGCTCACTCCTTTTTTTCAGGGTTTTAACCTAATCCCCTTTTACGATTAAAAATAGAATCTAAACACGATGTATAATTTATATGACTCGTTTACAGTAGCTGTTTAAAGGCGCTGCATTGCACCAAGGCAGTTGCCGTTTCCTGAAATTCCGCGCTGCGGAATGCAAGCAGGGAAGCGATGAAGCCGATAGACACCACTACGAACAGGGTCATACAGATATAGGAAGATACTTTTTGCGCACGTGGCCCCACTGTAATCCCCCAACTGACCATAAATGCCCACAGTCCGTTAGCAAAGTGAAATGATGCCGAAACGACGCTGATTAAATACAGAATGAAATAAACCGGGTTCGTCACAATGCCATGCATTACGCCGCCTAGTTCCTCATGTGTTACATTACCCAGGGCCACCTGAAAGCGTGTGTCGTATACGTGCCAGATAATAAATACAAACGTAATGACGCCGGAAATACGCTGGAACAGAAAGCGCCAGTTACGCGAATAGCCAAACCTTTTGACATTTGGATCAGCCTGATAAGCGATATACAAGCCATAGATTCCGTGGAACAGTAATGGCAAGTAGATGAATAACGTTTCTAGTACAATAACCAGCGGCAAACCATTCAGGAAGGCCACGCTGCGATTAAATCCTTCCTTGCCGCCCTCCACCGCTGTGAAGTTCGTCACCAAATGCTCAACAAAAAATAGAGCCAACGGAATGACGCCAAGAAGTGAATGCAGCTTTCTGGAATAAAATCCTCTCATCTAGGTCATGCTCCCTTCTCCCGATAATAGCGTTTTCAATAGTAATATAACATATAAAATGACAGTTCCCGACAGGAAATGTCCAACAAGGTGTCCCTTAAAAGGAAAAACAAAAGTGTGAACATCTTGTGTCGCTTTCATGTTACTCCTTTTCGGCTTATAATGGAATTGCAATATACGTATTAATTCTTATGTCTTTTTTGCATATAGAGAGGAAGTGGATGATTTGTTTGAGGATTTGAACGCTTTTGCCGTCATTGTCGAGCAGTCCAGCCTGAATAAAGCTTCCAAACTGCTTAATCTGTCCCAACCCGCCCTGTCTCGCAAAATTGCCAAGCTGGAGGAAGAGCTGGGTGTGAATCTCTTTGATCGTCGGGGCAAACGGCTCGAAATTACGTCGACTGGCCGATTTGTTTATACTTTCGCGCTGGAGCAACGGCAACGACAGCTTCGCTTCTTACAAAAGCTGTCCCAGCACAAAAATGAAGCCCAGAGTATGCTTACACTGGGCGCAAGTCTCACGACACTCCAAACGACGCTGCCTACCCTCGTCGAAGCTTTTATGAGCAAGCATCCTCAAACCGAACTGAAGCTACTCACCGGCAAAACTCATGAAATCGTCGCCTTTGTACGCGACAAAAAAGCAGACGCCGGTGTTGTCGGGTCTGCCATTCATGAAGCCGGATTGCGTTGCATTCCGCTATTTGACGATCATTTGGAGTTAGTCGTTCCGATCGGACATGAATTAACGGTCAAGACAGAAACAGCCTCGATGAAAGACCTGCAAGGATTGCCGATGATCATTTTCTCCAAAGGAACCTGGTACCGCAGTCTGACGGACGACTTGTTCCAGCGCAGCGGCATCATGCCGGATATCCGCATGGAAATCGACTCCTTCGAGGCGATTGTACGCCTGCTTCCAACCTGTAAGGCTTCCGCATTGCTGCCCAAATCCTATTTGCGCAGCGAACTGCTGCGGGATAATGGACTAACAGCATTGTACTTGCCCGATTTGAAGGAGACACGCCGAACGACCTCCCTCATTTACTCGGAGACGACCGATCTTGGCCCGACTGCGCGACGCTGGATTAGCGAGATACGTGCGTCGTTTGCAGGCTACCGTATGGTGTAGAGGGTTTATCCCTCTTCATTGACATTAACAACCTCATCCTCAAAGCGGCCGATATTGTCATTGGAACCGATGATGACCATAATATCGTCTGCTTTTAGCCGATCCATAGCCGTCGGTGCGATCAGAATACCGTTCGCCGTATGAAGCGCCACGACACTGCAACCAAAGCGAGTACGGGCATTTAGCTCTGCTAACGTTTTGCCATTCAGACATGCAGGTACATTGAGTTCCACAATGCTGTATTCCTTGGATAACTCCAAATAATCGAGCAAATTAGGCGTGACTAGCTGATGAGCCACCCGGATACCCATATCTCGTTCTGGATAAATGATCCGGTCCACACCGAGCTTCTCTAACGCACGCCCGTGCAGCACAGATATGGCTTTGGCTACGACTTTTCTGACACCCAGCTCTTTCAGCAAAATGGCAGTCAGAATGCTCACCTGAATATCATCGCCAATCGCAACAATGCCACAATCGAAATTGCGGATGCCCAGTGATCGCAACGAGTCCTCATCGGTAGCGTCCGCTACGACGGTATGCGTCAACAACTCGCTCATGCTGTCGACGACATCCTCATTACGGTCGATACCCAGTACCTCGCACCCCATATCTACCAATTGTAAAGCCAGGCTTGAGCCAAACCGCCCCAAGCCAATAACTACAAACTGCTGCGTTTTCATATCTACTCGAAAACTCCCTTATCTGAATCAATTTCATAAATGATTAAACCAACGAAATGTATACTGCATATAGACAAATCAAACCATTTTGATCTATATGCACTCTTTATTAAAGCTACTGAGGGTATTATGAAATTGATTCATCCTATAATCATTTTGCCTTCCGGATGACGATATAATTCCTTACCCTTTTTCGGCCCCAGTGCATAAGCCAGCGTGAGTGGGCCCAGTCTACCTGCAAACATCGTTAGGGTAATCACCAGCTTGCCTATGACTGTCAAATCAGGTGTAAGCCCCATCGACAGCCCAACCGTACCGAAAGCAGACACCGTCTCGAACAAGATCATCAGAAAATGATGATCTTCAGTTGCCGACAAAATCATCGTCACCCCGATCACGAACAGCAACCCCAGCAGTGTAATGGTCAAAGCCTTGTAAATTCGTCCCTGCGCAAGTCGGTACTTGAACAGCACAATATCTTCCCGCCCCCGCAGCATCGAAATCACCGCTCCAATGAGCAGGGCAAATGTTGTGGTCTTAATCCCGCCTCCAGTGGAGCCAGGGGAAGCCCCAATAAACATGAGTATGATGATAAAAAACTGCGTAGCCTGCCGCAAGCCTGCGATGTCCAGCGTATTGGCACCTGCGGTACGGGGGGTAACGGACTGGAATAAAGATCCCAGCAGCTTACCACCCCAATCAAGCGAACCGAGAGTCTTCGGATTCGTAAACTCAAATACAAAAATCACGAGCGTGCCGACTACAATCATAGCGACCGTCATGCTGAGTACCACCTTGGTATGCAAGGACAGTCTCTTGCGCTTGCGATATTCTGCCAGGTCTGACATCACTACAAAGCCAATGCCGCCAGAAATAATCAGAAACATTGCGGTAAAATTAACAATCGGATCATATACATAACCTGTCAAGCTGCGAAATTCACCGAATAAATCAAAACCAGCATTGTTAAACATGGAGATGGCATGCCAGATTCCAAAATAAATCGCCCTGCCTACGGGCATATCAAAGGACCAGCGAACCGAGAATATCGTAGCGCATACGCCTTCAATAACCAGTGAGTACAGTAATACCTTACGGATTAACCCGACAATTCCCTCTACAGAAGTCTGATTCATCGCTTCCTGCAAAATGAGTCGCTCCCGCAAGGAAATACGACGCTTGAACACCAGTGCAATCAAGGTAGCCATGGTCATAAAGCCAAGACCGCCGATCTGGATCAGCGCAACGATGACAACTTGACCAAAAGTGGTAAAAAAGATGCCGGTATCCTTTACGACAAGCCCGGTTACACAGGTCGCAGAGGCGGCAGTAAACAAAGCGTCTATAAACCCAAGCGGCTTTCCTGTTGTATTGGAAATCGGCAGCATTAACAATAAACTACCTGTTAGAATGATAATGGCAAAGCCCACAACGAATATCTGCGGTGGAGAAAGCCGAAGCCAGCTTGCATTGGGATTCATCTATTCATCACTTCTCTCCTAATCCTTAAAACTATAAAAACAGTGATTTAATACGGTGTAAGCCCACTACGCGTTCCATTTGATCTTCCGATCGCTGTTACCGCCTTAAAAACACTCATTTTATCGTAAGGGTACCAAAGTAACTATAATTAGCATTCCCTGAATACAGGAAGAATGCATGTCAAGCACTATTCGGTCCCCCTGTGTTAATGGTGGGCAGCAGCGAAGGGGGCAGAATTGTTCTGAAAAAGCGAAGCGATCTAACTAATCCATACACTTTTATTCGCACAAAAAAAGACACCGGAAAACCGAGTGCCTGACTTGGTTCCTGCTCACAGCCTACGAGGTTAGCTGACGGATTCGGGCAGCACAGTATGCCCTATTTACACTTCCGGTCTAAGGACCGGCTGTAAAATTCACCCCAGTAACATGGTTCCCCCGTTTTCTCATAGAAATTCGGCTCAAATGTATATCATTACCTATTGTATTTCATAGGCATTGCCTCAAGATTATAATCCTTCTATATCTAGATCACAAAACCGATTTCGTCGAAAAAACGTGAAATTGGCTTTATTTTACGAATGGACGTCGTTTAATCACAGCTTATCTTATTTTATTGGAACTTTAAAGTGCTTTCACTCCATTTTCATGAATATCGCAGGTCTGTTGGCGGGAACCTGTGCAGTATGATATCTTTAATGGATGTTCTTATTTACAGATTAAGGAGGAAACTCATGAATCCTATCGGGAAACCGGTCGTGCTCACGGCCAACTTCAAAAAATTAGGCTTGCTGGGCGGGATTGGCCTGATTTGCTTTTTTATCTTTCAATTGCTTATTCCCTCGCTTAGCAATCCGAATCCGGAATCATTGATGAACGCAAAGGTCATCAGCAAACAAGAAGCGGTCATACACGCGTTGGACTTTGCCCGCTCCGAGCTGGGCTATACTGAATCACAGCCAGAAAAGCCCGTCGTGACCTATCAGGCCGAAACAGATTTGTACGGTTATTTATCCAGAGAAAAACTGCTTCAACAGTACGACCGTACATGGAAAAAAAGTTACCCTTACGAAACCTTTCGGGTCGATCTGCCTGAACCCTCTGCAAAGAGCAAACTGCAAATTCATGTGGATTTATCCACAGGGAAAGTCGTTAGCTTTAAACGGATCACCTCCAGCACCAATTACACACAGGCTGATATTTCTACGGATGAACAAGCACGTAACAGGCTTGTACGTGTGGCTGAGGACGGCATGACGCTCGAAGCCAAGGAGCAGGCGGCAGCAGTATGGGTCAAACGCTTTGGCTTCAAGCCGTCGGACTTAAAGCTCGCGACCACTGAAGGAGAAGGTGGATTAAAGTATACCGTGGACGATAAAAAAATCGGCGCCTCGGTACTTACACTGGCTTTTACTTTTGAAGACGGGAATGTTCGCTCGTTCACCCAAAGCTTTTCGGCCCCGTCGTCCTATACCGATTATGTCGAAAAGCAAACATTCTGGGCGAATTGGATGACCTATGCGGGTTATGGCCTATTTAGCTTAGTACTGGGTGTACTTGCCATTGTGTATGCGTCACTCACCCGACGACATACTTCATTTGTACGCGGCATTGTTCTGTCCGTTGTATACTTTGTTGCTAGTATAGCAGGGACAATGAACATGCTACCTTTATTGCAAGCAGAAGCAGGCAGTCAGGGCATGCTTATATTTCTTATGGTTTTCCAGGTTGGCATTACCTTCGTCATGGCTGTAGCTCTCTACTTCTCCTTGGTCGGCGGTGACGGGCTTATGCGTCAGGTTGGACTGAATGCATGGCCACGTGCGAAAGAGCCGGGATACGGGCTGTATGTGCTTCGCAGTATGTATGTTGGCTACTTGTGGGCCTTTATCTTACTCGGGGTACAATCCATTTTGTTCTTTGTTCTGGAGCGCACATTTAATACGTTCTCCACAACAGATGCCACACAATCCCCTTACAATATGGCTTATCCATGGCTACTGCCGATTATGGCCTGGATGGCAGGTATTGGAGAAGAGACTGTCTACCGCCTGTTTGGTATTCCGATGGTAAAAAAAATAGTAAGAAATACTTTTGTTGCCTGTCTGATCACCACGCTTATTTGGGCACTGGGACATACGCTTTATCCGATCTATCCGGTGATTTCCAGACCTATTGAGCTGACTTTTCTTGGATTGCTGTTCAGTTTTGTGTTCCTGCGTTACGGCTTTATTGCCGCCATGTTCAGCCACGTTATTTTTGACAGCATTCTAATGGGGCTTAGTGTGATGAGTCTAGGTGACACCGTGAATTTGAGCGCTGGTCTATTCTGGATCTTACTTCCAGCCATTGTGGGTTACATCATTTACTGGTTTAGTCCTAAAAAGCCAAATCGAATTATGTTTGAACCTGTAAAAAAAGAGGAGCCGTATTCTACGACTCCTCCTCCCGAAGGGCAGCTATAATCTGACGCGCAAGCTTATC
Source organism: Paenibacillus sp. TY11 (assembly GCF_059772165.1). NCBI lineage: Bacteria > Bacillati > Bacillota > Bacilli > Caryophanales > Paenibacillaceae > Paenibacillus > Paenibacillus sp. TY11. The sequence goes on along the minus strand of NZ_JCBAIQ010000005.1, from coordinate 113,837 downwards.
CCCAATAGAGAGAGGCCGGAAGTCTTCGACGCTGGCCTCTCTTATTTTTTTGAGCGATCCAAAATGCTTAAGCAGCAACTTACGCCGTTTCTCGCCGATTCCGGGAATAGAGTCCAGCCGGGAAGTTACCATAGATTTGCCGCGTTGCTCGCGGTGGAACGTAATAGCAAAACGGTGAACCTCGTCCTGAATCCGTTGCAGCAAATAAAATTCTTCGCTATTGCGTGCAAGTGTCACGGCCTCAGAGGATTCTCCCACTAATAGTTGGGAAGTTCTATGTTTGGCATCCTTCACCAGACCACACACAGGAATGAACAAACCCAGCTCATTTTGCAATACATCGGTCGCCGCCTTAATCTGTCCACGTCCACCATCGACAACGATCAAGTCGGGACGTTCCAAATTTTCCTTAAGCACACGTTCATATCTACGTCGGATAACCTCACGCATCGTTTCATAATCATCGGGTCCCTGCACAGAACGGATCTTATATTTTCGATACTCCTTCTTGGCAGGCTTGCCATCAATAAACACGATCATGGCTGAGACTGGATCGGAACCCTGGATGTTGGAGTTATCAAACGCCTCCACCCGGTGCAAGCTATCCAGCCCAATGGCACGTCCGAGATTGCTTGCAGCTTTGGATGTCCGTTCCTCATCCCGCTCGATCAGCTTAAACTTCTCATCCAAAGCAACACGTGCATTTTCCGTCGCCATGCCTGTCATTTGCTTTTTCAGTCCACGCTGCGGTACAAGTACCTTTACATCCAACCATTCAGCCAGAGCGAGGGCCGCCGTACTCGGGTCCTCCAGTCCACCGGATAGTTGGCTTTCTGTTTCCTTTACTCCGGTATCTTGGTCACCAACTTGATCTTGATTTGTTGCTGCTGCATAAGTTGCCCGTTCTTCAACCACCAGCAATGAGTCAGCAGAATGCTCTGTCTCCGTTTGTATCGCTTTCTCATCTGTCTGTCCGGTAGCATCGGTTGTAGCTGCACTGTGGAGTACAGTTTCTGCCGCAACCGATTGATCGACATTGACCTGTTCTGCCTGCATCAGCTTAGGAGAATCCGGCAGCAATATTTCCTGTGGCACTGCCGGGTTGTCACTATAATATTGCGTCACATAGGACATAAAATCACTGTAAGCCTCACCGTAGAAAGGAAAAGTCGACATATGACGCTCGATCATTTTACCTTTGCGGACATATAGGATCTGTACACACATCCAGCCCTTATCTACTGAAAAACCGAATACATCTCGATCCTTCGCATCCGATGTGGTGATTTTCTGCTTTTCCATCATCGCGTCGATGCTGATAATCTGATCTCGCAGCTCCTTGGCCCGCTCAAAGTACAATTCCTCTGCGGCCTCCTGCATTTTACGCTGAAGATCCTTTTTAATTTCCTCATGTCCCCCGCTTAAAAAGGACCCAATCTCCTGACCAATCTGGTCATACGTTTCCTTCTCGACCTCTTTCACACAAGGCCCCAAACATTGATGCATGTGATAATACAGACACACTTCCTTGGGCATTACACCACACTTGCGTAACGGATACATACGATCCAGCAGCTTCTTCGTCTGATGTGCCGCGTAGGAATTGGGGTACGGTCCAAAATATTTTGCTTTATCTTTCAGAACGCGACGGGTCACCTCCAGCTTGGGGTGTGCCTCGTTCGTAATTTTCAAATACGGAAAGGTTTTATCATCCTTCAATAGCACGTTATAACGCGGCTGGTACTTTTTAATGAGGTTGCACTCCAAAATGAGCGCCTCCATATTACTACCTGTAACGATATATTCAAAATCACGGATATCGGAAACCAGTCGCTGCGTCTTGCCGTTATGGCTACCTGTAAAATAGGAACGGACCCGGTTTTTCAACACTTTGGCCTTGCCGACATAAATAATAGTGCCTTCGTTATTCTTCATCAGGTAACAGCCTGATGCATCCGGCAGTAACGCTAATTTGTGCCGTATGTTCTCCAGCGCCTTCTCCTGATTCTGCAAGTCCTCCGCATAAGGTTTCATTCGCCCGGTTCCTCCTTCCATTCTTAATGATTACTCAACTAACTATTTATAATATATAGGAATAGTACACAAAAACGCCCCCGGTATTTACAACCGGAGGCATTGACCTTTCATGGCCGCTCCACCAAGCCCCCGCAGGAGCATGGGTCACATGCGATGATTATTGGTGTTTGGTAAGCATGCTTTTCAGCGCTTCTTTGGAGTTCAGACCTACCACTTTATCAACAGGCTGTCCGTCTTTGAAGACGATCAGGGTAGGAATACTCATCACGCCGAAACGGGAAGCAGACTCTGGATTTTCATCCACGTTCACCTTCGCGATTTTGACGCTGTCGCCAACTTCTGTGGACAGATCCTCCAGAATAGGAGCGATCATTTTGCAAGGACCGCACCATGGCGCCCAAAAATCAACCAAAACGGTTCCTGTGCCTTCGACTTCTGCGTTGAAGGATTGATCGGACACGTTAACAATTGCCATTGTATGTTCCTCCTTTATAGAAAAGTCAAGATTATTATAACCTGTAATGTCTGTTTCGACACCTTTTAATTATATCACAATAGTTTTTTAATTGTAAGATATCGAAATAGCAGACTGATGAACGCTTACCCACGCTGATTTTTTCCCTTTACGGTAATGACATCTACAAAAGGACGAATCCGGTCCATCAATCGTTGTCCCTTGTACATTTCCTCTCCGTCCTTGCTCGTAAAGCTGAGATGCTTCTCCAGCCCCTGCAACGAGTAATTGGAAGTATAAAAGGTCGGTTTGCGGTTCATTCGGTAATTCAAAATGGAGCCCATCACATGGTCCCGTACCCATGGGCTCAAATTTTCGGCACCAATATCGTCAAATACGAGCAGATCACAATTTTTGAGCATTTCGGTCGTTTCCTTCAGCTTCTGACCATCCTGAATCATGGACTTTAAGTCCTCCACAAAATCAGGCATATACACGATCACACCGTTCAGACCCCACAGGGCCAGCTCATGCAACAGATAGCCCATTAAGAAGGTTTTGCCCGTACCAAACGTGCCTTCCAGATACAGTCCTTTTTTGGACAGACCCTGACTTTTCGTTTCTTCAATGTAACGGAATAGCTGTGTGACAGCAGGCATACGCTGTGAATCCTTCCGCGCAATTTCAAGGGCATTATATCCCTCCAGAAGTGCGCGTTCATCCACATAAAAGCTTTTAATTCGCTGACGCACCCGTTGTTCATGTTGGGAAGCAACCAACTTCGCGCATGGGGTCCGAATGTCCACGATTTCGGCTGTTCCATTCGGATATTCCACGCCCAGCTTGCAAAAGTGGCCCTGAAAATCGTTAGGACACCGTTCCAGCCCCGGACAATTGTCGCAATTTCGACGATCCCGGGCATACTGAAAGAGCATGCTCATGTTGAGTCGCAATTGCGTTTCGTCCACATCAGGATGCGCAGCGCAAAATTCCTGCACCAGCGGATCATTTAGAACCTGATCGGCTACATTGCGAGTGCGCTGGCGAAACGAAGGGTTCTTCATCTGCTGTAGCAAATCGCCCAGTGATTCCAAGAACGCTCCTCCTTTCTTAAAATGTGCAGAGTTATGGGGGGAGACGCTTCGCGGATGGATCATTCTTATGATCGCTGTTGCCACCAGATTTTTTCTATCGTAATAGAAATTAAAGGTGAAAATCTGGTGGCAAAGGCGAACGCTATCGCTTCTCCAGAACGATTCCATCCGCTCCGCTACTGACCGCCATAAAGTCGACACATTATTGAATTGGCTTCGCTTAATAGTTTTATAAAACCTAAAATCCACTAGACCTTTTTCTGTTTACCGGATTGCATTCGTTCGGCCAGACGCAGCAGTTCATCCAGTTCTTCCTCAGATACGGATTCCTCGGAAGGCTGATCCTGTACGATCGGAATGGATGGCTTGGCGGGTCCGTTGTTTTTGGCATACGCGCGGGATCGGCCGCCGGAAGGAGAAGCAGTGGACTGTTTTCCTTTTACCTTGGCTTGATCCCTTATATATTGAACGGCTTTTTCGTAAGTGTTTACCTGCTTTAGCAGCATGTTGGAAGCAACGGCCTCGACAAAGTTACGATTAATCCGCTGATCGCTTCCCGATACAAGCAGTGACATCAAATAATGAATCAGCACGTTGATGACTTCACCGGGCAGCTTATAGCTGATATCAATCTTCTCAAATATATCCAGCAGGTTACCGGGAACCGTGCCAGGGAAAAAGGTTTGCAGCAAACGGCGATAAGGCTCGTTGCGCAACATCATATTATATTGGTGAATGTCACACTTGGCTGTGAATTGTGGTGGGACCTCCACATAAAATTCCATTTCAACAGCCTGCTCTGCGGGCGGTTCTTCAGGTGTGGACGTTTCCCTTTGGCGCAAAGCGACCACCTTGGCGGCTTGCACCTGCTGCTCCTCCTGACGCTTACGATCCTGTCTGGAGTGCTGGCTAGCCCGAAGCTGTAGCTCGTCGAGCAACAAGTCGCCTGCTTCGGTAAAAATACCGTCCTCATCCAGCAAGCGGCTGATATCCTGTACAGAGAGGTCAAATTTGCGGACAACGTAATTGACCATACCTAACTGCTCATGCTCAAACCGAAGACGCTCCACGTGCTTGCGATTGGCGGATTCACGTGGAAAACGGAGAATAATGTCTGCATAGTTCAACGCTTCCTCCGACTCTGACGCTAGTGCCCCAGTCTGACGGCTAGTGGACACCTCGGAAAGCGCCTGCTCCAGTTCATAATCTATAACATGGGTGTTCAGTTCAAATAACTCATAGAATGGAATAGATATATTCTCTTTATTATAGGAAGATTGCGACCACCCCGCAGATTCACTGCTCCACAACGATTCTCTCAGAGAAAGCACCGCAAACTTGCCAATTTTGTCTCTCAACAAAAGGGTAAGATGCTGTGTTCTAAAAAAATCGGCAGGTGCGAGCGGCGGCTGCATTTCATATTCATACATATAGTCGTCCGTTTCGGGTGCATACAACCTGGACGTCTGTAACAGACCGACGGCCTCCAGCTTGGAGGTCTGTTCAATCAAATACTTGCGTCCCTTCTCACTCGGCTCGAGTCCCAGTGTCAGAAAAAGGCGACGCTGCTGTTCCAACGGCGAATAACCGATTTGTCCGACTGGCACATGCTGGAACAACAGTCGATACAGACTGACCGCAAATGCGCCTACCATCGGCTGATAGACGCTGCCCAGCATCAATTCATCCAGTGCGCTCAAGCCAAATTCCCGATAAACGCAGTAGCGGTGGTTCTCAGTATAGTGCAGCAGGTTTTTCATCCGCATTCCAACATTCTTCCTTTCCTGACATAACGGTCTCCAAGATGTTTTTCTATTCTATCATACTTGCCCTCTGGTGGGACCAACAAAATAAGGGCAATTGTCCTCCTTTTTGGCAGCCGTATTCGTCTGAGTTCTCCTTTTTTCGAGAATACTAACTATTTTATGACTTTGTGACCTACATCACGGAAAAAATAAAATTCTTCACACTTCTTTCATTGGTGAAAAGCTTTAATTTGAGCTACAATATAATGGTTAAACATCACGTATTGGGTACAGGAATGATATACGGAAGTACACATATTTCGGCTAAGCCCGATTATCATTTACAGATCGTAAAGGAGTGTAGATCGTGAATCAACATCAACCTCAACAAACCCCAGCAACACCCAACGAAGTAGCCTCCACACTGGAAGGCTGGTATGCGCTTCACGATTTCCGGTCCATCAACTGGACGGCATGGAAAACCGCAGACGATGAGGAACGCGCCGGAGCGCTGGACGAGCTTCAAGAGTTTATGAAGGAATGGAACGTTACCGAGGAAGCGGGTCTGGGCAGCTCGGCCGTCTATACTGTAGTTGGACAAAAGGCTGATTTCGTCATGCTGCACCTGCGCGAAACGCTGGAAGACCTCAATAAACTGGAAAATGATTTTAACAAAACAACCTTCGCCAAATATACAACTAAAACCTACTCTTATGTGAGTGTGGTGGAACTGAGTAATTATTTGAGCAAGGATGAAGATCCTATGCAAAATCCGCAAATTGTCGCACGCCTGAAGCCTGTATTAAACAAGGCTCGTTATATTTGTTTCTATCCAATGAACAAAAAACGTGATCTAAACGACAACTGGTACATGCTTTCGATGGACGAGCGCCGCACCTTGATGCGCAGCCACGGTTTAATTGGACGCAGCTATGCTGGCAAAGTGAAGCAAATCATTTCCGGTTCCGTCGGCTTCGACGATTGGGAATGGGGCGTAACCCTGTTCTCCGATGATGCACTTCAATTCAAGAAGCTAATCTACGAAATGCGTTTTGATGAAGTCAGTGCCCGTTATGGTGAATTCGGCTCCTTCTATGTCGGCAGCGTGTTGAACGAAGAATCATTTGAAGACATGCTGAAGCTGTAAGACGCAAATATCAGAACCCTTTACAGGATAAGACCAAGGATTTCGTGAACTCCCACTTTCGGGACTACGGAATCCTTTTTTATATACCTCAATGCTATGATAAAAGAGAAAAGGCCCCCTCACGGGCGCCTGATAAAATCGTTATTTTTTTGATTGCCCAGGTAATAAAGCAAGGGATGACATCTCTAATTATTGCAGCACAGGCTCCACCACTATAGGTGTATCCTCGCTTTTCGCCAGCTTTCTTTTCTCCAAAGCGATCAGAATAAAGATAAGAAGCAACAAACCACTTAGCAAGATCAAAAAGCCTCCCAACTCGGGAATAAAATACTTTAAGCTCCCACCCATAGCCACTGGCAATTGAGCGCCGCTCAGTAAAAACGAAGGCAGTATAATCAGTATGAGGCGTGGGGAAGCTTTTCCTGGATTCGCCGCATTCCACCCTAAAGCCATCGCAAACAAACTCAACGTAATCGTGTACAGTAGAAATGGAATACTGAGTTGCCATACATTCGCTTGAAAGCGTAGTCCGCCGATTTGCTTAAGTAAACCAATGGTCAGGTAAAAGGACACCTTTTTTTGTTCACCGCAAAAAAAGGTCTCCAAGCTCCGGTCTAGGAGTCATGGAAACCTTTCTGTCTTAGAAAAACCGCCCTTTTTTCAGCACCAGTGGAATCCCGCCAATGATGAACAGGTAGCGGAGATCCACAATTTTTTTCAATTGTGCGGCCACCCAACCTTTTATTTTGCGTTTGCCCACCACGGCGACGGCTTCGCCTTTTCCAAGAGAAGCAACCGTACCTTTGTTGGAAAATACGAATTTGTGCAACTCCTTTTTGCGAAGGGTAGCGGCCAGATTCTTCGCACAAAGTACCCCTTGCTGCATCGCAATTTGGGCGGTCGGCGGGTATGGGCGTCCTTCGGGATTAAACATCAGGGAGCTGTCCCCGATAATGAAAATGTCATCGTGGCCCGGTGCACGCAGAAAATCGTCGATTTTCACCCTTCCACGCATCACTTCAAATCCGGCTTTCTCGATTAATCCGTTTCCACGGATCCCTCCCGTCCAGACCACCGTGCAGGCTTCGATTTTCTCACCCTCACCTACGATTACACCATCCTGCAGGCATTCCTTAATCGGGATTCCAATGCGGAAGGTAACTCCTTTACGCTTAAGGACATCCATCGCATACTCCACCAGTTCAGGATCAAACCCTGGTAACGCTGTAGGAGCAGCCTCGACGTTAATGATTTGAATCCGGTTAAAATCGATGTCGTAAGCTCTAGCCAGCTGTGGCAGACGATCCGCCAACTCCGCTACGAACTCAATGCCGCTAAAACCAGCGCCCCCTACGACGAAATTTAGGCGACCTGGCTTACCGTCATTTTTATACAAGGCCAGCTGGTATTCAATATGCTCACGAATCAGGCGAACGGAGTTAATACTGCGAATCGTCAGCGCAAACTTATCCATCCCCGGAATACCGAATGTTTCTGGCTCCCCGCCTAGTCCGATGACCAAATAATCGTAGGACAGCGACCCATCCTCCAGCACGATTTTTTTCTCCTTTGGTATGATTTCCTTTACCGTTCCTTTGATTAAATCCACCTTGAACTCATCTATTAGCTGCGCAATTGGAATCCGTGAATGCTCAATCGTATCCGTACCTGCCGCAGGCATATGGAGATGTGTCGTAATATAGTGGTAATCATGACGGTTGATCAGTGTGACGTCCGCCTCATTGTGCTTGAGCTCCTTTTGCAATTGCTGAGCCGTCAATATACCGCCATACCCGGCGCCCACAATAACAATTTTGGGAATACTGCTCATGCTTCTACCCCTTCCGATATACATATCATTAATTATTCACACTTTTCTCTCAAAATGGTTAATTTACACACACACAAAGTCTTCATCAAATATTAATAGCTTTAACTTTGCAAGCGGAACCCAGCAGTTTATAATGATAAACAGTGAATCATGCGTTCGGCGGCTATCTGAACCTCTATGCGGCTGATTCAATATTTACAATCCATACTATCCCTTTCGGAGGTGTTTTTAGAGTGACAGCTCAATCCACAGGTGCGGAAATCCGCGATCTGATTATTATCGGGGGCGGTCCAGCCGGTATTTTCGCCGCTTTCTACGGAGGAATGCGTCAGGCATCCGTCACCTTAATTGAAAGTATGCCCCAACTGGGCGGCCAGCTTGCAGCTCTTTATCCTGAAAAATATATTTATGACGTCGCTGGCTTTCCTAAAGTGACTGCACAGGAACTGGTCAACAATTTGGTTCAGCAGATGAACCACTTTAATCCAGAGGTGCAGCTAGAAGAGAAAGTCGTATCGTTAGAGAAAAAGGAAGAACGTCACTTCATCGTAAAAACAGACAAAGGTGGCGAGTATCATGGTAAAGCGGTCATCATTACCGCTGGCGTCGGTGCTTTTGAGCCGCGCAGACTGGAACTGCCAGGTGCCGAACGTTTTGAACAAACGAACCTGCATTACTTTGTCAGCGACCTGAGCAAATTTGCAGGCCGAAAAGTGCTAATCAGCGGCGGCGGTGACTCTGCCGTAGACTGGGCGCTCATGCTGGAACCGATTGCAGAACAGGTTACATTGATTCACCGCCGCGACAAATTCCGTGCGCATGAACACAGTGTCGAAAACCTCCTCGCTTCCAAAGTAAACGTTATTACACCAACGGAAATTACAGAATTGCATGGAGAAGACACGATAACGAAGGTCACTCTTGCTCATGTGAAAACCAAAGAAACTCAGGAAATCGAAGTGGACGATGTGATCGTTAACTTTGGATTTGTATCCACACTTGGTCCGATTGCTGAATGGGGAATTGAAATCGAAAGTAACTCCATCGTGGTCGATTCTCGCCAGGAAACGAATATTCCCGGCATTTTCGCCGCAGGGGACATTACGACCTATCCAGGCAAGCTCAAGCTGATTGCGGTCGGCTTTGGTGAAGCCCCTACGGCAGTCAACAACGCCAAGGTCTATGTAGATCCAGACGCCAAGTTGTCTCCCGGTCACAGCAGTAACATGAAAATGTAGTTTAGTTTAGACTATGACAAAAAAGGGTATTTTACTCCAAATTTGAATCTTTGGAGTGAAATACCCTTTTTTACGGTGTGCCTATTCGTTGCAGTGATTGTCCGTAAAGTCATTCGAACCCAGAATGACTTCACAGTCGCAGTACGAGAGCTTGTCCGGTCTAATGAAGGACTACGGCTGTATTCATCTCTAGATTTCTTTTGTGAATCTCAGCCAGCAACAGTGCAATGAAGTCACATTCAAGTTTAAGCTCGATTGCCATCTGATAGGAATCCAAAAGCATCTCATCCGTCAGCATAGCCATCCTCGACACAACCTTTCCTTTTATTTCAAAATCTATTCTATCAAAATACCAAAAACGGAACAAGCGTTCTGTTATCCACAGTCAATTGTGGAAATCCTGTGTATAAATTGTTGGTAAGTGTCGTTAACCCTTATATGTGACAGGGGATAATGTGGACAATATTTATACACAGAATTTTGACGCTTAAATACAAAAAAAATATTTTTATTGTTTATACAAATATATTATATTTAGCGTCTTGTTAATAGATTAAAGTGGAAATTTTTTAAAGAAAACATAAATTTATTGAGGTCTTGTGTTTACCTCTAAAATCCATACCCGTCCATTCTGATCAAGCCCGTAATCAAATCCCAGTTGTCCGATCCCAGGAAATCTTCTTTCCAGTACAGGAATACAGCGCTGTGTAAGATCAATGATTTCTCGCCGCTTTCGCGTAGCTAGCCGCCGGGGATATATCATCCGAAGCGCCTCTGTTCCCTTCAGCAAAGTTCCCCCTTTGCACAGATTTGTGATGACCAGTCCGGGACGAGCATGACGTGCAACCACCGCACGAAAACCCCATCTCTGCCCTTCCTTCACGACTTTGACTCGATAGTCGACTGGTCTACCTTGAATACTTGCCAGTTGAATGCCTTGCTGAATGAGATACGGACGTTGGATTCGGAGCTTATTGATTCCGATCACAAGCGCTCTAAAATGACTGAACCGGTGCGTGTGCTCCATATGCGTACAAGTGTATCCCCTACGATCCTTTGCCACCCGCATGACCCCGATTCCTCCGCCTCCCTTCACGGGTTTTATGAATACAAAAGCATGCCGCCGCAGCATCATGCGCAATTGATCTTCACTATATAGACAGGTTTCCGGTATATAAACGGCGGTATGTGGATGTTGGAGCAGCGCCTTCGTCTTTAGCCATTTGCTTGCAAGTTGTCTCATCTAACCCTCTCCTTTCGCCGTCAGGTATACTTATACATACTCAACAGGGATGTGCTATTCTTGGATGATTGTCCGGGGCATGTGTCTATTTCGACAAGATTATGCGAACGGTAGCATGCACCGGACATCACTGGTACAATGACAATAATCTACTACCATTTGCACGGAGCAGCGGAAATTACCGGCAAATCGTTTTTTCAACAAGGAGGTCAACTCATGAATAGCAAAATTGGCATCATGGACATTGGCTCAAACTCCATACGTCTGGTGATCTATGAAATGACAGAGACAGGAGCCTATCGAATTGTACAGGAATGCAAAGAAGCTGCCCGACTGAGCGAAAAGGTTGGGGCCAACGGCCGTATGGAACGGGAGGCGATCCGAAGCATCGCTCCATTGTTACGCCAATTTATGGCGGTATGCCATATGCACGGGGTTGTCCGTATGCGTGCAGCAGCAACAGCAGCTATCCGCAATGCCACGAATTCGGACGAAATCGTCCAATGGATTGCGGAGGAGACAAATTTAACACTGGAAATACTGAGCGGAGAGCAAGAAGGCTATGCCGGTTTTCTGGGCGTAGTGAACACTATGAATGTAAGTGACGGAATCATTATTGACATCGGGGGTGGCAGTACCGAAATTACGCTGTTCCGTGATCGAAAGCGACTGCATACTATTTCATTCCCCTTTGGCGCGGTCAATATGAATTGGCGCTTTGGACGTGAGGTCAAGAATGGCGAATGGTCTCCTCAGCAAATTGAGGAAATGGAGAGCTTTGTCCGTTCTTCACTGCAAAATCATGATTGGATCTTCTCCAATCCGGGTCTACCATTCATCGGGCTAGGTGGGACCCTGCGTACTTTGGCTAAAATTAATCAGAAGCGGCAGGATTACTCACTTCCTGTGACACACCATTACGAAATGACGACAGAAGATGTCGATTACTTCTATGGCAGTCTGCCCCATCTTCCCTATGAAAAACGCAAAAAAACAGCCGGCCTGTCCAAGGACAGAGCCGACATCATTGTACCGGGTCTTATTATATTGAAAACGATATTTGAAGCTGCTCAAGGTTCCGCGTATTTGGTCAGTGGGGCGGGTCTGCGAGACGGCCTATTTCATGAGCTGGTCAACGCTGAACAGCCCGTGGTAGCTAATCCGCTTATCACATCCATTCGCAATATCCTTTCGTTTGCTGTCCCGGTTAGCGAAGCGCATGTCAAGCGGGTTAACGAGTACGCCGTCCGGCTCTATGACACATTGGCTAGCGGAACCTCAGCCGCTATGGACAAGCGCTTGTTACTGACCGCAGCAACTCTTTACAAAACGGGAGCTGCCTTGAATTACTATCATTTCCGCCAGAATTCGGTGTTCTGGATTTTACATGCAGGCATTGGCGGTCTATCCCATAGGGAAACGGTGCTAGCCGCGTTGATCGCGGATTACCATCCCAAGAACCGAACCCCCCGTTTGCTACGCACACATGCGGACATTTTGGAGCCTTCCGATGAGGAACGTGTACATCGGCTAGGTTCCCTGCTCCAGCTCGCGATTGGCATGGATCGGAGTGAGTCCGGAATGATTACCAGCATCAATCCCACTGCAGGGGATGACGCACTGCATCTTCGTCTGGAAAGCAAGAATGAACCCATATTAGAACAACGGGAGCTAGAAGCCGTTGCCAAGGATTTCCAAAAGGCGTGGAACCTTACATTGTCGTGGTCCATTCTACCTTCTTCCAATTTCTAACCTTCATCGCTTCAGATTGGCTCCTGATGGGAGCCTCTTTGTCGTTTCTGGACACAAATTGATAGCTGCCATTAGGCAAAAGCTGGCGTGCCTTCACATTATCCCTTAACGATAAATGCAGAATATCTGCCAGCATTTCTTTGATCCCGTCATCATAAATCGGGCACATCAGTTCAATTCGGCGGGTCAAATTGCGCGTCATCCAATCCGCACTGGACAGAAATAACTCGGAATTCCCTCCATTTTCAAAATAAAACAATCTGGAATGCTCCAGGAAGCGGTCTACAATACTGATGACACGTATGTTCTCGCTGAATCCTTCCACACCGGGACGCAAACAACAAACCCCTCTAATGATAAGATCAATCTTCACACCTGCCTGGGAAGCCGCATATAGTTCATCGATCATCTCCTGATTGGATAAGGAGTTGATCTTGGCAATAATCCGGGCGGGCTTACCTGCCAATGCTTGCTCAGCTTCCCTACGGATGAGTTCAAACAGCTTGTTCTTCATTCCCGTTGGAGCCACCGTAAAAGCTTGCAAAGTCTTGAGCGCAGAGAATCCCGTGATTTCATTAAACAGTTCGGAGGCATCCTCGCCAAGTACCGGATCCGACGTAAACAATCCGATATCCGTATACACGCGCGCCGTGCTTTCATTATAATTGCCTGTACCTACATGCACATATCGTTTGAGTGCGTTGCGCTCATGACGTATGACAAGAATGATTTTGGCGTGCGTCTTCAAGCCAACCAACCCATACACTACATGACAACCTGCTTTTTCAAGCGTACGCGCCCAGGCAATATTACGTTCCTCGTCAAAACGGGCTTTCAGCTCGACCACCACCGTCACCTGCTTGCCCGATTCGGCCGCACGTGCCAATGCCGGAATCAGCTTCGATTCCCCGTTGACACGGTACAGGGTCATTTTGATTGCCATCACATCCGGGTCCTCTGACGCCTCAATGATAAAATCAGTTACCGCATCGAATGATTCATACGGATGGTACACGAGCACGTCCCGTTTGCGAAGTACGTTGAAAATATCCTCTTGCGGAGGCAGTTCTTCGGGATACAATGGTTTGATTGCCGGAAATTTCAGATGCGAATACCCCTCCAAATGATCGGCAAAAGACGACAAAAACGTCAGATCCAACGGCCCGTCCATCTCAAACACATGATCGAACAACTTGAATTCACGTTGAAGCTCCATCAGGGCATAGGGATGAATCCCTTTCTCCACTTCCAGTCTTACCGGGGCCCCCCGTCGTCTTCGACGCAGCTCTTTTTCAATCTCTTCGAGCAAATCTTCGATCTCTTCTTCATTAATGGACAAATCGGAGTTGCGTGTAACACGAAAGGCATGAACCGCTTCCGGAACATATCCGGTGAAGAGCGTTTGTATATGATGTTTAATCAGTTCTTCAATTAAAATAAATGATTTCTTCTTACTGTTGGAACGCAGCGGCACCGTAACAACACGTGGAATATTGGAAGGCACCTGCACAATGGCAAAAAGCGGTTTATCCTCCTCTGTATCCCCCGGACGTCTCAACACGACCGCTAAATATACGTATTTATTGTGAACCAGTGGAAAAGGACGGCTCTGATCAACTGCCATCGGCGTGAGCACCGGAAAAATAATTTCATGAAAATATGCATCCAGCGACTTTCGCTGTGTCGTATTTAAGTCTTCATATTCGAGCAGTAAAAGCCCTTTTTTCGTCAATAGGCGAGAAATATCACGATAGGTCCGATATTGTTCGGATACCATCGAGACGGTACGCTTGATCAGCCGTTTGTACAAACCGGAGGGGGTATATCCCGTAAAATCCTTTTGCATAAAACCGGCCTTGATCTTCTCGCGCGTCTCTGCAACACGAACGGCCATAAACTCATCCAAATTGCTGGACACAATCGCCAAAAATTTGGCTCTCTCCAGCAACGGTGTATCTGCATCCTGAGCTTCCTGAAGCACACGGCGATTAAATTCAATCCAGCTTAAATCCCGATTAAAGTAACGTTCTGACCCGGCTTTATCCTTATTCTGACTCTCTATCAACATATGGCCTCCATCAATTCATGCAGTATAGTTACCCTTTATTGTACTATTAGATGAAACGCGCTAGCATCACAGCAGTGTAAACGCAATGTAAAATGTGTGTAAACACAAACTGGATGTTTGAAAAGGTCAATCGGATGCTTTACAAAAATAGCATTAAGCGGTACAGTGTTTACGTCTGTTTCATAGAGTAGATTGACGAACCGTTCCTTTTCCAGTTGTTTATGTTCATTATGATGTGTAGTAACCACTTAGTAGCCACGTTCAATTGCTGATTTTCAAATGGCATGATATAGGGAGGATTTACGTTATGGAACCCAAGAAAACGCCACGCGTACTGCAAAAAAACATCGAATTTTTCACCGCGGCGCTGTCTCAACACCTCGTTTCGGTCTGGCAAGAGGACCCTACAGGCGTATACTGTGAGATTGGCTGTGGATATATCGAGTTGTTCAGCAGCGAGATGATTCGAGTTCGCAATCAGGATGGGACCCCAAGCCATTATGACCGCAATATCACGATGTTTCAGTTAATCACGAAGGATCAACCGATATAATTATTATATGCTATGCCTGCGCTGTTCTTCCAGATTAGAATTGTTTTATGTTTAAAACGACCGATTTTCATATCTGCTGAATCTTGCAGTTTTTCCGAAAAGCGCCACAGAGCGCTTTTTTTGTCGACTTTTTTTGAACATCGTTTCGAAAAGCAGTATGATAAGGGAACATATTACCTAAATTTAAAGGGGAGAATCAACCGATGGAGCATACAACATCAGATGGGCGCATCCTGGTCATGACCGCGGTTGAAGGCGAACGGGAAGCCGTGCTGCGCGGCCTGAGAGGCGACACCCGCTTTGTGGTCGAGCTGGCTGGTGTAGGTGCTCCGTCCGCAGCGGCTTCAACCGCGTTGGCGCTGGCGGCTGGCGACTACCGTCTGATCATCAGCGCCGGAATTGGTGGCGGCTTCGCAGAGGTCGCTGCACTGGAGAGCGTCGTTGTCGCTGACGCGATCATTGCCGCCGACCTGGGGGCCGAGACGGCAGAGGGCTTCAGCAGCGTGGACGAGCTGGGTTTCGGTTCCAGCCGAATTGCCGTGAACGCTGCCACCGCGCAGCGATTCGTTCAGGCGTTGCGCGCCGCTGGACAGACTGCTGTCGCGGGGCCGATCCTGACTGTCTCGACGGCCACCGGCACGGCGGCAACAGCGGAACGGCTGGTCAAGCGCGTTCCCGGAGCTGCTGCCGAAGCGATGGAGGGTTACGGCGTAGCCGTGGCGGCTAACAGGCTGGAACTGCCGATGATGGAAATCCGTACGATTTCCAATGCTGTCGGTCCGCGTGACCGTGCAGCCTGGCGAATCAAAGAGGCTTTGCAAGCTTTGGAAGCCGCATTTTCTACATTAACGGAGGTTATATAGATGCAAATTGCTTTTTCACCTTGTCCCAACGACACTTTTGTCTTCCATGCCCTGGCGCATGGATTGATTCCCGGCGCACCCGCGCTGGACATTACATTTGCCGATATCGACATCACCAACAATCTGGCGATAACACCAGACGGACTCGATATCATGAAAATTTCGTATGCTGCACTCCCTTGGGTGCTGGATGAATATGCCCTGTTGCCTTGTGGAGGCGCACTGGGCCGGGGTTGTGGCCCGCTCGTGCTGACCAAGGAAGGTTCCACGATCGAAGGCCCGGAAGCCCTGTCTGGCAAGCGTGTAGCCGTTCCAAGTGAACGTTCCACCGCCTATCTGCTGTTCCGCCTGTGGGCGGCCAAGCATGTGCCGGGGGGTGTCGGCGAGATCGTCGTAATGCCGTTCGACCAAATCATGCCTGCTGTCCGTGACGGGCAGATGGATGCCGGACTGGTTATTCATGAAGCACGTTTCACGTATCCGTCCTATGGACTTAGCAAGCAAGTCGATCTAGGTAACTGGTGGGAAGAAGATACAGGTCTCCCGATCCCGCTCGGAGCCATTATTGCCCGCCGTACACTGGATCTGGATGCTATTACAAACTGGATACGCGCTTCTGTCGAATACGCCTGGAATCATCCCGAAGCTTCACGTGAATATGTATTGTCCCATGCACAAGAGCTTTCACCGGATGTCGCCCAATCGCATATCGACCTGTACGTAAACGATTTTACCGCCAATCTGGGCGATAGCGGATATGCCGCCATCGAAGCATTGCTCGGTCGTGCCGCGCAGGAAGGACTTGTGCCTTCGTTTGATTTAGCCAAGCTGCGCCTTGCGTCCACAATCCGCTAATGAACCGACATTGCATGTTTTCCTGCTGAATAGAGTAGTTTAAACATATAAAACCTCCCGAACGAGCACATTGCCTAGCCATGCGCCCCATTCGGGAGGTTTTATGATTTCATATGGCGAATCCCCATTCGGACTCGCTTGATCCTTATTCTTAGTTCTGTTCCTGCTCCACAACCTCGGTCTTAAACACGTTATCCAATTTGGTACCCAATCTTTTGACCAGTGGTACCTTGATATCCCGGCTCAGCTCCTTGAAAAAAGCGTCCATGTCACAATTAATCTTATCCAACACGACCTTTACGGTGCCCTCTGCCAAGATCTGCTCATTCAGATCTTCCGGTACGGTAACCGAGATATCATACTTCTTGCTTAACGTTTTAATGTAGCGGGTAAAGATTTCGATAAGCTCCTCATTGTTGAACTTCTCGACTGCAACTTGCCCTTTGTTCGTAAATTTTAAATTCACTCTCACGTTAGCATTTCCCCTTTTCCTTTTGACCATTTATTTTGGATAAACGTTGAACCTTACGAGGCTCTTCAAAGAAAGGGCCTTACCGGTCGTTTTAGACTCTTGTCCTTTGATATACTAAGTATAACACATTAAGTCCGTTTTCATTTCCCAACTTGTCGTTTTATGATAAAAAATGATACAATTTGCGCATTTTCAGCATAAATTCTTTCTTTTCATGCCAATCATTAGGAATAGTTTATACACAAATACACAAAAAAACGCCTATCTCGCAAAAGAAAGACGTTTCCGTATAGAAGCTGAAGTGGTATGCATTTACAAAGGTTTTGTACATTCCCAACCATGTGAACGATACTCACGTACCGCATCCCGTACATCCTCGATATCATCGGTATGCAGCAGAACAGCAGGTAAAATCACCCAGTATTCGTTCTCTGCCAGATCAATAAACACGTCCTCGACGTCATAATATTGCATATCGCCAAATGCCGTATCCCTGATTTTCTGTCCAACCAAAGGCGTAAACTGGGAATCAAATGTTTTCATCACCTTCGTATATTCCTTCACGCCCGTTGCCGAGATCTGCTGTGAAATAATGACGCTCAATGCTGTTACCTCCCTGACCTAATAATGCTCATTATAACCTTCTCTCAGACCTTCTACAAAACCCTGCGCAAAAAAAATCATAAAAATCAATAGCCCAATGCCAATAGCAACGGAGCTGATTACGATTATGAAGACGCCCTGCGTGCTTCTCTGCTCCATTTGTTTCGTCAAAATTCCGAAAACCAAACCTAAGACACCCAACAATCCTCCAAAGACAAAAAAACTAAATATGAACCCCAAACCTGCAAAAATCCAGCCAAAGAAAGCGAGCACCCAGCCCTGCGGCTGCGGCTCACTCTGTTTCATCTGCCAGCGTTCCCTCGCTGTAGGTGTGTATCTGTCCATTCCCTAGCTCCCCCGCTCATCTTGCAATCCTTATGAAAAAAATTCGCTCGCCTTCTCCCGATGGGCAGGCTTGATATGCATATCCAACACTTTCAAAGCTGCTAGCACAACCCCCGCATCATCCGTGAACCCCAGCATCGGAATAACATCCGAAATCACATCCAATGGTGAAATAAAATACGCCAAGGCTCCGAATGCTACCCCTTTGGCATAAAGAGGCGTTTCAGGATCTATTGCACAATAATACATGGCTACAGCATCCTTCAAAAAGGGTACTTTTCCAGCCGTGGACTTTACCTTTTTGAAAAATCCCTTTTTCACCTGTTCTTCCTGTTTTGGGTCATACTTGGCTTTGGTTACGTCAAAATCCTTCATAGGTTCCTCCTATTGCTGACCGGTGAGTTTGAAAGTGCCGCCTTCCCGCTTACCAAGCGGATAATTTTGAACCGTCATTTCCACCTTCGTATTCTTATCCCATACCGGAAGCTTGTCAGATGTACCGTACTCTTTCATAGCTATATTTATGACTTCCTCCGCCTTCTTCGTCAAAGTAGCAGAAGCCATATTATATTTACCATAACCTTGATAGGCACCGCCAAAACCAAGATTTGGTTGATTATTCACATTTAAAAGCACACCCTGCAACGTACCGTTCTCTGCTACATCAAAGGTCACTTTTTCCAATACAAAATCATCAGTAACGACAGATGTCTGTTCCAATTGATGCGATATAGATGACAGGTTGGCTGCTAATCTAACCCGTTGCAGCAGCGCCTCTGTATCGTTTTGTTGCTTCGCCAATGCTTGTGTTGTCTTATTTAGTGATGCGTTCGCTATAGTTAAAGTATTTACCTTCGTATTCAGATTATAATTCCATACCGTCAAGGCTATACATCCTAGTACCGCTACTCCTGAAATGACTGTTGCTACAACTGCGAGCTTACGAACAGAATGTGGTTGCGGCTCCACAGACTGAGTATGACTGCTTAATTCTCCCATACCAAACTTCCTCTCTACTTATATAGTCATATTTTACTATTCTCCTCTCTGTTAATCTAGTATATTTTTCCTAATCCCATATTTCTATGCATTTGTACAGGAATTCGTTTCATCAGCCTTGGAGCTTCGGTTCCTCCGTTTTCCGGGAGATGCTGTATTTACCAGATACACACTACCTGCAATCAGCACCAGCCCCACAACAAACGTCAAAGTAAGTGATTCCTTGAGCATTACCATACTAAAGACCGTGGATAGCACCGGAATCATAAACGTATATGAGCCGACGGTTCCCGCATCTCCGTTGTCGATCAGTTTAAAATAAATCATCCAGCCCATTGCAATTACAAATATCGAAATAAACAATAAAATCGCGATAAAAGAGGTCGTCCAGTGAATATCGCTCCATTTCTCGGTCGTAAATCCAATCCCATTGAGTATGATCCCCCCAAAAATGAGCTGCATCGTCACCGCCCAAATGGAGTCCAACTGCTGGCTTTTTTTCTTCATATAAATCGTTCCGAGCGCCCAGCACAGTCCTGAAGCTAGCCCCAACGCAATGCCCAGTACCGATAAATGCCCTGCCATTCCACCAGAGCTAATCACGATCACCCCACCAAAACCCAGTACCAGTCCAATGACCTTCAGGGGAAACATGCGCTCCCCCAACCACATCCAGGAGAATAATCCCAACAGGATAGGCTGAAGGAATACTAAAGTGGAAAATAACCCAGCAGGCAAATAACGCAGCCCTACCGTCTGCAAGCCATAGTAGCCTGCAATATTAAATATGGCCAGCACAAGATAAGTCCACCCATTCTGTCTAAGGCGCAAGGTTTCCCGGCGACGCATAGCGAACAACAGTAGAATCACACCACCCAACAGGGTGCGGATTCCTGAAAAAAATATCGGCGGCGTATCTGGCAAAGCCAGCTTGGTCAACGGCCAGTTGATCCCCCATACCATTACTAATATCAAGACAAGCCACAGCGTGGCTTTAGGTGTTAATTTTTTCATAGATGTCTTCTCTCCCTTAGATTTTCATCGTTCATTGCTTACGACTAAAATATGAATAGCCGTTTGCAAAGTTTTGCTTTACTAGCGTATACTGTGGTCACTAATAAATAAAATGAATGTTTTCAATGAGGGAGATAACTTTTCACTTATGACCATTACTCAAATTATGATCTTCGTTCGTGTAGCTGAAACGCTAAACTTCACCCAAACTGCCCATGAGCTGCATATGACGCAGCCCGCGGTCAGCCATGCCATCGCAAGCATCGAAAATGAGCTGGATGTTCAGCTATTGCTGCGCGACCGAAAAAAAGGAGTGCTGCTGACCGATATCGGGCACAAGGTACTGCTGCAATTCCGCATGATGCTGCAAAGCATGGAAAAGGTACAGCAGCAAGTGGCTGCTGAAAAAGGTCTAGACGTTGGCACGATCACGATCGGTGCCTTTCCTTCTGCCTCAGCCTATTTTCTGCCCCCGATTATTCATCATATTCGTCAGCATTATCCGAACCTTGTTTTCGATCTACATGAAGGCTCCACGAATGAAGTCAAGGAGTGGGTGCATACCCGTGAAATCGAGGCGGGTATCATCCTGTTGCCAGACCCTCAGGTAGATGTCATCCCTTTATGTCAGGATGACATGGTTATTCTCCTGCCAGACGGTCACCCTTTGCAATCGCACAATAAAATCGCCATTCGTGACTTGAATCAGCAGGATATGATCTTTTGCAAAGGTGGACATGAGGTCGCCATTATGGAAGGTTTTGAACGCGAGCAAAGTCAGTTGCAGGCACAGTTCATTACTCATAATATCAGCACCTTGGTCAGCATGGTTCGACAGGGACTAGGTATGGGTATTGTCTCTTCACTCGCCTTGTCCACGTTCCCCCATGATCTGACCGTCAAGGAGACTTCACCTCTGATCACACGCCAAATCGGTATCGCTGTACCATCTCTGCATAATGCTTCTCTGGCTGTACAGTTATTTGTGCGTACCGCGCAGGAGCTGTTTACGGATTTGAAGCAGTAGAAGCATTGGTAACGAGATTTTGGCAGGTGTATAATGTTTCCTAAAATTACTTGAATCATTATCCTAAGGGGAGTCTATTCATATACAGGAAACTCAATTCATTTGACCGGATAGCTAAGTTCCTAACCTATTAACAGTAGTTTTTCTTGTCTTAATATGTTGTACTTAAAAAATAAAAAGGAGTTTTCCATAAACGGAAAACTCTTTCGCACTTTAAGCTATCTACTTCTATAGTTTCTTCAATGCCGGACCAAACCTCCCGCCAAATCATCCCAGCGCCAAGAAACCTCATGTCCTTGGAGATGCAGCCCCCCAAACCACTCGTCGATCCCCTGAACTGCAATACGGTCCGCTGATCCAATCAATACCTCATTACCCAACTCAGTCAGAATTACCGGGCGGTTTAGAAACTCTGGGATTTGCCTGAAATCTAAGCCGGCCTCAGCCCCGTCAATAATCAGCAAAGGATGTTCACCTTGCACCAAAGCACGAATAACTTTCCAGTATTCGAGATCGCCCATGCCGAGCACATGCAGGACTTCAGTTACCTGACGGAACAATTCCAATGGCGTATCCACTCCATTACGAACGGCCTGAAGCGTGGTCTGTTCCACAATGCCAAGACCATTCCGCTCCGAGGGCAACCGCTTGAGATGCGCTGTGAAGGCTTCATAGGCAAAAGGCAGGCCGGATGCTGCCAGTTCTGTCTTCTTGTTTTCCAGCAGATCAGCCATTGGAACAGGATCAGGAGAAGCATACGCCTGCCAAAGCTCGCTTCCGAGCTCCATTTCTTGCCGCCCAATGGTACGCCAGGTCCCGGATAATGTCTGAAGCTGTGCGGGAGTGAGCTGTCCCAGACCATGAAACCGTTCGATTCCCGGAAACTCCCCAATACAGAGCAGGCTCAGCTTCGTGCGGCCCAGTTTCTGTCTTTTGAACCAGTGGAGCAGATAGGCGAGCATGCTCTGATCAAACAGATCATGCTCAAACCACAACACGACTTCATCGTAATTGATAAATTCACGAAGTTTCTGCTCTTGTTCCTCACAGCCCGTTATATATTCGCTGGCCGGAATACCCATCGTTTCTTCCAGAACCCGGGCCCGCAGTGCCCGTTCTTCAGCCCCCGCTGGATTTGCAAATATCGGCCCTGATGGATATACCTCTCTCCATACAAGCACATCACCCTGTACAACGCCCTGCTTCAACATCTCACCTACAACATCACCGTTAACAATATGCAGCATGTTTTGGCCTCCCTCATACAAATGATTGAACACGGAAACGAGGTTGGCTACCGGGAGTGTACCTTTCAGCTTTTGGCGGGCGTCGTGCAGCCGCTTCTTGAGCGTCGGGACCGAAGTGCCCAGATAATCGGAAATCTCCTGAAGAGAGTAGCCGTAAAAATAAAACAGCCGCAGAGGCACGCGCAGCTTGGCAGACAGCGCCTCCACCGATTGTTGCAGAACTTGGCTCTCCTCCCTACGCTCCGCAATTTCCGCCACACCCGGTACTTCTCCCGACACCTGCACAGCTTCATCCAGAGGAAGCATCGAATGATGCTTGCGCCGCAGCGTCCGCTGGCACTGTCTTACGACAATAGTCTTGAACCAGCCTGGAAAAGCGGACGGCTTCTGCAGCTTCTCCAGATTCTGATAAGCCTCCATGAACGCATCCTGAACGGCATCTTCCGCGAGATGAACATCCTTCAGCATGTCATAGGACACCGCGTATGCCATCCCTCGAAAATGCAGCATCAGCTGCCCGAACGCTTCTGCATCCCCTTGCCGCGCCTTTTCAACCCACTGCCTCATACGTCCCTAGCCTCTTTTCTTTCGTGTTCTTAATCTTAAGTGCCGGCTCAGTGGGGGAAGGTTACAAATCATGTTGATGGAAAAATGAAATGATTGATAAATAGCGTCACTGAACACAGCAACCATATTAACAGATTCTTTCTCAAAAGAAGCATAATGTAGCTACAGGTTGTTGGTTTTCAACAGAAATATATTATCCTTTATTTTTCACGAGGTTAAGTTCAATATGACTTCGACCTTGTAGCCATAGCAGTTCATCCAGTAAAAATGCTAATCCATCCTTACTACGCAAACGCTCGATCAGCTCTGTGGCGACCTCCATGATCTCACGTTGCACATTCTCCGCTAATTGTAGCCCCCCCACTTTCACCATCCACATAAAGATGCGGATGATCAGGTTGTTCTACCTTTCGTACATGTCGCAGACACAATCTCCCATGTTCAATATAAAAGAAATAGCTACGATCATACAGAACCCCCTCAAATATCTCATACATATGAGGATCATCATCAGGTCCATATACCATGGCAACTCTTTTCAATTCAACCGATTCGCTCATAAATAATTCCTCTCCTTCTGGATTGATTAATTTTTTGTCAAATAAAGAACAAAAATTATGTTTATATGTATTTAATGTACGACTTCTTATACATATAATACACTTTCACATGTGTACTTTCAAGACTTATCGAATAAAATGTACGCATGATTGTAATTTAAGTTTGACTTCTCTAAGATTTAAGTACATATAATAAGTTAAGGGGGATTGCTCATGGGATTGAAACCAAGTTATAAACCAATGGAAATCACTCTAATTAAACGAGATAAAACACGAACTTACCTTCGCACTCAATTAGGAATATCACCATCTACTTTAGCGAAAATGTCTAATGGGGAATTTGTAGCTATGAGTGTCATTGCACGCATTTGCGAGGAATTAGACTGCAGAATTGAAGAGGTTGTAGAGTTTATAGAGGAGCAACCATTAGATACAGAAAAAGAGCGCTAGCCTTTTTGAAGAGGATAGCGCTCTTCCTTTTTATTAACTATATTTTCCTATTGTTAATCTACCTGCTGCATAAGGAACCGATCAATTAGTTCTATTTTTTGCTATATAGTAAGAAATGTACATGAAAAACGGAGAAGACGGAATGGTGCTGTACAAGCGAAGCGGTCGCTTTTGTCCCCGGATTTCTACCCAATTATAAGCTTTATTTAAGAAATCCGGGGGCGGTGGCGATGGGAAGCACCATCCGTCTGCGGAGTGGCACTAAAGTAACTTTTAAGTTCCATTTATATATTCGATCTTTTGATAGGTTGCTCCATTGCTTTATAAGTCATGCCAGAGTAATCACTTATAATAAAATGGAGAGTGATACAATGCACTTTATAAAATCGATGTACACAAAACAAAACATAAATACCTCAGTACTCTTTTTTGCATGTTTAGTTCTATATAGTGTTTTTTCTGAGATTGAAATTAAACCCGTAGCACTCTTACTTTTTACAGTTGTATTTGCCTTTTTTAATGCCCTGAGTAAATTTGTCCAATCCACACGTAGTGATAATGATCATTAAACACATTCAAAAAGGCCTCCTTAGCAATATAGTACGCGACTATACCGCTATAGAGGCCTTCATTTATAGTTGGATCTTTTCTTGCTTTCGTCTGATCATCACTTCGATTGCTTTGTGGCTTCGTACAAACGCTGTAAAATGGTAACCGCTTCAGCCCGTGTGACTAGCGCTTTGGGGTGAAGGTATCCATCATTGGCGGTAAGGACGCCCATATTAGTCAGGGTGTAGAATGCTTCTGCCTTTTGAGTTTGGGAATCTTCATAAAAGGGCTCCTCTTGAGTCGTGTCGATGTATATTACTGGATAGCTGAACGAGTAATTGTCATTGTAATTCGCCTGACGAATTTTTATATCCTTATACTGCGCAGCTGCAGAGATTACTTCCTTGATCTCAGGATGAAGAGTCTGATTCGTATAATCCGTCCGAACGGAAGCAATCATCATAACATCCCAGCGGGTCAGCGGTTTGTCGGGATTGATATAGAATTGATAGTTTGGATATTTGCCTCCTACTCTTTCAGTGAAGCCCCAAACATAATCCCCATTGAATAATGCTGCAAAATCTTTATTCGCCCAGTGCTTACGCGCATCAACAAATTCTGAAGCTTTTCCAGACGAATGATTGATCTCTGGAAAAAGCTTGTGAAACATATTTACAAATTCCGCTTTCGTTATGGTTTTGCCTGGCTTGAAGGTGCCATCCGCATAGCCCTTGACAACACCTTTGTCGACCATCGAACGAATAGATTCAGCAGCCCACTCATATTTTGTCCCGTTCACATCAGTAAACGTATTTGCCGCGAATGCGGATTGACTAAAAAACAGTGCCACCGCAACCAGCGGAGTGATAAGCCATTTCTTTTTCAACATCTCTTTCCACTTCCTTCAGGTAAAATTTATGTAGAAAATAGTTCTCCAGAACTCCATGTTATATCGGCATCTCAAAAGCAAATGATGATAATAAACAGAAAAAAAACAACACAAATAAGACCTCCGCAACGAGTAAAATCCCGTCACAAAGGCCGTTATCCGCAACCTAAACGCATGTTTTTAGGGACCATCCTGACATTTAGGCTTCTATAATTCAGACCACCACTCGAAAAACATTAATTAACAAGGCTCTTCGTTCGGCTTCCCTGCATCCGTAGCTGTACGGAAGCTTGAACCGCAACCACAGGTAGCGATTGCATTCGGATTATGAATCGTAAAACCGCCTGACATTCCGGACTCTTCAAAGTCGATTTCCAGTCCGTCCAGGTAGCGAATGCTTTCTTTTTCCACTACAATCTTCATATCCTGTACATTCATATATATATCCTGATCCGTCTCGTTGTCGTCAAAACCCATCGCATACGAGAATCCGGTGCAACCACCCGGCGTAACGCCCAAACGCAAAAACATATTCGGCGTTTCCTGCTGCTCCAGCATATCTTTCAAGCGTTCAGCAGCGGAATCGGTGATGTTAATCATAGCTCCATCCTCCTCTTTTACTTCATGTTCTCCTTCAGTATACTCCACAATTTGCAGGTGCTCAAGTCATGGAATGTCCTTCCCTTACAGGCTTAAAGACCTGTTTTTCTATTCGTTTGTATTGAACACCGGTGGTGTGAGGTTTATAATAGGTGAAGAGTGTGTAAAAGAAACTGTCGGAAATTTGTCATTTCAAAGGCGATGTTTTGAGACATCCGTCATTGTAGCCTGGCATTGTAACATTTTTCACATATCGTATATCCGCGCTGCCGGATTCTCACCGACGGAACGGGACATCCTGTGCGCATCCAAGCGCTTGTGTCGCTGATTTGGCGGACAGCCTCGCACAGAGCAACTTGAAGGAGGAATAGGCATGTCCACATTAGTTACACCCTTTACAGACCGCAGAATGGCGGAAATTGTAGAAAAGGTACAGAACGGTATTCGTTTGAACCTTGAAGACGGTATATATTTGTATGAAACTGACGACATTCTCACACTGGGTCAGTTGGCTAACGAAGCTAATTTACGCAAGAACGGAAAAAAGGTTTATTTTATTGAAAACATGAGCCTGTACTTCACCAATGTATGCGAAGCGCGCTGCGCGTTCTGCAATTTCCGCAAGGATCAGGGGGAGGACGGCTCTTATACGTTGTCCGGGCAGGAAATGATTGATTATGTAGAGCAACACATTCATCCAGGGGTAAGAGAATTCCATATCGTCGGCGGTCATAATAATCATGTACCTTTCCAATACTATGTAGATTCATTGAAGGCGCTGAATGAAAAGTATCCCCACGTTACACTGAAAGCATACACTGCAGCGGAAATAGACTTTTTCACACGCATTAGCGGCTTGAGTATTAAAGAAGTGCTTCAGGAACTGCAAAACGCTGGACTTCAATCCCTGACTGGCGGTGGCGCGGAAATCTTGTCCGACGAATATCGGAAGAAGATGCGTGTCACGAAAGCCAACGTGGACCGCTATCTCGAAGTACATCGCACGGCCCACAATCTCGGCATGAAAACTCATACGACCATGCTGTACGGTTCGGTCGAATCGTATCAGGATCGTATTGAACATATGCTGCAAATTCGTGAATTGCAGGACGAAACGAACGGATTTATGGTATTTATTCCACTGTCCATGCAGCCGAAAAGCAAAAACGCCAACATCATGCGCCGTAACTCCGCTTACGAGGATCTCAAAACCATTGCGATCAGCCGCCTGATGCTGGACAATATCGACCATGTCAAAGCTTACTTCATTAATATTGGCCCGCAATTGACGCAGGTCGCTCTCACCTTTGGCGCATCAGACGTCCATGGCACAATTGTGCGTGAGCAAATCAGCCATGCCGCAGGTGCGTTGACCCCTGCCGGATTGACCCGTAAAGAGCTGATCTGGCTGGTCAAAGGTGCAGGACGCATACCTGTAGAACGGGACACCTTCTATAACGAAATCGAAGTTTTCGAATAAATGTCATATCGGATTCAGATTTCCCGCGAGCATTTCATCCCCATTACTCACACCATGCAGCGTCAAGCTGCCCCGGAATACGCCGGTCTGTCTGCCAAAGGCAGGCCCGATCCCGGGTTTTATAACAGCAAAAAACTTGTGTTAGATCGATGAGACACCAGACCATTTGCCGGGGACACGGTAGCGAAAGGACGGCGGATTTTGATGAAAAATTTCGTTATTCTGGGGGGCGGCTATGGCGGCCTTACCATTGCCAAAGAATTGCTGGATAAACACATTCCCGACGATGTTCAAGTTATTTTAGTGGATCGGATGCCCTTTCAGGGGTTGAAAACAGAATACTATGCCCTCGCGGCTGGTACGGTTTCTGATTTTGATTTACGGGTGCATTTTCCAGATGAACAACGTCTTATTCGCAAATATGGAGAAGTCACTTCGATGGATCTTGAGAATAAAATAGTCCATTTTCAAGACGGTGAGCCTTTGTCCTATTACCAGCTTGTCATTGCGTTGGGTTGTACCGATCGCTTTCATAATACACCAGGGGCAGAAGAATATAGCTGTACGATCCAGTCCTTTAATCATACCCGCCAAACCTATCTGCGCTTGAACGAAATCAAGCCTTATGGACATGTCCATATTGTAGGTGGCGGTCTGAGCGGTGTTGAGATTGCTGCGGAGTTACGTGAAAGCCGCACGGATTTAAATATTACCATTATGGATCGGGGCGAGCGGGTGCTGTCGGCATTCCCGCAACGTTTGTCTGCCTATGTACATGCTTGGTTCAAGGAACATCAAGTTAATGCACTGAATCATGTTGCGGTTTCGCGTATTGAGCCAGGGGCCATCTACAACCGTGATGAGCAAATTATGACGGATGCAGTGGTATGGACAGCGGGGATTCAGCCGGTAAAAATTGTGCAGGATTTAGCCGTTCCTAAAGACCCTCAGGGCCGCATCGTGCTCAACGAATATTATCAAATACCGGACCATCCTGAGGTGTATGTGGTCGGAGACTGTGCGAGCCTTCCCTACTCTCCAAGCGCTCAAGCGGCAGAAGTGCAAGGGGAGCAGATCGCACACATTGTACGCGATCTGTGGAAAGGCCAAACGCCTCACCCGCATCCTTTAAAGCTGCGTGGTACATTAGGCGCACTTGGCAAGAAGGCCGGGTTCGGCTATGGCTTTATGGGCAGTACTTCATTGCGTGGACGAGTACCACGCCTGCTTAAAAGCGGTGTGCTCTGGAAGTCCAAACGCCATTTTGGCTGATCAGATGCTCAATAAACAAAGAAGACCGGCTCCCAGAGCAAGTCTTCTTTGTTTGTTGCATGTATGGCTGACGGATCATTACATTTCAATCCAAATCTAGGTTATCCCATGCTTCAGCTTCCTTAATTTTGTTCATAATCACTTCGTACAGAAGCTCTGCTGAATCTGCGGATACAATCTCACCGTTGACCATCGCATAGGGTTCCGCGTTACACTGACCGCAATTGCTTAGGCAGCCGTATTCGATCACATCATAATCCGGATTCTGTTCCAGTTTGGACATGATTTCATCGGTACCAAAATGCATATTACTTGTGCAAAATTCAATAATAGGCCTTAACATTTTTTCACCTGCTTTGGATGACGGACATTTTAATTTGGCCCGCTTTGTAATATAATAATAAAGGTATAGGAAAGGAGTTGAATTCTAATGAGCGAAACACAAAGCATTCCAATGTATGATGAAGTATCCGAAGTATTGGATAAGCTTCGTCCGTTCCTGCAACGCGATGGTGGCGACGTTGAGCTGGTTGATGTAGAAGACGGCATCGTTAAGCTGAAGCTGGTAGGCGCTTGCGGCAGTTGCCCAAGTTCCACAATCACGCTGAAAGCAGGGATTGAACGCGCTCTTCTCGAAGAAGTCGACGGCGTCCAAGAAGTGGTACAAGTATTCTAATGCTTGATGCATAATGATCATGAGAGTCTTGACTTCGGTAACGAAGCTCAAGACTCTTTTTTGTGTTACAGCGTCTGAGGGATCACTCGAGCTTATATGGTCGGCCGAATGGGGTCCAATCCTCCCGACACATCCATAATATTACCTGTGATAAAATCCGAATGCTCCTCACACAAATAGGCAATCACTCGCGCAATGTCCTCTCCGCTCCCCGGACGTCCACGCGGTGTCTCTTTATCCTGCATGCCGATGACATCGGCGATTGACATTTCCTTATTTGCTCCTCGGATATCCCCGGGACAGATCATATTGACCGTGATGCCATAAGGAGCTTCCTCCACAGCCAGTGACTTCGTAAAAGACACCAGCCCCACCTTGGCGGCTGCGTAGACGGCGCGATGAGGCCAAGCCCTCGCTTCTCCAGCATGACCAAAGCCAAAATGAATAATACGTCCCCATTGCTGGCTCCGCATGTGGGGCAATACCAAATGATCCAGCAACATGGTACCGACCAGATTCCCCTGTATCATGGCATGAATCTCAGCTACACTATAATCCGCAAACAGACGGCGTTCCCGGATGAACGGTCCAGCATTGTTCACCATAATATCGACTCCGCCCAGCCGATCCTGTACTTCACCGATCAGCCTTGTGATATCTTCCTGAACAGAGATATCTCCTTGTAAAGACAGGCAGCGTACTCCCTTAGACTCAATTACCCGCTTAAGCGCTTCGGCTTCAGCTTGGCTATGCACATAATTCAGCGCAATATCACAGCCTTCATCCGCCAGACGCAGAGCGGTCATTTTACCTAAACCTTTGGCACTGCCCGTTATGAGTGCGACTTTGTCTCTCAACAATTTTCCTCCTCTTCACAGAGAACGGTCACCCCCAAGTATAAAATATTTAAGCTTCCCCTACAACTCCAGCCAAAAAGAAACCCCAGTCCTCTTGTTCAAGAGAATCTGGGGTTTGCGTTCAACGCGTCCCGTTACCGCTTAAAATGCCGGGATAATCGCGCCTTGGTATTTATCTTCGATGAATTTTTTAGTTTCTGGAGATTGCAAAGCTTTGATCAGCTTTTGAATCGCTTCGGAATCTTTATTATCAGGACGTGCTACCAGAACGTTAGCATATGGAGAATCCTTGTCTTCCAGTGCCAATGCATCCTTCGTCGGGTTCAGTTTCGCTTCCAGAGCATAGTTCGTGTTGATCAACGCAATGTCCACTTCAGGCAACTGACGTGGCAGCATAGCCGCTTCCAGCTCCTTGAATTTCAGGTTTTTCTTATTTTCAGTAATATCTTTTACGGTAGCTTCAATGTTGCTTGCATCTTTCAGCTTGATCAGACCTTGTTTCTCCAACAACAGCAATGCACGGCCTCCGTTTGTCGCATCGTTCGGAATGGCTACACTTGCGCCATCCGGGATTTCATCAAGCTTTTTATATTTTTGGGAGTAGATACCGAATGGCTCCAAATGAACTGCGCCCACAGAAACCAAATCCATTTTGCGCTCTTTGTTCATCACATTCAGGTAAGGTACATGTTGATAGAAGTTAGCATCCAGTTGCTTGTCAAACAATTGTACGTTCGGCTGTACATAGTCGTTAAACTGAACGACTTGGAGACGAACCCCTTCTTTTTCCAATTGAGGCTTGATCGCTTCCAAAATTTCCGCATGCGGCACAGGAGAAGCTCCCACTTTCAGTTCCACTTCACGTGGTGACCCGCCTGTATTTTCGGCCGCATTGTTTGCATCTGATGTTGTGCTCTTTGTACCGCAAGCAGCCAGCACCGCAATTAATGTCAAGCTTAGTACAGCCAATACCCATTTCTTCATGTTATTACCCCTCCAATAATTTGTAATATTCAGGATCAGACGTCCTGATCAATAAGGATATCTATATAGTTTCCCTATTTTCGAGTATAATGCCGCACGAGGCGATCTCCCGCCATTTGCAGCAATTGTACCAGTACGACCATCAGCACGACTGCAACGATCATTACAGCCGTTTCATAACGATAATAGCCGTAGTTGATAGCCAGCGTACCCAGTCCACCGCCCCCGATCATACCGGACATTGCCGTGTAGGATACGAGTGTAACGACGGTAATGGTTAATGCGGCGAGCAGACCCGGAAGTGCCTCACGCAACAGCACTCGCCGGATAATTTGCCCTGTCGAGGCACCCATCGCTTGTGCGGCCTCAATGACACCCTTGTCCACTTCACGCAGAGACGTTTCCACGAGCCGGGCGAAGAAAGGCGCAGCCCCAATGACCAATGGCGGTATGGTACCCAGCACCCCGGTAGAGGTACCTACCAGTGATCGCGTAAAAGGAATGAGTGCAACGATCAATATGATAAAGGGTACGGAACGCAAAATGTTAACAATAAAGGAAAGTATAACGTAAATCACTTTCATCAGACTCCACGAGGAACGACTCGCCAAAAACAATAATATACCGAGCGGCAAACCAATAATGAGGGTGAACAACGCGGATGCCCCAAGCATCTGAAGGGTTTCCAGAGTAGAATTCCCTAGTTCTTCCCAACTCACTTGTGAAAAATCAAGTTCGCTCATTGTCCGATCACCTCCACATCAAGTCCTTGTCCAGACACTTCGCGCAGCGTATGCTCTATATCCTCATGGTTTCCTTCAAAACGAACGATCAACTGTCCATACGGTACGTTTTTAATGGTAGATATGGTCCCCTGCAAGATCGCGAAATCAACACCAGTACTACGAGCCGTACGCGACAGAATCGCATCGTATGTTTTGCTCCCCAAGAAGGAAATTCGTACCACCTGCGCCGATTCGCCGCCACCTGCTGCCGCAATTGCTGCTTGCAGCTCCTCGGGATGCTCAGACTCCCGCTGGATAAAATCCTTGGTCACCTGATGCTGTGGCTTCAGAAATACTTCCGCCACCGGGCCCTGCTCCACGATGTCGCCCTGATGAATAACGCCGACTCGATCACAGATGCTTTGAATGACATGCATTTCATGTGTAATCATCACGATGGTCAATTGAAAGCGCTGGTTAATGTCCAACAGCAATTTCAGAATAGACCCTGTCGTCTGCGGATCAAGCGCAGAAGTCGCTTCGTCACACAGCAATACTTGAGGATCACTGGCCAGCGCCCGTGCAATACCTACCCGCTGCTTCTGTCCACCTGAGAGCTGTGACGGATATTTTCCACTGTGTTCTTCCAGACCCACCAATTCCAGCAGTTCACGAACTTTCTTGTCCAGTTTCTGCTTGGGCGTGTTTACCAGACGCAATGGAAATGCAATATTGTCATACACCGTCGCCGAGGACAACAAATTAAAGTGCTGAAAAATCATTCCGATTTTTCGACGTTGCTTCTGTAACTGGGATTGACTCACAGTAACGAGGTTTACCCCATCCACCCATACTTCGCCTGAAGTAGGGCGTTCCAATAAATTAATACAACGGATCAATGTACTTTTCCCCGCCCCGGAGTGACCAATGACTCCGAATATTTCTCCACGCTTTATAGAAAGGTTCAACCCGGACAGCGCATTAACGCGTCGGTTGCCTTTACCATAATGCTTAGTTAACTGCTTAAGCTCTATCAACGTGCTGCGACCCCCTTCACTTCTTCCTTACCCTTTTAACCAGTTTTCATCTCTCAGGATTGTATGATCTCGCTATTTATTTATACAAAAAAGAGCCCCTTTCACAGAATGAAAAGGGCCCCACCATGCGAACCTTTTCTCATCTGCCAAAATCGCTATAACTCTAGCGGTTTTGTAGGAATTAGCACCATCATGTTCCCTCCCAGTGTATTACACCGGGAAAGAACGGGTTGCCGGGCTTCATCGGGCCAGTCCCTCCACCTCTCTGGATAAGAAAAATATGTTAAACTCCAGCTTTAGCTGTCCGTTAAGTTTATAAAAAGAAACATAATTCAAGCATTTTTCTGAAACTAGGTTTCAGTATAGATAGTTTACATAGCTTTGTCAAAGGATATTTTCTAACATAATTATGGACGCACTGCCCGCTTCTCCCATTGTTTCACAGTATAAGAAAAGGCATTCGATAGCGACTGGCACACCATTTCCAATCCCTGGTGCAAATCCTCCAGATGATGATCCAGGTCCTCCAGTTGTATTTTGCCGTACAATGCACGATGCCGTTGCCAAAGGTCATCCTGCATCTCCGTATTCATATAGTGTATTTCCGTGTTCCGACGCTTACGCAGCCGATTGATAGAATCGGTGTATGAGTCCTTAATATCATTCAAGTTGTCAGTCATTACAGGATGCATTTTTAAATACCTGAGTTGCCGCAATACTGTAAAATACGAATAATGCGCCTTATACTGTCCTGTTTTTAAATCATACAGATCATTCAGCCAGTTACCGAGCTTATCCAAAATGGAAAATACCCTCACAAACCCATCTTTATAAAAGAAAACATACAGCGCATAATCGGATTTTTCATCCTCGCTCATATCTTCAGCGTATCCAGCCTTCACTTTTGTGCGAAAAAAGGCGGCAGCATGATGGCTCTGCTCCAGTTCATCCAAAGATGACATCAGACCACGTGTCAAAATATCCGCCTTCCGAAAATCGTGGGTCGGATCTCCACCGGCCTGAATTTGCCGCTCCAGCAGTTTTAACATATCTGACATGCTATTCATGGCATCCAGCAGGATGCCCTTGTTCACACGTGGCGGCTCACCCAGTAGCTTGCGTATCATGCTTACGCCTCCTTATAAATGTAAAATCCGGCTGTAGGTTTAATTAGGGCGTCAAGCGAAATAACTCGTCCATCGTTGATCTACAAGCTTAACAATATCCTCACGCGGCAACACCTCATCCGGATACCCCGGCTTCATACGCGCATCCACTACAATCGGCAGCTTATAGTTCAGATGATGCAAACGCACTTCGCTGTCCGCGTACATATCCGTAGCCGGGTTAAAGCGTGTGAATACCGTCCACAGGAACGAGGCTTGAGAGCGAACGACTTCTTTGGCATCGTCCACAATAAAGACGAGCGGCCACTCTTGCTCACCCGCAGCTAATCGCTCCAATACACGTGCAGCCAGTTCAGGCTCTTGCTCAAAGGACGCACCTGATACGACGAGGCAACCTCCGCAATACGGCTCTATTTCGCGAATACCCGGCAGATCGCCTCCCTCATAAGCGCGAGGCAGTTCACGCACAGGCTCACCTACGCCCATCAAAATCGCTTTACTGCCATGATTCAGCTTACGGCCCGTGTAATCCAGTGTATCGTGAGACGTATGATTGAAAATAAATAAATCCCTTGCTGGATTAAATCGCTCCAGAATGGTTTCCAGCAGCAGGTTAAAGTCAGATAAATCAATCACCCGATCCGTCAGCATCAGGAATTTGGTCAATGACAATTGGCCTTGACCCAAAATGGTAAAGCCGGATACAAGCGCTTCACGGGAGTAGCTTTCACGCACGACTGCCGCTGCCAGCGCATGTACGCCGGTTTCCGCATACGCCCACAGCGACTTGACGGAAGGCATCACAAGCGGATAGGCGGGCGACAACAGACGTTGCAAAAACTCGCCGAGATAGTAATCTTCCTGTCGTGGCTTACCTACAATAGTTGCCGGATAAATGGCATCCTTGCGGTGGTACATATGTTTAACATGAAATACAGGGAAATCATGCTGTAATGAGTAGTATCCAAAATGATCGCCAAACGGTCCTTCCGGGCGGCGTTCATGAGGCGGCACATAACCGCTGATCGCAAATTCGGCTTCTGCCGGAATGCGATGACCCCCAAGTGGGTCTTCTGTCATTGGCAGCTTGCCTCCCATAATAAGCGAAGCCAGCAACAGCTCTGGCAAGTTTTCCGGTGCTGGAGCAATTGCAGACGCAATCAAGGCAGGAGGGCCACCGATGATTACCGTCGTAGGCAACGGCTCATTACGCAACTCCGCTTCATGATAATGAAAGCCGCCGCCTTTATGAATTTGCCAGTGAATCCCCGTCGTCTGATCATCATAAATCTGAATGCGGTACATTCCCAGATTATGATCCTTCGACTGACCTGGCTTCTCGGTATACACGAGCGGAAGTGTAATGAACGGCCCCCCGTCCTCATGCCAACTGGTCACTCTAGGCAGTGGAGCCAGCGGAGCATCTGTACGACGAACTCCCAACACAGGAGCCTCGCTATGAGATACTGTTTTTAGCCCTACTTTTAGCATGTCCTTAATCAGGCCACGTTCATTCCACAATGCTTTGGGTGTAGGTGGAAGCAATGTTTTGCTTGCTCCTACAATCGCATTCATCAGTTGCTCTGGACGAGGACCAAAAGCCATGTCCACACGGCGATTCGTGCCAAACAGATTACTCGCTACAGGAAAGGGGGTGCCTTTTACATTCGTGAATAGCAGTGCCGGGCCTTCTTCCTCAATGACTCTGCGATGAATCTCAGCCAGTTCCAAATAAGGATCGACAGGTGCCTCTATAATTTTAAGAAGATTTTCTTTACGTAGCGCTTCAATAAATTGGCGCAAATTCTGGTAGATCAACTGGACGATTCCTCCTAAGCAAATCAAGCCCTCGAGAAACTCGTGGGCCTAGTTTGTTTCTTATATGCTATTATACGTGTTTGAGCGCCTCTTGGGCAAAATATCCGTTTCACTATGATCAATGAAATGCTTAGGTACGTTGTGTTTGAGTCGAAACAAGGTTGCGATCCGGCGACAATTGCCATACACGATAGCTCAAATAACACAAAATGGAGAACAATGTGGCAATCACCAGCATATGTCCCAACACAACAAACATGTAAATTTCAGGTCTGGTGAAATACAGCAAGCTAATTCCAATAAGTACCTGAAGCATGATTAACACTACCGAAACGACACCCAATACACGAATATCTCGATGCTTTGGATGATAACGGTACGAGTAGTGGCCTACAGCCAGGATAATGATAAATAATAGTCCAGACGAAAGCTGATGCAGCAGCAGCGGAGATATAATGCCGCCGAGATTTACAACCTTCTGGATGACTGAGTGACTGAGAAGCGCACCCGAGTAAACAGCAATATACGTATAAATCGTCGATAGCCATATAAAGTTGCGATAGCCCCGGCTGACAGGTTCAGCGACCAATCGCGGAGTATAACGTGAATCCGCATGCTCCTTCCACGCCCCCAGCGTCATCATGGTCGCACTGGCAAAAGCAATAAGCGCAAAGCCGAAATGCAACCCCATGACTGCAGCCGATTGGGAAAACAAAACAGCCAACGCCCCCATCGCTCCTTGTATTATGACAAACAATAGAGTGAGCAGCGAGAATAACTGTAAATCCTTCCGATGCTTCATAAACAGCAAAAAGCCGACAAAGGAGGCGACAGAAAGCAGCCCGGCCATAGCGCTGACAGAGCGGTGCGTAAATTCAATGATGGATGCGATCGTATGTGCCGGAACCAACTTACCATTACAAAGCGGAAATTCCCGTCCACAGCCGAGACCAGAATCCGTCCGCGTCACGACACCTCCACCGAAGGTAGCCAAAAACATAACAATACATGTTACGAGTGCCAACCATTTTAATATTCTGATTTTGTTGTTCAAAGAATTCACCCGTATCCTTCCAAATATAATATTTATTCACTTTATATGTTG
Source organism: Paenibacillus sp. TY11 (assembly GCF_059772165.1). Lineage (NCBI taxonomy): Bacteria > Bacillati > Bacillota > Bacilli > Caryophanales > Paenibacillaceae > Paenibacillus > Paenibacillus sp. TY11. The sequence continues at coordinate 76,554 of NZ_JCBAIQ010000005.1, read as the reverse complement.
TGAAATGATCACTTAAAGTAATTATAACTGATATATGGTTCCTTGACATACGAGCTTTGTTGACAAAATGTGAACGTGTCCGTGAGAAAGCCGCCCCCTTTAGAAGGAAGCGGCTTTCTGAATGTCTTGATGTTTAAGATTCACTTCAGAACCATCATGCATGAACAGCATCCATTATTTTGCCAAGCTAGCGTGGACTTCAACAGCCCGATCCAAAAATTGCTCAATTTCCTCGCGGGATTTGCGCAGTCTGTTCACCAGACGCACCAGCTCGCGCCCTTCACTGTATGCGATAAAGCTGGGAATACCCAAAACGTTTTGCTCTTGGCTGACACTTTCAGCCTGCTCTACATCAATCTCAATTAATGTAAGCTTGTTTGCATATTGTTGTTCCACATCAGGCATGAACGGATCAATAAAATGGCAATCCCCACACCAGTCCGCCTTAAACACAGCCACCGTTACGCCGGGAGTGGATATTGCCTTATTAAAGTCTTCATGAGAGACGATTTTTTGCATGGATAATTCCTCCTTCATTTCTTTTTGTGCAGAAGAGATTGTACTTTCTATTGTAACGCCAAGTGAAGCTTTTGCACACTCCCCTATTCTGCTCACATGCCGATTGGAAGCCCTCCCATTGAGGCATACTAAAGATATACTTAAGAATCCACATAAGCGACGACACCCTAACAGCATGCCCAACATACTTGGCAGGATACGGGGATGCTTCCACTTGGAAAGGAGGTTATTTAAACATGTCTCTCACCGAATGGCTCCATGTAGCATCACGACAGCTTCAGGGAGGGCTAAAGTTACTGGGTTCCGTTCCGCGTGTTGCGGAGGAGGTTTGGGAGGGCAAACGGGCGGCCTGGACTGAATCCCGCAAATTACGCTATCCCCTGCGTGAATTACCGTGGGATTATCATACAGCACAGGCCGCAATGGATGAAGCCGAAGCGTTAATGCTGGTTAATAGACCCGCTACGCGTCCCTCTTCTCTGAATATGCCCTTATGCGAAACAGACTGTGAGCTGCTGGAGCGGATCAAGAACGATACAGCACAGGAGAATCGCAGCAACGTCACCCGCACTGCCGCTTACCTTGAATGCTATCGTGGCTACCCGGAGTTACACTGGGCACTACTGGCCCACCTGGTTTCTCGTAATGGCGGCTATAATATGACTGATCTGAAAGGTGGCCTGATCGGCAACCTGTTCGGTGAACAGGAAAAGGAATGGCTGTATCGGCTACTGGAGCGCTGTAACGCCCTTATTTTTCAGGACGCTTATCCGCAGCTGCAACTTTACATGCACAGCCGTCATTTGGGTCGGAGTTGCTTTCATTTGTTGCCTTATTTTCACGTTTCGCCATTCATGAAGCCCTTTTGGGAACGTTTCTGGGCTTGGCGGGATAGCTCTCTGTTGACTGTGGCGCTCATCATTAATGAACAAAACTATATTGAAGGACGTGTGGTGAAAGATCCGTATTTTCAAAAATTTGTGACACACAAGCCGGGCTTTTATTTGCATGACTGGCTCCAGCTTAATCAGGTTATATTTCCACTTGGGCTAAACGGTGGACTTGCCGGACTTGTGATGGAGCGTTTCGGCCATCTGGACGAGCGGATCGGGTTTGGCAAAAGTCTCTACGCTATGCTCTTCGGCCATCAGCAGGTGCTGGACCAGGTATCAGCATTCGCTAACAGTGTGCCGCATACGGGTTCACGCAGCGACTATTGGCCCGGATTGTTCACCCCGAATGAACAAAAAGCGCTGCGCTCTCCAGAAGAGAGTGCAACGCTTTTAGCACATGAATGGCTACCGCCAGGACAACGTCTGTACAGCCCGGAGCTGAACACCGTCTGGTCAGATACGGCTTATGATCCGATCCCCCGTTATGACTGGTTTCAGGACGGTTCCACGCTTGGGCATCTCAGCGAACCAAGGCGACCGCTGTTATTTGCCATGCGCCATGAGCATCGCCATGGCATCCAAAAAACAGCAATGGCCCACGATGCCCATAACAGCTTGCAGCCTTTCCACTGAAAAGCTGGAGAACTCTTTTAGCCTCGTTGTCCTGTGGACTCACGCTGTAGGCGCATTAGCGGACGCAGTACCTTTTGCAACACACGCGGGTAGTTGCCCAGCTCGTCCCTACGCAATACGCGCAGTACAACCAGCAATACCAAGTAGCATACCAGTACAGCCGCTCCGGCAATGCAGCACGCGATCAAGAAGGCCACACGCGCAGGCATCAGGTGCACCAGCAGAATACAGGCTTCATTTACACCGTATCCGATAGCTCCCGAGACGACGACTGCGGTTAGGAAACCTGCCCAGCGACGGCCCATGATTGAGAAGGAGACGATCCCTTTAAGCACACGCAAATTCAGCAACGTAATCACGAGGAAACATAATCCGGTTGCGGCAATGATCCCGTAAATCCCAAGCCAACCAGCCAGTAGCCAGCTTGCTGCAAACTTGACGACGATACCGACCATGACATTAACCATTGAAATACGCGGCTTGCCCATACCGATCAGTATCGAGTTAGAGGTCATCATCGTAATCTGGAATATCGTTCCGAGTGTCAGAACAGCGATAATACCACTGCCTCCAAGCGAGCTGAACAGTAAACCATTAATAGAATAGGCGGTTACACATAAAGCCAGCACAATCGGCATTCCAGTCAAAATAGAGATACGCAAGGCCAGCGTCATCTGATTTTGTAAATGCTGCTCATCCTTACGGGCAAAAGCCGCCGAAATGATCGGAATGAGCGATTGGCTGAGCGCTATTGCCAAAATCGGCGGAATCCCCGCCACACTCTGTGCCCGAGAGCCCAGATAACCCAACTGAGTAGTCGCCTGATCCAATCCCACTTGACCGGACAGCAGTCTAACCACAATCGACGTATCAATAAAGTTGACCGCCGGAACGGTCAGAGACGACAATACAATGGGAATGGAAAGCTTGAAAATATCTTTGTAAATACGCATCATCGGTAGCGCGGAGCTTTCCTCTTGGAATTGCTCTTGACGATCCTGTCGATCCTGGCGACGCAATTTCACCGTGTAGTACAACATGACCGCCAGAGCGCCAATGCTTCCCATGACACCTCCAAAGGAGGCCCCGGCTGCAACCTCACGATCTCCATAACCAAGCTTCAAGATAATAAAGGCGAGCAAAATTGCGGTTGCCACCCGTGCGATCTGCTCCACAATTTGTGAAATACCGCCTGCGGTCATATTACCGCGCCCTTGGAAGTACCCGCGCATCATGGCAATGGCAGGAAACAGCAGTAAAGCTGGTGCCAAAGCCTGAATGGCCAAAGCGGATTGCGGAACCCCTGCTACATGCTCAGCAAAATAAGGCGCTCCAAAATACAGCAGCGCTGTAATGATAATGCCTGCCGCGGCCGCGAATATCAAAGCCGCATGATACACACGTCGCGCTTCCGATGGCCGATTCAGCGCATAACGTTCCGAAACCATTTTGCTCAATGTGCTTGGAATGCCGGCCGTAGCGACCGTGAGCAGCATCAAATAAGCGTTGTTCGCGATTGTAAACGAGGCGTTCCCGACGGAACCGAGCAGATGCTCCAATGGAACGCGCTGTACCAGACCTAGCACTCTTGCCACCAAGGCGGCAGCGGCTAAAATAAGCGTACCTTTAAGGAATGTTTCTTTATTGGACAAAATGCGTTCCCTTCTTTCTTGCTGTTCACACGCATGCAAAAGCCCCGCAAAAACAGTCATGGCCTGAGCCATCACCGGTGCGGAGCCGCATGTCGATTCTGTCTCTGCAAATCATAATAAACGAACCTCGGGTTATAACACCCAAATCAAGAATACAATAATCATGGCAAGCTGCAAAATCACTTTCATCACGGTGCTGGTAAAGAGGCCCAAGACAGAGCCGAAGCCCACTTTTATAGCTCGATCCAGTGGGGCTTTGCCAATCAGCTCACCCAGTACAGCGCCGATAAATGGTCCCAAAATCAGACCGAATGCCGGAATAACAAAGGGACCAATAATAATCCCGACAGTGCTGAGGATTGCTGACAGACGCGAGCCACCAAATCGCTTGACTCCCCACGCATTCACAGCATAATCCGCAACAAAAAGTGCAACGACGATTAGTGTTTGTATAATCCAAAACAATGCATTGTATGGAGCAAACGAGAAAAACCAGCCGTATACAAAAAATGCAAAATAGATGGCGAGCGCCCCCGGCAATACGGGATATACCGCCCCAGCCATGCCAACAATGAAAAGTACAATGACAACAATCCAGCCTACAACGTCCATGGGCCTCCTCCTTCTCGTCCATTCATCCTGCTTGCTGCATCATTCATTTATTACACAAGCACATAATCGCGGATCACTTCTACAATACCGTCCTCATTATTCGACGCCACGACCAAATCAGCCGCTTCTTTTACCGTATCCTGAGCATTCCCCATCGCTACGCCCAGTCCAGCCGCTTGAATCACAGCCAGATCATTCAAACTGTCACCAACGGCAACCACCTGCTCCATAGTAATGCCAAGCAGGTCGCACACTTCAGCGATTCCACTGGCTTTGGATATACCAGCCGGGTTAATTTCCAGATTCGTCATCGAAGAATTGGAAATTTCAAGTCCCCCCATGTCCTGAAGCTTAAGCAAAATTTGGTGGCGAATTTCGTCATTTTCCGTATTATAACCGAATTTAAGCCATTCCTGTGTGTCCAATGTATCCGGCCAACGATCTCTGTTATATAATTCCTCTGTTGAGTAAGCCCAGAACCATGAGCCTGTTTCTACAGCAATCTGGTGCATCTTGCGAACAAGCTCCTTATCAAGTAAATAGCGGCGCCACAACTCGTGGGGTGATTTCCACACCTCACTGCCGTTTACTGTTACCATTGGGGTCTCCAGGCCGAGTTGCTGACCGTAGGGCAGAGCATGCATCGCTGCCCGTCCGGTGGACAAGCATACATGAATTCCTTCCTGAATCGCCTTGTTAATCCAGTTAATCGTATCCAAGGTAATTTCATGATTATCGTTCAGTAAAGTTCCATCCATGTCGAGCGCAAGCAGTTTGTATTTATATTGGTTTTCTCCCATAGTCTCTTCCTCCTGTATGTCCCTTATGTCCAACGACATTTTACCATGAAAAAGAGAAGCCCACAAAAGAATTCAAGTCCTCATTTCGCTGCCAGAGGCTTTTTAGGGGTACCATCTAGCCCATATACTTCGTCATACGCATCAAATATTTTACGCGCAACCGGTCCCGCGCTCGTCGCACCAAAGCCCCCTTCAGGAATAATGACCGCTACAGCCAGCTTCGGATTTTGACGCGGAGCAAAAGCAATGAACACCCCGTTGTCTTTAACCGTACGTCCCACTACCTGCTGAGAAGTCCCCGTTTTACGGGCATAATCATAAGGAAATCCGTTAAATGCTTTAACATCCGTAGCCATGCCGCGAATCACTGTATTCCAGTACGTATCTGAAAAAGCGACCTCATTCAGCACCTTCGGCTTAAATTCACGTACGCGATTCCCCTGATCATCCACAATTTTGCTGACCAAATGAGGCTGCATACGCTTGCCCTTTGTTGCCAGCACAGTCGTATACTGGGCCAGCTGCATCGCCGTATATTTCCCCTGTTGACCAAACGATGCCTGTACTAAACGTGTCAGCGCACTTTCATGCTTGCTCGTATACTCAAGTCTGCCTGCCCACTCGCCCGGCAGATCGACTTCGGTCGGTACGCCTAATCCAAATTCTTTCATATACTTGTCCCATACATCAATCCCCTGATGCACCCCTGCATTACTTCCATATTTGGCATACAACGGCTTGCCGATCATATCCACCATGAAAGTATTCGACGAGAACTCAATTGCCCTGCTAGGTGTCAGAGGACCATACACATGTCCGCCCGAATTACCGACCCGGCTGGAGCGATTTTTGCCGTAGTATGCGCTTCCCGTATCCTGATAAGTTTGTCCAGGAGAAAACAAGTTTTCCTTTAACCCGATCAGCACGGTTAGAGGTTTAATGGTTGAACCCAGCAGCACCGAGGATTCCGGGTGCGGACCCGCTTTTCCGCTAGGTACGGATTTAATCGTTCCATTCCCCATTTTATGCTGAATTTCGTCATATACCGAAGGCGATGTACTTCCCGTTTTCCATACATTAGAATCATAATCCGGCATACTGGCCATTGCCACAACATTTCCGGTCTCTACCTCCATCGCTACAGCGAAGCCAGTGGTTGCATCTTGATGGAGTTTCCCCGATACGGCATGAGTATGAAGCCAGCGAAGCTGATCCATAATCGCTTGCTCGGTTTTTTGCTGAATTTCCTTGTTGATGGTGGAATACAGATGATGTCCTTTGTGCGGAGGAGTAATCGATTCAACGCCCTCCGGCATGCTGCGCGGATTGACTTCTACCGTTTTATAGCCGTTTTTTCCTCTCAGCTCGTCCTGGTATTGCAGCTCCAGGCCATCATATCCAACCGTTTCACTTTCCAGGTAAACCTGTTCTGGTCTTAGAACCTCCGAATTAGCTTGGTACAGCTCTTTATATTTGGTTCGGTTCGCACGGGCTCCTTTGAACTTGTACATATATCCAATCGCTTGGACCGCTACCCGATCCGGGTCATAATGGCGGACACTTTCTTCTACTACCTCCACGCCAGGAAACTCTGTCCGATGCTCCAGAAAATAAGCGATTTCCTCCTGACTCAGGTCGGATTTGACCAAACGTGGGGTAAACCCCCTATATTGATTATAGTCCGGGTCCAGTCGCTTTTTAATTTCCTCTGCATCAAGCTGCTCTCCTTCGATACGCCCCAGTTCGTTTAATTTGGCAGCAAGCTTGGCAGCAAAAGCATTGAGCTCAGGGAGCAGCTTTTCCCCCGGCTTGCGGTTTTTCTCCGTACGCTTGCTATAATCCTTGGATAAGGTTACATACAGGGACTGTATTGGAGTCGAATACGCCAGCTTAACCGTACCTGTGGAGTCATAAATCGTGCCGCGACTCGGGGCTAACGGGACATTTTTCGTATTCACGGATTGCTGCTCCCCCTTCAGCTCTTCCGATTGTACAAACTGCAATACAGCTAGTCTGGTAATAATAAGGGCAAACAGCACAAAAGCACTAAAAAACAGTAAGTTGGTTCGTAAAACCGTCCGCTTTTTTCGTGACTCTTCATTCTCTTCATGATTTTTCTTTTTGAATGAAAACTTTTTATCCAAACTTCTTCTGTCCATATTCTCTGGTCATTACTCCTTCCGATTAGGTTTTCATATTCCTGATCCTACCATATCCAAAGCAATAAACGATGAATTCTAAGATGACAATTTTGTAAGAAAACGTAGAAAAAGCATAAAAAAGCTTCCCTCAACACAAAGGCTGAGGAAAGCTTTATAAAATAAATTTGGTGTATGAATTAATTATGGCTGTTTGACTGTATTGGGATCAGTTGCCGCGGCATCCTTTTTCTTAGGCACTCCGTCCAATCCATAAACTTCGTCGTAAGCATCAAAAATTTTGCGTGCCACAGGCCCGGCGCTCCATGCCCCGAAGCCCCCTTCAGGAATGACAACTGCTACAGCCAGTTTGGGATTCTGACGTGGTGCAAAGGCGATAAATACCCCGTTATCTTTTAGTTCTCTGCCTACACTTTGCTGCGATGTCCCCGTTTTGCGAGCAAAGTCATACGGAAAGCCGTTAAATGCGCTGACGTCAGTCGCCATCCCGCGAATCACCTCGTTCCAGTAAGCATCAGGGAAATTCACTTCATTCAACACCTTCGGCTTAATCGTTTGGACTACATTGCCGTTAGTGTCTTTAATTTGACTGACCAAATGCGGCTCCATCCGTTTGCCCTTGGTAGCAATCATTGTTGTGTACTGGGCAAGTTGCATTGGAGTATACTTGCCTTGCTGGCCAAAAGAAGCATATGCCAGTCTGGAAAGAGCTGACTCGTCTTTCTTCGTATATTCTAAAAGCCCCTTGAACTCACCAGGCAGGTCAACTCCTGTAGATACACCCAATCCAAATTGTTTCATATATTTATCCCAAACACTTATGCCCTGCTCAACTGATGCATTATTTTTATACTTGTTATATAAACGTTCTCCAACCATATCTACCATAAAGGCATTGGAGGAATGGCGAATTGCGGTAGCCGGGTCCATTGAACCGTATACATGGCCAGATGAGTTGCGCACCCGTGAGGAGTTGTTACGTCCAAAATAAGCCGCTCCCGTGTCTTGATAGTACGTATTTGTTGTAAACAGTCCTTCTTCCAATCCAATAAGAACAGACAGCGGCTTAATAGTTGATCCGAGAAGCACGGTAGAATCTGGGTGCTGTCCAGGTTGGCCAGAGCCAACGTTCTTAATTGTACCGTTTTGATAAACATGTTCAATCTCTTTATATTTTTCTGTCGAAATTGTACCGGTTTGCCAGTAATTCGCATCATAATCCGGCATGCTCGCCATGGCTACAACATTACCGGTATCCACTTCCATGGCCACAGCGAATCCCGTTTTGGCATAAGGATGAGTCCTGCCAGATACAGCGTGTGTATGGAGCCATCTTAATTGATCCTTAATGGCTTCTTCCGTTTTAACCTGAATCTCTTTATTAATCGTGGAATAAATATTGTTTCCCTTTTGCGGAGGAGTAACGGAATCTACACCTTCCGGCATGTTGCGCGGATCTATCGGGACGGTTTTATAGCCATTTTTTCCCCGTAACTGTTCCTGATACTGTAGTTCCAGTCCATCAAAGCCAACAGATTCGTTATCCATATAGATGAGGCCCGGATCATTTTCAGCTGACATGGATTTTTGAATATTCTTATATTTAGGCAACGTTTCACGCGCACTTTTGTAGCTTTTAATATAACCGACCGCTTGAACAGCCACCGTATCAGGATCGTAATGACGTACCGTTTCTTCTACGACATCTACGCCCGGAAACTCACTCTTATGCTCCATAAAATAAGCGACTTCGTCCGGAGTAAGATTGGTTTTAATCAGACGCGGCGTAAAACCACTAAATCGTTGATAGTTCCGGTCCATAGCGTCCATAATTTGCGCTGCCGTCATTTTTGGCTCATCTTTGTTACCATATTGAGCAAACCGATTTGCCAGCTTTTGTGTCATCTTTTCCAGCTCAGGCAACAGCTTTTTATCTGGATTACGCTTTTCTTCCAAGCTGTCACTATAATTCTTGGAGAGCGTGATATACAGCGATTGTACAGGTGTAGAATACGCCAGTCTGTTTTGCCCGGTTGAATCGTAAATCGTTCCGCGAATCGGCGTAAGCGGTACATTTTTGGTAACATTACTGGCCTCCTGCTGCTTAAGCTGAGGGCCTTCCACAAATTGAAGTATCGCCAGTCTTACAATAATGACCGTAAATATAATGAACGAGCTGAAAAAGAACAGATTGATCCGGAAGCTGAATCTTTTTCGATCGGACGTCTCATTGTCTTTTCCCTGCTCGTTGTCCATCTTTCTCATGTGCTCTTTTCCACTCCTTTTTAAATCACTTTATCCTTGATATGTGTTTGGGCAAAACCAGGTGGATTAAACCAGTCCCCACTTTGCGCCCAGGTTGGGTCTAGAGGTACCCACTGATCCTGTCCGCTCAAATACACTTCATTCCAAGCATGGGAACCGTAGCCTCCCTGTCCGTTGTAACCAAGCCCTGTTACCACCTTGACCTGTAGTCCCTGCGAACGAGCCATCATCGCATACAGGCGGGCATAATCAATGCAGACTCCTTTACGTGTATCAAACGTATCTCTGGGGGTCTGTTCATGCCAGTCACCACGTCGCTCATAGGCTTCTACCTTACCGTAATCATAGCTAATGCGGGTGCCTACCCATTCATACAACGCTCTGGCTTTTTGTTCATCACCGCTAATCCCCTGTGTAATCTTGGCCGCAGCCTGACCGATATCGTTCGGAATGTCCCGGTCGATTATTTCGTATTTGCGCTGCATGATACCATTTAATTCCTTGGTAACGGCCTGCGTGAATACGGGCAGCTTATCCTTAATCAGAGTACCGGACAACGGCTCAATGACCGATTGTGCCCCTTGCTTATAAATCGGTGAAGCTTGTACGTAGCTGCTAAACCCACTGTCCGGGTACAGACTTACCCCTATGAACAGCAGGGCGATGACCATGATGGCGCGTGCTCCACCGATAAGAGTACCTATTCCGGCCCCAGCCACTCTGCTGAAAAAGCCTGATTTTTTTTCTTGCTCACGGAGAGAAGAATCTGACTTGCCACCTACCATCAATACATAAATTGCACGTAATACAAACTGGGCGATAGCGTAACTGAGCATGAACAATACGGCAAACCGCAGCAGCGGAAAACCCTCTAACCCCGCCACAAGCGTATAATAAAATTGCTCAATCCCACTTAGTTCCCGCTGCGGCAAATGCTCCATATAAGCAGCCAGCCATTGCTGCACCTTCGGTGAAAGCCACATGGCTAACCCGAGCGAGCACAAAATACCCGCCACAGTCAGTATGCCATCCACAATGAGACTGAACAGCGCCCCTACAGATCTGGAAGCTCCTCGCCTCCAGCCCTGAATTAACGACAACAGTACAATGGCGATCAAAAACACCGTCACACCATTCCAATGAAGAATAGGCTCCAGCCAGGATGGTTTCATTGTGTTCCTCCTGTCTCTACGGCGACTGTGGCGACTGTGTTACAGTCGAGCCTTTCGCACCTTCAATATATTTCTTGACGGTATCGCCCATACTCCACTCGCCCAGCGACATCCCCTGAAACCATACCTTGACCTTGTCACCATCAAACGGACCTTTCACTTCCAGATTGGAACTCGTTACCGAAAACGTACCATCCGCGTTGGATGTGTATTTGGCATCCCGTCCCTCCTTGATCATCATGTTCAAGGCCTCACTCTGAACCTTGTTAATCGCATCATCCTTTGCCTGAGTAACAACCTTGCCGACCTGTTCAAAGGAAATACCGCTGTAGATTAGCAAGCCTGCAATCACGACAATGACAATCAGCCATTTTATGAGAGTTCTTACAACCTTCAATATGACTAACAATAGGACAAGCCCAATCAATATATACAGCCAGTTATCCTGAATGATCTGCCAATTATGTTCCAAAAACTCTGTCCAGACGCCCTTATCCATTTCGCTACACTCCCGTTTTAACTACATGATTCAAATTGCAAAATTGTCTCTGTAATTATACATGATTACGTGATGCCCTGTCAGCTTAGCTCTTTTACACACCTTGTCATTCAATTCTTGTCCATACAAAGTGGTCTATGTTCGTCCACTCCAGCGTACAACTTAGGAAGGGCCGATACGCAGGGCAACATGAAAGTTTACATTAGGGAAGGGGGTTATCCACTTGAAAACAGCCCTCTGGCTGTATCTCTTTTTGTTCATTGCCTTTTTCGATCTGCATGCACAATACCCTATTTTGACACCATTCGCTATCTCTCTGGGTGCAGCACCTACCTTTATCGGCTGGATGATGGGGATTTACTCACTGACTCACCTGCCTGGTAATTTGATGGCCGGCCCCAAGGTCGACAAACACGGCAGCCGCCGATATATTATGTTCAGCCTAACAGCCGCAGGCATCATCCTTATCATTCAATCGTACATTCACACACCGTGGGAATTACTTTTTCTTCGTGCGATTAGCGGTTTTGTGTTGGCCTTTTTATCTCCGGCCTGTCTGGCCATGTTGGCGCAGCTGTCCGATCATCCAGTTACGCAGGGCAAATATATGTCGGGACACGGTGTCGTTCACACGTTGGCCTCCGTCCTGTCTCCAGCCGCAGGCGCATTTATCGTAGCCAGTTTCGGCTTTAGTGAGACGTTTAGTTCCCTTGGCATCATTCTCGTAGTCACGGGACTAATGGCTTATTTCACCTTGCCCAAAACAGTACCCGCTCCGCAGGCCCAATTATCTGATGGTCATGCAACACCTGCTCCACTATTCGGGGCACAGACGCGTTTACCATTCAATTGGCGCTACCTGATCCTGCCTTTTGTTTTGGCGTGTGCACAAGGCATTTTATTTTATGAAATCCCATTACGGAATAACGGTTCTGCGTCCATGATGTCCACCGGATTGCTCTTTTCCATCATCAGTTTGGGAGCACTCTGTACACTTAGTCTGCTTTTTCTGAACAAATATTCACCGATGGTGCGACTACTTTGTGGCATTATTCTGATGTCACTAAGCTTCTACGCACTCGCCACCACGCCTGAAGCGACGATTGGCATCATACTTTTTATTCTGGGAACAGCCAAAGGCATCATTTTTCCAGCACTGGCCTCCCTCTTTATACGAATTGGAGGTGCGCGATTGGGCAAAACCTTTGCTCTACAGTCTATTGCAACATCTATCGGCTCCTTTGCCGGACCTGTACTGGCAGGTCAGCTACCCGATCACATTTCTCCTTTTTTTATCGCATTTCTGATTCTGATGACTGGTCTGCTATTCATTCCCGTTAAGCGCATATCTCCGACACCACCACTGTCTGCCTCAGGGCCTTATCATTCCTAGCTAAACTGAGGAGGTTGCTAATATGCTACCTTTAAAGCCCAAAATGCCATTTCAGAGGGCAAATGCACAGTACACTATCCCCCTATCCACATAGACTATTTTGACTGAACATTCACTAACAAAGGGAGGTGCAGCCTGTGAGCCACTGTCATCCTTGCCCTATTGGAACTTCAACTGGCACCATTCTTGTTCTTTATATTTTGCTCGTCATCATTCTCCGTACTTGCTGGATTTAATGTCTGAATTGCCCTAACATGTTGCCCCTTGTACCCATGCCTGCCACTTCTGGCAGGCTGTTTTGTTGTTTTTTGCATGAGAACCCCATTTGGAGCTACACTATACACATATTCTTTCATTTCCCGGGGAATTTCGCGCACAGGCATCAAGCAGGGGGTGAGCAAGATGACGATAACCGTGATCGTCGAAGGGAAAAATGACCGCAGTAAACTTCGCCGATTGCTTGACCCGGAGGTTAACATTTTATGCACCTTCGGCACACTAAACTCTATAAAACTGGAATCCCTCCGCAAACGGGCCAAGCACGACGAAATATTTTTATTTATGGACAATGACAGCTCAGGAAAAAAAATAAGGGGCGTTCTTGCAGACTCTTTTCCGGATGCATTTCATATGTATACACGCAAAGGCTATGCTGGCGTAGAAGGCACTCCTGACGAATATGTGATCGCTCAATTGGAAAAAGCAGGGTTGGAAGAATACATTATATACCCGCCACCTGTTCTTTAGTCTCGAAAATAACAAAAAAAGCTGTCCTTAGGCCGCTTTCATGCCTGTTGGACAGCTCTATGGTGCACCATAACAAATGCCTCTAAGAATGATATTAGAACTTATGAACCGTATCGACGATCATCAGCAAGAAGCTGAGTGTCAGATGGTTAATGGAAAAGAAAAATACTTTTTTGGCCCAGGAATCCGTTTCTTCTTCCTTAATCGTAAAACCTTTAAAGGCATAGAACGCCCACAGCACGGACAGTAACACGGACACGATCATAAAAATCATACCGGCATATCCATAAGCATACATAAGGATGGGTACCGGAATCAGCAACACAATATAAGGAATCATCTGGATTTTGGTCCGATGGATGCCCTTCACGACCGGCAACAACGGAAAACCTGCTGCGCGATATTCCTCGACTCTGCGAATTGCAAGTGCCCAGAAGTGAGGCGGCTGCCATAAGAACAGTAGAGCGAATAAGAGCCAAGCGCCCATGTCAATACGACCCGAAGCGGCCACATAACCAATCACAGGAGGCATTGCACCAGAAATACCGCCGATAGATGTACTCCATGTAGACGAACGTTTCAACCAAAGTGTGTAAATGCCGACGTAGACGAACATACCAAGTAGTCCCAGTAATCCTGCCTTCACACCAGAGAAAGAGAATAGAACAGCCAACCCGACGACGCCCAAAATAATAGCGTATGACAACACCGTTGTAGGGGTCAGACGCCCTGTTGGCAGTGAGCGATTACGTGTACGCTCCATCTTTAAATCCAGTTCACGATCAAAATAGTTGTTAAAGACACAAGAAGACGCCATAACCAGCATTGTACCTAAAAGTGTAAGAATTAGCTTTATATAGTCAACGTCCCATTGCGATGCTAACCAAAAACCACCAAAGGCTGCAACCAGATTGGTACGAAGGATGCCCGGCTTTGTGACTGTAATAAAATCTTTCCAAGTGCCCGCCTTGCCGGGCGGTTTAGATTTTACAGAATAAGTAGCCGCATCCGAAGAAGTCTTATAACCAATATTATCCATTGTGAGTAACTCCCCCTTAGAGATGTATGAATTCGGGAGTAAGTTGAACTCCGATATAAATTTTATCATATACAAACCTTAAAAAGTTTGACAGAAAACGCACAAAACGTTCACAATTCCGATGGCAAATCGACCCTGCTGATCGTTTACAGTAAATTTGGGTAGTAATAAGTACAGGAAACAATACAAAAGGAGCGACAGATATGGATACAGCCACACACTTTGTCATGGGAATCGGATTGGCCGGGCTAGCCTACACTGATCCTGTTGTCGCCGGAGATCCAAAGTTGGCCGCAGTCGTACTGCTCGCTACAGTCGTAGGGTCACAAGCTCCGGATTTTGACACCTTGCTTCGGTTGAAAAATAATGCAGCCTACATTCGCAATCACCGTGGACTGTCGCATTCAATTCCCTTCTGGTTGATATGGATCTTGTCCATAACAGGACTGATTTGCCTTATCTTCAGGGATGTGCCCCCGGGTCATGTAGCACTATGGGTAACGATTGCCGTCTGCCTGCATGTATTCACAGATTTATTTAATACGTACGGAACACAGGCATTCCGACCGTTTACGAACAAGTGGATATCTTGGAATATCATCCATATTTTCGATCCCTTTATTTTTGGCACCCATGTTGCAGCGATTATGCTGTGGATCACCGGATTGGTTGCGCCCGCCCCCTTATTTATTACGCTGTACGTCATTATTGGCCTGTATTACATTTGGCGAACCTGGAGTCATTTCATGACCAAAAAAGCGGTACGTGATATGGACAATGGGCGCCAGGAAGGCGATAACTATTACATCATTCCCACCGTATCATGGAACCGGTGGCATGTGGTAAAAGCTCATCAGAATGGAAGTTATGACATTGGCGGATTAAATGGCAAACATTTATTTTGGACGAAACATGCAATTCCATCCGAACATCCAGCCGTAGAAGCATCCAAATCCTATCGCGATGTGCAGGCATTTCGCTATTTTTCCTCCTTTGCCGTTGCCGAGGTGGAGGAACTGGAATGGGGTTACATTGTGCGATGGGGAGACGTCAGGTATCGACACCGAAGACAATATCCATTCGTGGCTGTGGTCGCGATGGATAAGCAGTTCGGACTGATCAACAGTTATATTGGATGGCTCAGTGACGAAAAGATGCAAAAACGCCTTTCCCTGCATACGAATTAGAACCTGCATACAAGCTAACAACAAGCCGCATGAACAACAGACAGCAAGTCTCCCTTAATCTGGAGCTTGCTGTTTTTTTGGCCACTCGCAGAAAAAATCGCATCTCATGAAAGCGCCCTCTTGACGAAGCGGACTTGCGTGATTCACAATGGTCATAAGCCATGCGCAAAAAAATCCGGAGCATGATCGCTCCGGATTTTCTTCATCACAGTTGCTCATAATACAGCTTCCAGGATGGAGTGTTTATGTGTATTACTGCAAGCGGCTGTTGCCCGACAAGGATTGCTCTGCTTGTTGGACCAGCTTTTTCGTGATGTATCCCCCAAGAGAACCTGTTTCGCGGGAAACGACATTACCGAAGTAACCGTCCTGAGGGATTGTGATGCCAAGTTCTTGTGCTGCCTCATATTTTAATTGTTCTAAAGCGGCGTTGGCCTGCGGTACTTGCAGGTTGTTTGAACGACGTCTGCTCATATTTGAATCTCCTTTCAGTTCTTTGTGAGTGAGGTTCATTGCAAGCTTGCAAGATTATTATGGCTCGCTTACACCTACTTATTCCTGAAATTCAACATTCGAGCGCTGGAGGTTTTTACCAATGAGCAAAGGTCTATCCCTATGGTTCGCCGTTTCATCCATTGTCCTGCTGACGGCAGCCGCTATATCCATCAGTTATTCCGCATGGCTTGCCATTTTACTGGGGCTTCTATCTGTCGGCAACATCGGCTGGGGCTTTGTGATCAAGGCCCGACAACGCCGCTCCTAAGCCAATTCTATATTGCCTGCAATATGCTTTAGCGTAAACGTGGCAGAAAGCCCATGCGCTCTTTGACCGCAGACAGCGTGACTTCAGCAGCTTCTTGCGCACGCTCTGCGGATTGGGCCAAAATACGTCCAATCTCACCGGATTCCCGGATGTCGCGATAGCGCTGCTGAATCGGTTCAAGCATAGCTACAACCGTCTCTGCCAATTCTTTCTTAAATGTTCCGTACATTTGACCTTCATAGCGATCCTGCACTTCTTGGAGCGACAAACCGGAACACTGGCTGTAAATGCCCATCAGATTACTAATTTCCGGTTTATTGGCCGGATCATATCTAACCTCACTGCCAGAATCGGTAGTAGCGCGGCTGATTTTCTTGCGTATGACTTTCGGTTCGTCCAGCAGAGCAATATAGCTGCCTGCATTCGGATTGCTCTTGCTCATTTTTTTGGATGCATCATCCAGGGACATAATTCTCGCCCCTACTTCAGGGATATACGGTTCAGGAACAGTAAAATAATCTCCATAACGGTGATTAAAGCGGCCCGCCAAATCGCGTGTCAGCTCCAGATGCTGTTTCTGATCGTCACCTACCGGGACAAGATCCGCGTTGTAGAGCAAAATGTCAGCTGCCATCAGCGACGGATATACGAACAGTCCCGCTCCTACGGAGTCCTTGCCAGCCGCTTTGTCCTTAAACTGAGTCATACGTTCCAGCTCGCCCATATTCGTCAGTGTTGTCATCAACCATCCCAGCTCAGCATGCTGAGGAACATGGGATTGTAAAAAGACATTGGATTTCTCCGGGTTAATACCTGCTGCGATAAATAATGCCGCTACCGCCTCCGACTGCTCACGTAATTGAGCCGGTTCCTGCGGTACGGTAATCGCATGAAGGTCTACAACCATAAAGTAACATTGATGATCCTCTTGCAATTTGACAAAGTTTTTCATTGCGCCGATGTAATTGCCCAAAGTAAGTTGTCCGCTAGGCTGAATACCTGAAAGTACAGTTTTCATATTCTTCCTCCTCCGTTTATTTCATAATTAGAACGCAAAAAGGCCCCGCATCCTCAAGGGACGCGAGACCGTGGTACCACCCTTATTCATTGCCGTCAGCTTATTACTTGTCGGAGCTATGCCCCGTGGCCGCATGCAATCTTAAAGCTCCGTTAACGGGGAGCAATCGGCCGTCATACTGAGGAAAGTAGAATCCTGTTCTGTGCGGCACTCCAAGGTCCATTCAGCAGTGCAGGCTCACCGGTTCCCATCCACCACCGGCTTTCTGAAGAGCTTATGCAAAAGCTTACTTGTCCTCATCATCGCGTTATCCATGTCATTACTTTCTAAACTACATTAATGATAATTCCGCATAATGTTATTGTCAAATGACGATTGTGCCCTACGACCAAAAATCTGTTATCATAATGACACGAAGCTTCAACCGATTATAGTGGACAAAGGAGCATGGATATGAAACAAGTGACCAAAGAACACTGGAACGGTTACGACACGTATGTTTTACATAGTAGTGAACTAGAAGTTACGATGATCCCTCGCCTCGGGAATAATATTATCTCAGTGCGTGATCTGAAGCTGGACCGGGATATCGTACGTCGGCCTGGTGAGGAAGAATTGGCTTTCTATTTACAAAAGCCTTATCATTTTGGCTTGCCCATTTTGATCCCTCCAGGCCGAATTCGCAAAGGACAGTTTGAGTTTGACGGTGTTCCATATCAGTTCGACCGAAATACAGCCAACGACAATCATATACACGGTCTGCACCGCAATCAATCCTGGCGTTGCAGTGATATTGAAGAGGATGAAGAAGGTTGCAGTGTAACTACCGAGCTTCTGACAGAAAGTGATCCGCACTGGATGGAACAATTCCCCATTCCTTTGCGTCTGGAGATGACTTATCGCTTGCAGGGTGCTGTATTAAGCCAAACGCTGCGCGTAACGAATCTGGGTGATAAAGCAGCACCATTCGGCTTGGGATATCACACTTGGTTTATGGTGGACGGAGAGCCTGAGCGCTGGCGCCTGAAGCTGCCTGTGAACGGAGTATATGAGCAGGATGCTGAACAGCTACCTACAGGTATCATTACTTCGTTGGATGATTTGGAACAGCTCTCTTCAGGTCTTTCTCTGAAAGGAACAAATCTGGATACGCTGCTGCGGGCAACGGAAGGCCCTGCTGAAGCTCTTTTGACTCGTGATGACGGTTATCAAATCCGCTACACAGCAGATGAGCAATACTTTAAGTATTGGGTGTTATATACCAAAGGTGAATGCGATCAGTATCTTTGCATTGAGCCTTATACCTGGCTGTCTGATGCTCCCAATTTACCTGATCCTGTCGGAAAAGGCGGGCTGATCCGTCTGGAACCTCAGCAATCCATCGACCTCAAAACTCAGATTCATATCATATATCCGTAATTTCCCTATAGTCACTTTTCTTCCTTCGGCGCATATTTTCATAACTCTGTCGCATACTAACCTCATCACAGCCGAAGGAGGTGACTACACATGAATGAAGCAAATCAAGGCAGAAGTCGCCGCAGTAACAATCTAATTGTTCCTCAAGCCAACAACGCACTGCAACAATTGAAATTTGAAGCTGCACAAGAGCTGGGCATCACCATTCCGGCAGATGGTTACTACGGTGACATGCCATCCCGTGAAGCTGGTTCTCTGGGAGGCTATATCACTAAACGCTTGGTACAGCTGGCCGAACAGCAATTATCAGGTCGTTCAGGTCAATAAGCGTCATTATTCCACATGAGCATTCCGTTCATCGTAATTTACCAAAATGTGTTATAACGGGCATATAACAAAGGCGGTCTTCCTTAGGAAGACCGCCTTTTCTTTACTCTTTTTATAAATCAGCATTTTGCAAAATTCGATTCCAGTCGCTCCGAAGTGCAAGATATAGACGAACTAAACCATTTCGATCTATATCTTGTTCATTGGAAGTCGCTTATGGATTTTTGCAAAATCCTCATATTGATGATTATTCCGAATTAGCCGCTCGGTATGTAGGCTTTTTATAGCGGATCATGAGATTCGCCATGTTGTAGTTGGACTCCAGTGTTGCATCTACCAAGATCGTTCCTTGTCTGATGGCAAAATCGAAAGCAATCTCACCATGAGTCCAGCTACGCTTGTGATTTAGCGTTTCCAGGGCCATACGCCGAAAATCCTCCCGATGCTTGGCAGATAACCCTGGTTCTACTGCTGCAAATGTACCACCTTTACCTGCAATCGGATTATGCCGAATCCCAAATTTCCCAACCACATTGTTACGTATTTGCACAAACACGATGCCTGACGACAAACCCGCCAGCTCATTATCCAGTTCTTTAAAAACGATATCCATCTGCCTAACTAACGACAATTGACCTAATTCATCCATTGCAAAAACCCTCCTATATACCTTCTATAAAAATAATTAATAGGTCTTACGACTCAATTATATGCGAAGATTTTTAACCTTACAATCAAAAACAACATAATTGGGTATTTATAACTATTTTCTAAGTATATCCATCATTTTAAATTTCGCTAACAGGTAATGTCAATTGCACTTCGACATTTTGCGACTTTATTCATCATCTTCTGCGATTATTACAAAAAAGGCCTCCCTTGTGGGAGCCCTTTCTAAAGTGTAAATTCGTTATTTTGTCATTTGCAAAAATTGCTCAATATCCTGAACGGTGACTTGCGCAGCATTACGCCAGAAGTCAGCCTGTGTTAAATCGGTACCCAAGTGCTTGGAAGCCAATTCTTCCACTGTCATGCGACCTGTATCACGCAGCAAAGCATCATATTGGTCAGCAAAGCCGTCAGGATTTTCCTTCGCAAAAGCGTAAATTCCTGCACTGAACATATACCCGAATGTGTACGGGAAGTTGTAGAAAGGAGTGTTCGTAATATAGAAATGCAGCTTGGATGCCCAAAAATGAGGATGAACCTCATCCAGAACACCACTAAACGCTTCACGCTGTGCTTGTTCCATCAACTCGCTTAATTGCTGTGCTCCTACGACTCCTTTTTTCCGCAGCTCGTAAAAACGGGTTTCAAACAGGAAACGGGCATGAATGTTCATAAAGAAGGCTACACCACGCTGGATTTTATCCTCCAGCA
The DNA here is from genome assembly GCF_059772165.1 of Paenibacillus sp. TY11. Classification (NCBI taxonomy): domain Bacteria; kingdom Bacillati; phylum Bacillota; class Bacilli; order Caryophanales; family Paenibacillaceae; genus Paenibacillus; species Paenibacillus sp. TY11. The sequence goes on along the minus strand of NZ_JCBAIQ010000005.1, from coordinate 56,077 downwards.
AAGCTACCTTCTCCTGACCCTCGGCAGCTTCCAGCAAAGCATCCGACACAATAAGTTCTGCCAGCGTCGACGCCGTCTCAGCCACGTTCATGGCATAATTTTGATTCAACGGATGCAATTCATTCATCACATGCTGATGATAACCGTGTCCGAGCTCATGGGCCAGTGTCGAAACATTGGATGGGGATCCGGCATAGGTCATAAAAATACGGGTCTCTTTGCTCAGACGCAGGGATGTACAAAACCCACCCGGACGTTTGCCTGGACGATCTTCTGCTTCGATCCAGCTTTTCTCAAAAGCCATTTGAGCAAAGTCAGCCATTCTCGAACTAAATTTACCGAATTGCTCAACAATCGTTACAGCTGCATCGTCGTATGAGATTTTAGTCATCGACGTTCCCAGCGGAGCTTCAACGTCATGCCAGGACAGCTTCTCTAAGCCCAGCAGCTTTGCTTTCCGCTCCAAGTATTTGACTACAATAGGCTTCGTTTCATTAATAACCTGCCACATCGTATCCAACGTTTGGGCTGACATCCGACTGATTTCCAGCGGTTCCCTAAGCACGTCTGTCCAGCCTCGGTTTTCATATAGCTTAAGACGGAAGCCTGCCAGATGATTCAGAGTATCCGCACAATAGTCCTCTACTTGAGTCCATGCCTCTTCCCAACGTGCAAACACGTCTTTACGCACGCTGCGATCTGCTTCATCCAGCTTATTAGCTGCCTGACCTACAGACAGGTTTACGATCTCACCATTTTCTGGCACAGGAATCGTCATATTTTTGACAATGGTATCATAAAAGTCACCCCAGCCGTGATAGCCATCCACTGCCAGATCCAATGCAAGGCTCTCCAATTCAGGGGCCATTTTTTCACGTGCTTCGTTCCGGTATTCAGTCAGGACAAAAGAAATCGGCTTGATGGCTTCGCGCTCCATCCACTTCTGCCAAATGTCTTCACTGGTTTGTGCCAGCAAGTTCTGGAAAGATACCAAAGCACTTTTCCCTTGGGCATACAGCGTATTAACACGTGCCCCCAGTTGAACAGCCAGCTTGTCGTGCTGGTTTTGAGCAGTTAGACAAGAGACAAAGGACCCCGCCTGCGACGCTCCATTAAACAGCTCCTGTATGCTATTCAGCACACTATCCAGACGCTCGGTATCCAATACCGTTTGTGGTACTTTGGCCGCTTTAAGCTGAGATTGCAGCTGTTGTACCTTGCTCTCCATTTCTTCCAAAAATGCATGAAATGAGGCGGAGGAAGAGCCTCCGCTAAAAATAGATTCCAGATCCCATGTTTGCTTTAATGGTGTTTTCATAATAGTTCCACCTTTCTTTTTTGGCGAATTCATGTGGTTTCATATACAATAAAGCTACATCGTGATCGAAAAATCACTACAATAGGAGGAAAACAGGATGAGACCCTTACAAATTTCGCCGGAAACGGCTGTGAAATTATCCGAAAAGCTCGGCATTCCGCTGGAACACCTTATGCATACACCCCAGCACATTTTGATGCAAAAGCTGGCCGAACTGGCTAAAGAAGAAACCGCTGACCCGAACAGCGGAGAATCGGACAAATCATGATTCCTTTTCACAAAACCTGGCCTTATGACATCGTCATGGGAGACGTTTATGTACAGTCTTGTCCGTTTTGCGACCATGATAATGTTTTGCTGCCCCTGAAGCCAAAAGAGCTTAAGCTTATTCATGAAGGCATGAAAAAGCTACTTGTGTTCCCATGCTGCCATAACAAAGTTACTTTGGTGGATTGTGACGACGATTATTTGCTCTCAGATACCACGTTGCGCCATCATTAATTCATGAGGCAGTTGTAAGATAAGGTAACCCGTTTTACAAACAAGGTGTGAACCATGAGCCTAAATCGGCCATAGTGCACACCTTTATTTTTTCAAGAGGAGCTTGCGTCTTGCATTTCCTCCGGCAGCTGGAAATTTTTAGCCAGCATTTGTTCTCGCAGTAAAGCCCACTGTTCGCGGGAAGCCCGAATCATCGCTGCATCCATAATTTTTTTGTCATTAATGACACGCGAAAACCAGCGTACCGCTTCGTTAAAGTTGCCTGTACGTCGATGCAGTTCACCAATCAGATAGAGCAGTTTGGCATTATTCGCCCCGACGCCCTCCAGCTCATAGACCCGAACGTAAGAATCCAGACTAAATTTGAGAAAGCGAAGCTCCTGCTCTTCATTTCCCTGATATCTGTACATCCATGCGATATGCTGCAATAGACTGGCTAACACGCGTTCCTTTTCTCCGATGACCTGCGCACAGAGTAAACCAAGCTTATACGTTTCTAACGCCTCTTCCCAGCTACGATGCCCGCCATATTCGCGAGACTGCCAGCGATTACCAATTTTATCCTTAAATAGCTTGGTTTGCTGATCGCTTAACTGAACGGTAGAGTGCTCTGTCGAGGTAAATCCACAATGAGGACAGACCCGTACGACGTAAAAATCCGGATTTTCGTTCTTGTAATAAGCGCAAAAATCTGAATCCGTACGAATGGCCTTTTTTAGGCTTGGTCTGACACGGGATGTCTGAAATTCTTGTTCGCAATGCGGGCAAGCGATTTTGATCTGATATAACGGTTCAAGTTCCAATGTTTTTACAACCCTCTCCAAAATTCGGCAATCCCCGAAAGCTTACGGGGTATTTACAAAATGATGCGCAGGACCGGACAAACGATTAAGTATGATTGAACGAAGCGGCTCCTCAATGCCCGTATCCGTTAACGCACCTGCCATACAAGACAACCATGCCTCTGCTCGCTCCTCCGTTACGGGAAACTTCATATGTCTGGCGCGTAACATCGGATGACCATATGCATCAGAAAAAAGGGACGGTCCCCCAAAAAACTGGCTCAGGAACATATACTGCTTTTCCTTTACCGGTTCCATGTCTTTAGGAAACAGGGGACTTAACAACGGATCTTTATAAACTCTCGGGTAGAAGGCCTCAATAATAGTACGAACACCTTCCGCACCCCCAAGGTTGTCATAAATGCTCAGGCTAGGATTCACTTTTTCCTCCAACTTTCTGTGCTATGGTAATAAATATACACCCGTATTATAACAAAAAACAAAAAATGACGCTAAAAATAAGCGTCATTTTATCATTTTAACATATGAAGAGGGTTTGCTTCGTTGTACACAGCTTCGTCATTCTATAATACAACTAATAACTCCGCCAATCCTCTTCTCCGGGATGGACGAGAGAGGCGCGAATAACATACACAAAAGCACATACGAACAGACCGGCAACGATACTCATCCTGATCACTCCATCCTTAAGGTTATGGATCGTTGTTTTCCTATTTTAACATACTCTTTACAAAAATACAGCATTCCATGTAACCGTTTTCTTTACTTTTTTTGTACTCTTTGTCCATCCCCGACATAGGTATAATAGTACAACTCCAAAGGAGGGGCCTCTATGTCGCTGTACCGCCGTTACTCGCTTCCTTTGCTCATCCTTATGCTGCTATTCCTATTTATGCTTATGGCCGCATACCCGCAATCTTCTCTGAATGCCGGGCTTCGGGGGCTTGCCATCTGGTGGGACGTGCTGTTTCCGTCTTTATTCCCGTTTTTCGTTATTTCCGAGCTTCTCCTCGGTTTCGGAATTGTTCATTTCATAGGTGCGCTGCTGGATCCGCTGATGCAGCCTCTATTCCGTGTACCTGGCTGCGGAGGTTTTGTCGCTGCGGTCAGCTGTGCATCCGGCTACCCTATTGGGGCCAAACTAACCGCCAAGCTGTGGGAGCAAAAATGGATCACACGCATTGAAGGAGAGCGTTTGGTCGCGTTTACGACTTCCTCTGATCCGATATTTCTGATCGGTGCGGTTTCCGTTGGCTTCTTCCATCAACCAGAAATTGCACTCGTACTGGGCGCGGCCCATTACGGTGGTGTACTCATCATCGGGCTGCTTATGCGCTTCCACGGTTCCCGTTCAGGGGAAGCAGATACTCGCAGCGACCGCCCTCAACCTACTCAAAAAGCCTGGTCGAAGTCTGCAAACACCGTAGCAGCAGGTCGCAATAGGCCGCCTGGACCACTACGCCAAGCGTTATATGCCATGCATGCAGCACGTTTAGAAGATGGTCGTCCATTTGGTGAGTTGCTCCGTCAGGCGATTACTTCCTCCCTACGCCTTATTATTGTCGTAGGAGGGCTGGTTGTATTCTTCTGCGTTATTTTAGAAGCTTTGACAAACTCTGGTTTAATGAGCGGGCTTCATCTGCTTACAGCAAGCCTATTGACTGTATGTGGTCTTCCTCCTACGTTAACGGAGTCCATCGTGGGTGGTATTTTCGAAGTCACTTTAGGAGCGCAAGCTGCAGGTGAAGCCACAGCAGCGGCGTTACCGTTCAAGGTAGCCGCAGCAGCTTTTGTTCTCTCCTGGGGTGGGCTATCAGTTCATGCACAGGTTGCAAGTATTTTAAATATGACGAATCTCCGTTATATGCCATTTTTGCTGGCTCGGGCTGCGCACGGCATCATCTCGGCACTGCTAGCTCTCGTGTTATGGCCCCCGCTAATGGGACAGAGAAGCTCTCCAGTCTTTTCTCCGATATACGACATCGCATGGTCCCCTGGCTTCTCGTCCGCCATGCTGTTGCAAAGTCTGCTGTTTCTTGCCTGTATGCTGGCAGGAATGCTTAGTCTCTCATGGTTGAGCGTGGGTACAAGTCGCTTATTGGTACGGTTGAGAGGAACACACAGGCAATGAACGATTGTGTTCTTGCTCATAATTGATTATGATCGGTATATACCCATGACAAAGGAGCTTTTCATCTTGAGATATTATGTTCTGGATCGCGGGGATCAGCACTCCATGGACTTGAGTCAGCAATTTCACCGTCTTGCCCAAGAAAAGAATTTCAAGCTGGATGCCGAATCGCCGGAAATCGTCGTGTCTATTGGAGGCGATGGTACGATGCTTCATGCGTTTCATACCTTCATCGACCGCATTCCGGATATTGCCTTTGTTGGTGTACATACCGGTCATCTGGGCTTTTACGCTGATTGGCGCGCGGACGAGCTGGAGGAGCTAATCCACCTGATGAGCCAAAGCGGATCCGAGGGACCGCTTAACCCGAGAATCGTTAAGTATCCACTGATTGAGTTGGAGATTCACAAGAAGTCAGGCAATGCTTCTTTTATTGCCTTGAATGAGTTTACGTTAAAAGGGGTGGATGGCACTGTCGTTGCCCAAGTAGATATTAACGATATCACCTTTGAAATGTTCCGTGGTGACGGTATATGCGTTTCTACCCCATCAGGAACGACCGCCTATAATAAAGCACTTGGCGGAGCTATGGTTCACCCCACCATAGAAGCATTGCAATTGACTGAGATCGCTTCCATTAACAACCGCGTGTATCGGACACTGGGATCGCCATTGCTACTCCCAAAACACCATCATTGTGATATTTTTTCACGGAAAGATCAGCGTCTTTTATTGACAGTAGATCATCTAAACTTTCCTGTGGATGACTTAATCTCTGTTCGATGTCAGGTCGCAAGTCAGAAGATCAGCTTCGCTCGTTACCGTCCTTTCCCATTTTGGGATCGGGTACGCAACGCTTTTCTCAATTAGCATCCGCAAAAGAGCCGACTATGGCTCTTTTTTTTATAAACAAAGAACGGCTCCTGAAAATTCAGGAACCGTTTTGTTGTGGAGCTGTGAATGTTTTATTCTTTTTGCTACCCTCAGCTCTTTCGACTTTGTCAGCTGGCTGGATCTGACGCTGGCCCTCGGGTTCACGTGAGACACGAACTTGCCGGCCCTCCCGATTTTCCTTTGGTTGACGCTCATAGCGAGGTCCACGTGATTCCTTTTTATCGAAATTCCCTTGCTGATTGCGCTGTCTACGTGGTTCCCGGGCTTGCTGCCCTTCACCCTGACTGCGTCCATCCTTTGCTTCACGTGGTTCTCTTGGCTGACGGGAATCACGTGCTTCACGCGGCTCACGCTGCCGATTTCCTTCACGTCCTTCTCTGGGTGGACGACTTTCGCGAGCTTCACGCGGCTGTCGCTCACGTACTTCCTGGGCTTCCTTCGGTTCCCGACGTTGCAACTCGCGTGGTTCCCGGGCTTCTCGAGGCTGCTCCTCTCGCGACTCCTCCATAGCTGTGTAACCCTGCTGTGGTTGCGGCCACTCCTGTTCTCCAGCTGTATGTTGCAATACTTCTTGCTGCTCTTCGGTTTCTAACGTTTCCGCTTGTTCCCTTTGAGCATCTACCAACTGCTGAATGTCTGGAGAAACGATTTCATCATTGATGCCGTTCTTGTTAAGCACTTCACGGCTTTTTTGCAGCACAAAATAGGCACAGCCAAAATTGCAGTATTCATTAATATAATCGTCCAGTACCCCTATGGATGTATCCTTATTTGCTTTGGGATGCCCGTCTCGATAAAAGCCCTTCAGACGCAGCTGATTGTAACCCCAATCACCAATAATGTAATCATAGCGATCCAGCACTTCACTATACCGATCACGAAACGCTTCGGGATTCCACCCGTTCTTGTGATCCTGCAACAATTCATAGTTTTTACCACCGATTTGAAACAAGCTATTCTGACCGCCTTTCCCGGATCAAGCCTGCGAAAGGGCGCCTTCTTCCTTATGCTGAGCGGCTGACTTCACCTGCTCATGCGCTTGGTAGGAGCTGCGGACCATCGGACCGGATTCAACGTGGCTGAATCCTCGCTGTAATCCCTCTTCCTTTAACTTCGCAAAATCTTCCGGTGGATAATATTTTTGCACATATAAATGTTTCTCGGACGGCTGCAAATATTGACCAATTGTCATAATGTCACAATCGACTTTACGCAGATCATCCATGGTTTGTAAGATCTCGTCCCACTCTTCTCCAACACCTAACATGATGCTTGATTTGGTTGGAATAGCCGGATTTAATTGCTTCGCACGTTGAAGCAGCTCCAGAGAGCGATGGTATTTCGCTTTAGCCCGAACCTTGTCGGACATGCGCTCCACCGTTTCAATATTATGATTCAGAATATCTGGCTTGGCATCCATGACGATTCGCAGCGATTCAATATCGCCCATAAAATCGGGAATCAATACTTCTACACTGCAAAAAGGTAATCGACGGCGAATCGCACGAACCGTTTCTGCAAATATAGTAGCGCCCCCATCTTTCAAATCGTCGCGAGCCACACTGGTTACGACACAGTGCTTCAAATTCATGTTTTCAGCCGCTTCCGCGACGCGTTCAGGCTCCTGCAAGTCCAGTTCCGTAGGCATTCCCGTATTTACTGCGCAAAAACGACACGCACGCGTACAAATATCACCCAAAATCATAAATGTAGCTGTCCTATTGGCCCAGCATTCATATATATTAGGGCATCGTGCCTCCTCACATACGGTATGTAATGTCTTGGAACGCATCATGCTCTTGATTTCCTGATAGTTATCACCTGTCGTAAGTTTAATACGAATCCAGTCGGGCTTAGCTTCCTTCACTCTTTTAGACAATGGCATAGACCTTCTTTCTGATAAGCTTAAGCTGTCATTGCCATACATTATAACATGAAAGCCATGGAAAAACCTCCATTCATTGTTCCCTTTTTGATATGACAATGATGCCGGAAAAAGTAAACTCTTTATATGGATAAAAGCGGCGGATATGGCTCAACCTAAACAAAAGCGCCCTAATCACGCTATTGAATACGGGCCTAGAATAACCGGGCGATTAAGCCCCTTCTATAGGAGGTCGGTTCACGTGCCTTACCCTACGCGGACAGCCCGCGCTGTTCGTCTGTTATCGCTGCTGTTATGCGCTACTACACTGACAACGGCCTGTCCGCTTCCTGCTCATGCCTTTGCCAAGCACTTACAGTCATCGTCCGCCAGAAGTAGCCTGACGACAGCAAATGTGGATGCTTCACAAGCTCAGTCTTCATTGTATACGTCCAGGCTTGCTTTATATCATTCCATTGAAGCCCTGACAGGAGTTCCTTGGTACCGGCTGGCCGCCATCGACCAGTATGAACGCACGCTTACAGTAGCCCATCCCAAAGATCGCAAGCATGCGGAACGGATCACAGGTATTTTTGTCACGGGACCGATCTGGTCCGGCCTGATGAACCCTGATTCGGAGGATCAAAATCCGCGTTCCATTGAACTATTTTCCGGGCTGGGACAAGACGGTTCGGGTGATGGAATCGCTGACCGCAATAATGACAAGGATTTGCTGTTCAGCATCGCTTCTTATCTCGAAAAATATGGAAACAACGAGGATGAATTTGGTATTGCCGTGTGGGAATATTACCATAACAGTCGCGCGGTTCAAAGAGTTCAGCAGTTTGCCAAGCTGTATCGGACGTATGGCAAGCTGGATCTGGTCAGTCAAGCTTTTCCGCTTCCTTTAGGCAGCATTTATAGCTACCGAAGCACTTGGGGAAGCCGGCGCAGCTGGGGCGGCTTCCGTATACATGAAGGGACTGATCTGTTTGCTGGCTACGGAGTTCCGGTTCGCAGTACATGCTACGGTGTAGTTGAAATGAAGGGCTGGAATCCCTTCGGAGGATGGCGAATCGGAATTCGAGATCTCAACAACCGCTATCACTACTATGCGCACCTTTCCGGCTTTGACAAAACCGTTCACAACGGAGACATCGTTACGCCCGGTCAGACGGTTGGCTGGGTCGGAAGCTCGGGCTATGGAAAACCGGGTACCCAAGGCAAGTTTCCACCGCATCTGCACTATGGTATATATCGGGACAATGGCTGGACAGATTGGTCCTTTGACCCGTATCCGTTATTAAGACAGTGGGAGCAGACCGAACGCAAAGCACTCAAAACAGGAAAAACAAAAGGGACCTCCTCGTAGGGGCCCTTTTGTTTTTCCTGAGCATCTCAGTCACTCCCCTCTGCTTTATGGTGTTGGGGACTGACTGGAGGATTTTTGGTTTTCCTGTACCTCTGAAACACTTTCTATGCTGGAATCTATAGCCCCGCTGCTCTCTATGGAATGGGGAGGCAGCGCCAACTGCGGAGCGGTTGCACCATTTTTACCCACTGGTTTACCCTGATTGTCATAGTAGTACATCGGAACGTTGCCTACCACCAATAAATAAGAAACCGGAATTTCCGTCTCCACAATCTGAGGTTGCATCTCAAACGGTATAACCACGGACACTTCCGTCGTAATCCGAATGTACACTTCCACCAAGATCATGTTTATGCCCGCATCCTGTTGACGCGTATTTAAATCCACCTTGATTGCTCCATGCGGCTCCACCTTTAGGGGTACCTTTGGTCCATAAGCTGCCAACAGCGGACTGCCCAATGCCTGACCAATCGGAACACTCTCATCAAAATGGCTCATGCTGTCCATCGTTGCCTTGACTGCTTTGAGCGTGTCTGACGTAATTCTCATATGCTCCGCATAATTCAGAACAAAGCCGGAGGTTCTCCCTTGTGCATCCGTTCTCCATTCGATCAGATTATCAGCAGTCTTCCCCTGCTCTACCTGTGCTGTAATTGCTGAATTAATAGCCTCCGTCGCCATTTGTTTGACCCGCACTTTTGCCAGGTGCATCATGGGCGGCTTCAAATGCTGCTCCACATAAGCAGCCATCTGTATGATCCCTACCAGCAGCGCCAGTGCCACAATAAAAAAAACTCTACGTCTGCCGCGTCGCCTTCTGTTGGGTGCGCTGTGCCATTGCGGTCTTCTTATCATCCGATCCCCCCGCAGCGTTGAACTTACCCTACAAGGATATGCGAGGGGTACACGAAAAAGAAGCCGCCCGTCCGGCAGCTCCTCTAGATGGAACAAATATATAATTGCAAATATAAGGTGCACTCATTATTTGAAAATGTGGTCAATCTTTTCGATATCAGCCTGACTCAGTTGGACATTCAACGTTTTCAGATTCGCCAGAACCTGCTCCGGCCCCTTCGCCCCTGGAATGAGGGCATCAATCGAATCACGGGTCAAATACCATGCGAGCACAACATGAGCAACCTCTGCATTCAATGCATTGGCAATCTCCCGTACCTGCTCCACTTTGTCCAAATTACGAGCATATGCTTCTTTCTGGAATAATGGATTTTTCGCTCTGTTGTCCGTGAAGGTTGTGTCTTTCGTATACTTACCGCCCAACAATCCGGAAGCCAGCGGGAAATAAGGCACAAACGAAATGCCATTGGCCTTGGTGTAAGGCAGCAGTTCCTTCTCAGCTTCCCGTTGGAGCAAATTATAATGGGATTGAAGCACATCTACATAGCCGTCACTATTCGCATCCTTAAGTTGTTCAATGGAAAAGTTAGATACGCCAATGGCCATGATTTTGCCTTCGTCCTTGAGCTTCTTCAATTCCCCGACTGCCTCTGCCTTCGGCGTAGCTTCATCCGGGAAATGGATATAGAACAGATCAATATAATCGGTCTGCAATCTTTTCAGACTGGATTCGACGGATTCACGTAAAAAAGCAGGCGAGTTGTCAAAAACAACCTCTCCGTTTACAAATTTGTGTGCCCCCTTGGTCGCAATGACAGCTTCCTCACGTTTGCCGCGCTCCTTCAGCACCTCACCGATCAACCGCTCTGAGTGCTCAGGTCCATAAATAAAAGCCGTATCCAGAAAATTGATGCCGTTATCCAAAGCTGTGCGAACGACTTCTTTGCCCGTTTCATCATTCAAACCGGAAAAAAGATTATGTCCTCCCACCTTGTTTGCACCCAAACCGATTGGTTTTACATGTAGATCTGTTTTGCCAATACGCACTTGCTCTGCCAATTCACGTCATCTCCTTTTCGAAAGTTACTTCCATTTTAATATTAAATTCCAAAAAAAGCAAAGTGCGTACCTGGCAGTTGCTCTTATCCTTTAATCCCCGTCAAGGCAATCCCTTCCATAAAATACTTCTGTCCTATGGCAAACAGAATAATAGCAGGCAAGACAACAATTAAAGAAGCGGCCATCAAAACGCCCCATTGAGCCGAATATATTCCCTGAAACTGCTGCAGCCCAATCGCCAACGTAAATTTGCTCTCATCATTAAGATAAACTAGCGGTCCCATAAAATCATTCCATGTATTCAAAAACGTAAACAATCCGATGACCAAAATCGCTGACCTCGACAAAGGTAAAATAATACGGGTAAAAATCGTAAAATGGTTACCTCCATCCACAAATACAGCTTCATCCAGTTCTCGCGGAAGAGTCATGTAAAATTGTCTTAGCAAAAAGATATTAAAAACGCCTCCACCAAAAAACGAAGGTAATACCAATGGAACGTACGAATTAACCATGCCTAATGCCTGCCAACCAATAAAAGACGGAATCAGCGTGACCGCAAATGGCAGCATCATGCTGCTTAATAACACGGCAAATACCTTATCTCTTCCCTTCCATCTCATACGCGCAAAGCTATAGGCAGAAATGGTACTCGACAGAAGTACACCCGCCAAAGTACCTGCAACGACGATAAATGTGTTCACAAAATAGCGCCCAAACGATAACTCTTCAAACGGTTGTAAGAAATTCTCGAATACAAAAGGCTCCGGAATCCATTTCGGCGGGATTAAAAAAATCTGACTTAAATCCATCATGGAGCTTCGTACCAACCAGTAAAAAGGAAACATGCAAAAAAGTGAGCCCACAATGAGAACTGTGTAGAGCAACACCCTGCTCCCACTCCAACCGCGTCTTTTCATCCTCATGCCCCCCCGCCTTCGTAATACACCCATTTTCGGGCCGTCTTGAACAAAAAGGCAGTGAATATCAAAACCACAATAAAGAGCACCCAAGCAATAGCACAAGCATAACCCATATTCGAAAAAGTAAATGCCTCGCGGAACAAATAAAAGGTATAAAACAAGCTGGAGTTATTGGGTCCGCCCTGAGTCATGACGTAAGGCTGAACAAACACCTGAAATCCACCGATGAAGCCCATAATCGTATTAAAAAAAATAGTGGGCGATGTCAACGGAATTGTAATATAGATAAGCTTATGGAGAGCGTTCCCACCGTCAATTTCAATGGCTTCATAATAATGTCTAGGTATATCTTGCAAGCCCGCTAGAAAAATAATCATGGTCCCTCCAACGGTCCATAAACTCATTAACACAAGAGTAGGGACTACAGATCCTTCGCTATAGATCCACTGACTTTCGGGCAAATGCAGCGCACGCAGCACCACATTTAGCAAGCCAAGATCCGGATCAAACAGCCACATCCAGATCATGGACGATGCAATGAGTGGCACAATGGTAGGCAGGTAAAAAACGGTCCTGAAAAAAGCCAGACCTTTTACCTTTTGATTGAGCAATATCGCCAAAAAGAAAGCTACAATAACTTGCAGGGGCACACTCAGCAACACATAATAAAACGTAACCCCGAGTGATTTATAAAAAAATTGATCCGTTCCATCAAATAAGTGGATGTAATTATCCAGACCAATAAAATTGGCCTGTGAAGCAACCTTATAATCGGTAAGACTGAACCAGAGACTAGCGATCATCGGTCCCAGAACAAAAATGATAAAGCCGAGAATAGCAGGGGCGGCAAAAAGCCACCCCAACCAATTTTCCCTCTTACGAATAGAAGATAATGATTGCATTCTATCCCTCTCTTTCTGTCAAAACACTCACCCTATTCTTTCGGATACGTACCCTTAAATTCCGCGTTGGCCTTTGCGGAAACCTCCTTGAATGCTTGCTCCACCGTTTTCTTGCCCAGCCATACCTGATCCAGCGCCGGGTTAATGATCGCATTGATTTTTTCAGAGTTTTTTAGATAGTAATCGTAAGAATTGACACCGTTATGCAGCGTTTGGTTCATGACAGCATCACGGTATCCATCCGCATGACCTGGTTTGACATCCGCCCATTTGTTAATCAAGTCTGGTTCCGTGTACCACTTTTTCATGACAGGCATCCACAATCCGCTAGAATGCATGTCAAGTCCGCTTTCAGCATCCAGCAAGAATTTATAAAACATCCATGCTTCTTTAGGATGTTTGGTTTTGGCAGAAATCACTTCCGGTTCGCCAAACAGGATCGTTTTGCTGCTTTTCAGTTTGGGTAATACGCCTACACCGAAATTCACCTTCGATTCTCCAAGATCCAATTGAACCCACTGCCCATCCAGATCCATCGCTACACGCTTACTTTGCAGTGCTACGGCCGGGGAAGGTATATTTTTGGACTGCGTCGGGGATGGTGCCACATGATAAACGTTGATCAGATCAGCCATCTTCTGAACAGCTTCAATCACATCAGGATTCTCAAGATTAAGCGAGTCCCCTTTGTCTGAAATGACACTTGCGTTATTGGAAGGCACGAGCAGATGCCACATCCATGTGTCAAACCGAACTCCATACTGTTTAATGTTACTTGCATCGAAATTGGGACTGAGCGCATTATTTCCCGCTTTATCAATGGTAAGCTTTTGTGCTGTCTCTAAAAACTGTTCCCATGTCCAAGCGTCCTCAGCTTTTACCGGTGGCAAAGCAACAGCAGCCTCATCAAACAAATCTTTATTGTAATAAAGCGCGAAAGCTTCCTCAGTTACCTTGACCCCTGCCACTTTGTCCTTATCCCAATAGATGACTGAATTAGGAATTAGACTTTCCTTCGTTAGCTCCTTATCTTCCTTCAAAAATTCATTTAAGTTATACAGTTTACCTTGTTCAGCCCATTGCAGAGCCTGTGCTTTATAAATGGGAAATACATCTGGTGCCTGATTGGCAGCAAACATCGTCGTTAATTTGGTAACGTAATCCCCGGGGATATGCATATAGTTGATTTTGATCCACGGATATTTCTCTGTGAATTTTTTAGCGATTTCCTGTTGAACTTTCTTTTCATTGGTGCTGCCCCAACTGGCATAGGTCAGTGTCACTTGCTCGTGACCCTGCAAATCTACAGGCTTGCTGCTGCTCTCATTTGAGCTACAGGCTGACATAAGCCCAACGATCAAGCACATGCAGACGATCCATAACTTACGTTTTAACATTGAGTAACGCCCCCAAACCGTTTATTTTTTAACTTTTCGTTTGTTGCTTCGTCACTAAACTCATTTTAGCAAACGCTTACATTATTAAAAGTCGTACTATCATTGGATTGGTGTCATTTGATTAGATCTATGAATTTCTCCGATGCGGATCAGGACAAATGTCCCCTTACCTTCTGGCGAGTGGAGCGTAACCCCATATTCCGTCCCATATAACAGCCGTACTCTTCTGTCTACATTTTTAATGCCCGTTGACCGGATTTCTCCAGCTTGAATTCGGCGTATATGATCTTCTTGAATTCCTAATCCATTATCCTCGACTTTAAAACACACCAATTGCTTCTCGATCCAGGCTGTGATCCTAATCCGACCACCAGATTCCATTTCGGCGAAACCGTGAATAATTGAATTCTCCACAAAAGGCTGTAAGAAAAGTTTGGGAACCTCCATCTGAAGCAAAACCGGATCAATATCATATTCCACCGTGAACTTGTCCTCAAAGCGATTCTGCATAATATAAATGTATTTTTCCAGCCAATTTAGATCTGTCTCCAAGCTCCATGTGTCGTTTTTATTTCGAGTAGTAATTTGCAGCATTTCCGCCAGATTAATGATCAATTGGCCCAGTTCCTGCTGTTTATGTTCTAACGCAATCCAATACATGGTCGTTAAGGTGTTATACAAAAAATGGGGATTCAGCTGTAGATTAAGTGCCATTAACTCCGACTCTTTGGCTCGCAGACGTGACTTGTAATTTTCCTCGATTAAATCTTTAATTTTTTCATTCATTTGATTAAATCGCATCACCAGATCCCCTAGTTCATCATAGCCACGTTCAGGAATTCGAATATCAAAATGCCCCTTCTCCATAACTTTCATGGCCTGTTTCATATCCGTGATGGGCTTGCTGATGTAAACAGACAGTAAATAAGCAAGGATAACAGCAACGAGCATCATAAAGCCTAAAAAAAACACCGTGTAGGTGCGAATCGTTGACAGATGTCCCAATACATCTTCCATGGGAATGGCTATATAAGATACCCAGCCCGTCGTCTTCATCGCTTCGTAAACCAGTAATATGCTTTGACCCTTAACGTTTACCATTTTCATCCCTTGTTCCGAAGTAATGGCATCCTTAAGCCAATCCGCCACGGGTCCCCCCTCTTGTTGCTGTCGATCTGAACTCATGACCATTCCGTTGTTATCATGAATCATGCCATAGGATAGATGTGCAAATCCGCTGCGGGCTGCATAATCTTCAAAGCCTCCTGTTAACAAGTCAGGACGGAAATTCAAAATAAGTATAGGCTTTTCCTTTCCCTCCGGAAGCGTGTGGAAGGTTCCTGCATCATCTATTGCAGTCAAGTGAAGCTGCTTCACAACAGCAAATAAAGAACTAAACTCGTAGGTGCCCTGTTTTAAATCCGGCTGATGAAATGTATCGGCATACGAATAAGCGGGAATCCATTGGGTAGCCCCCTCTGCTTCCACCGCTGTTGTTGCCAAGGGAGAGGAATAGAACGGCTGAACGGGAATATACATCCGATTGGTGCTTCCGTATGCATAATTTCGCGTCATAATCTGGGAAGCATATACTTCCTCCATATTGCCAAAGTATCTGTACAAAATTTTCGAAATGCTGCGATCAGCTCGTAAAAGCGATGAAGAATCCGAAGTATCCACGGCCGTAATGGTCTGAAGAAGCTCGTGGTCGATTGGAATCATATCTACGGTTTTTTGAATAGCAGTCAGCTTGTTATCCAGCAGCTGGTTATTACTACGCAGAACGCTTGTAACGCTATCTGTTACATTTGTAGTAATATTCCGTGCGCTCGTTTCGAAGTAAACAAAACCTAGGATCAAAACCATAAAACCAGACAACAAAAAATAGGACAGCATCAATTTCGTACGAAAGCTACTGTCCAAAAATTTTTGGTACATATATTTAACTTGGCGCATCGTACCTTCCTTTCACCTAACGATCAGTTGAATTTCCTACGAAATTCTTCCGGTGTATGCAATACGTTTTTTTTGAAAACTTTAAAAAAATACTTGATATCTTTATAACCAACCTGTCTACTAATTTCTGTGACCTTGTCGTCTGTATGCAGCAGTAAGTGCTGAGCCTTTTGCATCCTGAGCTTCACCATATATTCTGTGAACGAGAGTCCAAAATAATTTTTGAACAGAATGCTAAAATAGGAGGCATTATAGTGGAAGCGCCGGGCCACGATCTCCAGACTTAGGTCTTCATGTAGATGTGTATCTAGAAATTCCTTGCACTTTTTCATAATGGATTCGCCTTTGGAACCGCTATGAAGCTCAAGGATCAGCTCTTTAAGCCATGATGCAACTCGATCCTGGAGGCCCTGAAGACATGTGGCTTCTAAGATAGCTTTGTTCATCTGTTCCGAGTGACGTGAGTAAAATTCTTCACTCCACCCTATATTTAACCGTTGTAAACTAACCAACAGAAGCTGTATCAATTTCATTTTAAGCGCTTCAGGGGCAGGATACCCTTGCGTCATTCGTTCAATGAAATTTTGCACCCTATCCAATAGCTGATCGATCTCTTCATTCGAGATAGCGCTTTCAATAAATTTCAAAATGGTCATTTGTTCGTGTGTGCTCATTTCCTGTACCGGCTGTTCATCATCTGAAACGACAAGGTTCAAACATCTGATGTGAGGTGTATAAAAACGCATGGAGATGAGACGAACGGCATTTTCGTAAGATTGGCTTATTTGCATCTCATCAAAATCAAAAGGTTGCCCCCAAGCAGACCAGATCGAAATAGATTGCTGGTGCTCCATCTTTTCCAGTCCGACTTGAAGTGCACTTTTGGCTTCCTTACCTTCAGCCCTGTCCTTCCAATTTACAACTGCGACCACATGGTCTTTATGGGATTCGAGCGGAAACACGACAGATGACGCCCAAGACCGCAATATTTCAACAACCGTATTACGGAGTAGGGAATCCCGCTCATGTATATCCGCTAGGCGGGAGGCAGATGCTCCCAACGCGAGGACTTCTCCTAACCCCTGCCATCCAAAGTGACTCTTTAATAGGCTTTTCTCGTGAGGCTGTAACTTGTCTGTCACCCATCTGCTAAACAAATGCTCCAAAAATGCGGGCATACTCTGCCCAATCTGGTTCAACGCCGTTCGATTTTCACTGAGTACTTCCTGCTCTTGTACAATTACCTTTTCCATGTGTTGAATCACTTCAATGAGCTGCTGCGATTGCACGGGTTTCACCAAATAATCATTCGCCCCGTACCGCACTGCCTGCTGTGCATAGCTAAATTCCTGGTAGACTGTCACTAAAATAACTTTGGTCTCATGCTGACCGGATGTTCTTAATTGTTGAAGATATTCAAGTCCATTCATAATTGGCATTTGAATATCTGTAAAAACGATCTGGATCGGTTTGGACAACGAAATGCTCAGAGCATCTTTCCCGTTCTTGGCTTCCCATACCTCGTATTCGGGACGTAAATCCCTGACCATGGCAGCCAGCCCTCGACGTTGTCTAGTTTCATCATCCACAACAAGCACTCCCAGCGGGATCGAATTCACTGACTCCCCTCCTGTCGTTTTCATACACTCATTTTTTTTCAGTATAACACTTACAGGTGGGGTCCAATCCTAATTTCTTTTTCGCTTCATACTACGAATTCTCGTTTTCGTTGCCTGATCCACCCGATATGATTCCGTGATTTTTTGCAGAGCTTTGTTGAAGGTGAAATCATCCAGTGTATTATTACTTAAATACGCCATTGTTATCTCAGGCAGCTTGATATAACAGATGGATATCGCCCATGCTACCGCCATTTGTACATAATAATCCTCACGATGGGTCTGATCTAGCAAAGTAAGCACCCGGTTAATATACTGTTCCTCAATATAAAAATTCAGAAGCATAACCACACCAAACCGAATTTCATATTCTTTCTTGGAGACTAGATAGGGCTGAATAAACTCCCATACCCGTTCTTTATGATGTTTGGTGATTTTCAATCCGGCACAGAAACTGTCACATACCGACCAATTATCAATTTTAGGAACAAATTTGGCGGTATAACTCAAAACTTCCTCTATATCCGTTTTTACAGAACCAATCACCATACCTTGCAGCATCACTTCTTCGAAGTGTTCACTTTCAGCGGTCTCCAGGTAGAGGCGCCAATCTCCTTTGGCAATATCTTGAGCCAGCTTACGCAGCACCGGCAGACGAACACCCAGTACATTATTAATCGTCGGAAGCAGTGCAGCCGTAAATTTCTGAAAATCCACATCCACGTATGACAGTATTTGTTCTCTAATTGTTTTCTCCATAGTTCTCCACTCCCTGATTCTTAACGAAATGAAATATTCCACAAATAAATAGAGGCCACCGAACCATAGGGCGAATAGACTCGGCGGTACTCCTCGAATTGCTGCTTGGTCAGTGTATCCAAATTGTACAGCTTCATCATTCCCCGCCGAATAGCTATATCGCCCCAACTGACGACGTCTGGACGCTCCATGCAATTAATCAGCATCATTTCAGCCGTCCAAGGACCTATCCCTTGCAACGAGGACAATTTTTGAATTACCTGTGTATCGGAAAGTTCATATAATTCCTGTAAATCCAACAATCCCTGCTCGATCATTTGGGCTATATTCAGGATACATGCAGCCTTTTTCATGGTTATGCCACAGCTTTGAATATCCAGGGCCGCCTGAACGGCTATATTTTGTGGAGTGATCACGCCTAACTTCTCCTGCATCCTAGTCCATATGGTTTGAACCGCCTTGACAGAAATAAGCTGCCCAACAATCGCATGAACGAGCGCCGCAAACAGATCGGGAATGATTACCCGTTCTACCTTGCCCATTTGTGTCATGGCTGTACCAAGTACGGTATCTACGGATTTCAGATAATTGATTTCCTTTTCCCCATAGTCAAAGTTTTTGGTCATTACGGTTTGCATTAGTTCCCCCTTTGCCCCCTTAACAGCTCACTCTTATTTTGATTACATGGACTGCTTTTACATCAGGGTTCGAATCCTTCTTTGCTCACGTAAAGCTGTTCTTTCGGAAAAACATGGAGAAAACGCTCATAAACCGCCTTATAGGCAGCAGGATGATACCATTCTTCTAGCCCCAATGACTCGTACAGCGCACCAATTTTTAAGCTACGCGTTCGTCTCCCCCCACTGCCGTCTCCCATAAAATAATCATCAATACAGACACGGTTGACCAGAGGCAAAAGCTTGTCAGCAAAATGTTCACTGCTTGGAAGCATCGGAGCAATGGTAGCTTGCGTCGGTACGCCTGCCTCTTTTAACAGTTGCAGCGTTTGAAGACGAGCCTGGATGGGAGGAGCCTTCGGGGTAAAATGTTTGCGTATATCTTCACGGTCTGTTTCTACAGTCATACTCACACGTACACGATCCTCCAACTGGAGCAGTAAATCGGTATCCCGCTGTACAAGTGGACTGCGCGTTTGTAAAAAGAGGAAATCCGGCGGATCTTCCACCATCACCTCCAGCAAAGACCGGGTCACCTCTTCCTTGTACTCGGCAGGCTGATAAGGATCTGTGCTTGACGACATAAAAATCGTGACTTTACCTTTCGATTTGGCTCTGCGAAGCTCCTTGCGAAGAATATCTGCCGCCTGATTTTTAATATCAACCCATGTCCCCCAAGCTTCCTTGCGAAACGTGGAGACTGGCAATTGGCGTACATAGCAATACGAGCAACCAAAGGTACAGCCTGTATACGGGTTCAACGAGTGTGTATACCCTGACAAGAAACCTGTCCCTTTATTCAGAAGGGTCTTTGGGTATTTGTAAGAATACTCATTTTTCATACTGAACCGATGCCGCTCGTTCCTTTTCAAGCTGCAAAAGCTTCACTTTCATGTCCAAACCACCACGATATCCGGTCAAAGCTCCATTTTTACCAATAACCCGATGACATGGGACGGTGACCAAAATCGGATTAGCACCGATGGCAGCCCCCACCGCACGAACCGAGGCAGGCTTTTGAATAGCGTTGGCAATGTCTGAATAGGATTGTGTCTCTCCATATGGAATATCACACAGCGCGTTCCAAACCGCCATTTGGAATGCAGTTCCATGAAAGTCAAAGGGCAATGTAAAATGGGTGCGCTCACCTTGGAAATATTCAATCAGCTCCTTGGCATAGGGCTGTAAAACAGCATCCTCTTCAACTAAAGGACTGCCGGGAAATCGACTCTCTGCCCATGAAATCAAATCCTCTACAGGATTATTGGGCGAGCCCACATAACATAATCCTTCCGATGTAGCTGCAATATATAAACTCCAATCCTCATGTGTCAACAATGACCAATAGATCGTTTTATTCATTTGATGTGCCATGCTGTGTACCTCCATTTTGTACTGCTTTGGATTTGAGTTGGCGATATTGCAATGGGGTGTAGCCTGTATTCTTTTTAAATAACGTAATAAAGTAAGGTGCATTGGACAGACCTACGTTCTCCCCCACTTCCGC
The DNA here is from genome assembly GCF_059772165.1 of Paenibacillus sp. TY11. NCBI lineage: Bacteria > Bacillati > Bacillota > Bacilli > Caryophanales > Paenibacillaceae > Paenibacillus > Paenibacillus sp. TY11. The sequence continues at coordinate 35,540 of NZ_JCBAIQ010000005.1, read as the reverse complement.
AACAGATATATCTGAGCAAATGAGCAGCTTCTTCGCTTGTTCCAACCTGGTCTGCTGTATATATTCCATCGGGGTTAGATGCATGATCCGCTTGAAGGTACGATGTAAATGATACGGACTTCCATGACTCATCTCTGCAAGAATGTGCAGTGTTAAGTCCTCCATATAGTTAGAATTCACGTATTCTGTAACCAGCGCGATCCATTCATGATCAGGCAATCGTTGTCCTGTCGGTTTACATCTTTTGCATGGACGGAATTGCTCGGCTAATGCCTGATCTGCTGTTTTAAATAAACGAATGTTTTCTCTTTTGGGAGGACGGGATTTGCAGGAGGGGCGACAAAATATTCCCGTTGTCTTCACAGCGTACAAAAATACACTATCATAAGACTGGTCATTTTCTACAATAGCTCTCCACTTGTCGTCAGTTATGGATAAATCGGATGTTCTCATTCAAATCACCTCTCTTGTGCAATGTAGCCTCCCACATATCTATGCCAGGATTTTAAAAAATTCGATTCCAATCGCTCCAAAGTGCAATATATAGACGAACTAGACCATTTCGATCTATATATTGTTCATTGGAAGTCGCTTATTGGATTTTTTCAAAATCCTCATGTCTAAATTATAAACCAAACAGTGAACATATGTACCCCTCTTGGAATGTAAAGGCAAGATAACGAAAAAAGATGGCTCCCATAGAGCCACCTTTGATCTTACTTATCTATCATTACTTAGGCTTGAAGTTTGCCCGGTTCAGCGGTGATCGTCAACTCATCTGAAGGAGGCTGATATTCCTTTGACCAATACTCCGCATTTGAAATACCTGCTTTCTCCGGGTCGAACACCGGATCTAGCCCTTGCTTTCGCTGCCGTTCGTAATCCTTAAGCACGCGGAAAGCAGGTTTGGCCAGCAGAATCATGGCGATTAGATTCACCCACAGCATAATACCGACGCCCATATCCCCCAGTGTCCACGCCAGAGCCGATTCCTTGACCGCCGTTCCGTAGAACGTCGAACCCAGAATAACCAGCTTTAGGACGAACATGGGCCATTTTGCTTTATAATCTGCAACCAGATAGGCCATATTTGTTTCTGCGATGTAATAATAAGAGATAATGGTTGTAAACGCGAAAAAGAACAATGTAATTGCCAGCAGACTGGAGCCGAAGCCCGGAAATACCGACTCAATAGCAGCCTGTGTATACTGGGTCCCCTCTTCAACACCGGGAAGATTGTGCACAATAAAATCGCCACCGGGTCCCTTCACGTTATACATACCTGTGAACAGAACCATAAAAGCCGTAGACGTACAGACCAAAAAGGTATCTACGTACACGGAAAATGCCTGGACCAGCCCCTGCTTCGCCGGATGAGATACTTCCGCAGCCGCTGCCGGATGCGCACCAGAGCCTTGTCCGGCTTCGTTGGAATAAATGCCCCGCTTTACGCCCCAAGCAATCGCCGTCCCTACCATACCGCCAAACACAGAATCAACGCCAAAGGCACTGCGAAAAATCAGCGAAAATACGTCAGGGAGCGCAGTAATATTCGTCATCATAATATAGAAAGAAACGAGAATGTAGCCGAGTGCCATAAACGGAATAACAACCTGAGCGACATTGGCAATCCTTTTTACACCGCCAAAAATAATAAGCGCCAGCAAAATGACCACCAGAATCCCTGAAACCTTCATATCCATTCCAAACGAACTATGGAATGCTACAGCAATCGAGTTCGATTGGGTTCCCGGCATTAGTAAACACATAGCCACCAACGCAGCGACCGCAAAAATGACGGCAAACCATTTTAAGCCTGTCCCTTTTTCAATATAAAAGGCTGGACCGCCCCGGTACTGACCATCGCGCTTTACCTTATATATCTGAGCCAGTGTGGATTCGACAAAAGCAGTAGCCGACCCAATAAAGGCCATGACCCACATCCAAAATATCGCCCCCGGTCCACCCATACCGACTGCCAAAGCAATCCCAGCAATATTACCGGTTCCTACACGCCCCGATAGCGCCATAGTAAAGGCCTGAAAGGAGGATACACCTGCCTCCGAACTTTTTCCTTTAAATACTAAACGAATCATCTCTTTGAAATGCCTGATTTGTAGGAATCGAGTCATGATCGAAAATAATAGTCCCACGCCCAAACAGACATATACCACAGGATTGCTCCAAATGACGCCGTTTACTGCCTCTGCCCACTGCTCTAACATTCCTTGTATTTCCCCCTGATCAGTCAATTGATTTCTAGTCTATGTTTTCAGAAAATTTGCATAATTACAAAAAATTATAGATTAGTTTTTATCACCGTACAAGTTAATTTAATTGACATATTGTCAATTACAAGTGGATTTATCGGCTACTTAAAATGACGACAAAAAAAGCTCTGATGATCCGGGAATGTGGATCATCAGAGCTTTTCCTTAAGACATTCAGGCAATGCTTTCTTTTTCACTCGTGGCGCTAGACAGTTTCAACAGCAGATCCTGCTCCGTTACCTCACCTTGGGGGATTGGAAGGATTTCTGTATATTCGGAGGAATTCGTAATGATTACCGGCGTAATCGTAGGATAACCCTCTGCCTTGATCTGCTCAACATCAAATTCGAGCAGCAGATCCCCTGCTTTTACCTGATCGCCTTCTTTGATATGAGAAGTAAAATATTTGCCGTCGAGCTTGACTGTATCTACTCCGACATGAATCAGAACTTCTGCACCATGGTGCGAAACAATCGCAAGCGCATGTTTTTTCTTGAACGCCACGGTAATGGTTCCATCGAACGGGGCTACGACTCTGCCCGTTGTCGGTTGGATGGCGATACCTTTACCCATAGCTTCCGAAGCAAATGCGGGATCGGGGACCTCCGCCAGGGCGACGACAGTTCCTTCAATCGGGCTAAGTACCTCTTCATTAGAAACTTGGATTGCATGAGTAGATTCTTGGGCCGATTTGTCGGATGCTTCTTCCGCTTCGACTGGATCTTCAAAGCCTAAAATGTAAGTCAAGATAGCGGAAACCAGAAACGATACCGTAATCCCTAAAATCAATCCTGGGAAGCCTTGTCCTCCGGGGCCGTAAAAGATTGGCAAGGTCAGCAATCCCGGTGCACCGGAGGCGAATGCTTGTGTTCCAGCCTGGCCGATAATTGCACCACCGACGGCGCCGCCGATAATACCTGCAATAAACGGACGTTTCAGTGGCAGCGTAACCCCATAGACAGCTGGTTCCGTGATGCCGAATAAAGCGGTAAGCGTAGCGGAACCCGCCAGAGTTTTCAGCTTTTTATTTTTGGTTTTCAGCATAACACCGAACGCAGCGCCGGTTTGAGCGAAGATGGAAGCCGCAGCGGAAGGCTTGATTCCGTCTCTGCCATTAACAGCAATGTTATTAATGAATACAGGTACGAGGCCCCAATGGACACCGAAGATAACGAGCAGCTGCCAGCAAGCACCGAGAATTGCCCCAGCCAGCAACGGGCTAAAGCTGAACGCAGCAACGAGTGCGGTAGCGATCGCGTTGCCCACATACACCCCAACTGGACCAAACACGATCAGGGTTAGAGGAAGCATAATTACAAGTAGAATCAAAGGTGTAATAAAGTTTTTGACGCTCTCATGGATCACTCGATTGCACCATTTTTCCAGCTTACTCATGACGATGACGGCTAAAATGATCGGAATAACGGTAGATGAATAACTCATCATAACAATAGGAATACCGAAAAAGTCCGTAGGTGTACCTTCCGTTTTCAGCGTGACAATGGTCGGGTAAAGCAACCCTCCGGCAATGGTCAGGGCAACGAAGATATTACCACCGAATTTCCGTGCCGTTGTAACCGCTAACAAGAGCGGCAGGAAATAAAACAAGCTGTCGGCCGCAGCATACAAAATCATATAGGTAGTGTCTTTCGGTAGCAACCAGCCGAGGTTGCTTGCAATCAGCAGCAGACCTTTCAGAATACCGGAGCCCGCCATAACTCCGAGCAACGGTGCAAAAATGCTGGAAATTACGTCGATTACGGCGCCAAATCCTTTGTTGCCCTTAGCTGAACGATCTTCTTTTCCATTTTCATCCAAAATATTGGATACTTTGCCGATTGCATTATATACCTCTGGTACTTTGTTGCCGACTACAACCTGGAACTGACCACCGCTCTGCTTGACCGTGATAATTCCATCGGTTTTTTCCAGCTTTTCCTTGTCTGCTTTCGCCTCATCTTTTAGTACAAAACGCAGGCGGGTGGCGCAATGTACAAGGGATACCACATTTTTCTCACCACCTACCAGGTGTACAATTTCTTTAGCTAGTTTTTCATAACTCATGATGGACACCTCCATGTTCTAGTGGGCTCTTTACATATTTAGGCACACAAAAAACCTAAGCCTTGAAAAATGGTGGGCACTTTTTGTCCCGCGATTTTTCATGACTTAGGTTTTGCCTGCATAACCAGTAACAATCCCAGTTAAAACTTATTAAATTCCTGTTGCTCTCATAATATAATTAATCTACCATATATGTCAACAAAAACATTTAATCGTATATTCTTGATCCTTTTTCGTCGAAAAAGTTCAACTTATCTGTTCACCACCCGTTCAATATGCACGGTCAGATACAATTTTTCTTCGTTCGTCAATTCGTGATTGTATTCTTTTTTCACAAAAGCTCCGATTTTCTCCGTACAGGCGGCCGCTTCCTTGTGTTTTTCCTTAATCATGTCATATAAATGATCGTAGTTATTTTCATAGTGATTCCCCTTAAATACGCGCTGGGCGAAAAATTTCAGATGCGTAATAAAGCGGAAATAACTCAGAGAGTCTTCGTCAAAATCGACCTTAAAATGATATTTTGCGATATTGATAATTTGCTGGATAAACTTTGTAATACTCATGGTCGTAATGACTTCCTCGTTCATTTCAGCATTCACGATGTGTATGGCAATATAAGCCGCTTCATCCACAGGCAGTTCAATACCAAGCCTTTGTTTGATTTGTTCCAGCGTTTTCAGACCCATCGCGAATTCTTCTTTGTACAGCTGCTTAACTTCCCACAATAACGCGTTTTTGATTTCCAGTCCTTCCCGGTATCTTTCAATAGCAAAATTGATATGGTCGGTCAGCGAAACATAAATATTTTCGTTCAGCTTTCTATTCAGATTATGCTTGGCGTCATTAATGATTTCCTCCACGATCACGATCAAATCAAGGGGTACCTCACGCAGCAGCATTTTGAAGTTATCGGATGTCTGCTTGTTTTTCAGCGCAAATACCTTCTGAATTCTGGTTTCGTCTACTTTGTCTCCAGGCTTTTTCTTAAAAGCAATCCCCCGCCCCATTACCACGAGTTCGGTACCATCCGTCTGGTAGACACTAATCACATTGTTGTTGATGACCTTTGCTATGTTCATCTCAATCCCCCGTTCCATATGCCAGCAAGAGCCATACATGCTCCATCCTTTTTATTGCAAACAGAAAAAAACCGAAGCACACCAAATAAACAAGACTGTAACATCCGCTTATTTGTGGCTTAGGTTTTGCCTGCTACGCAGTAACAATCCTAAAAATGATGGAATTGCGTCAAGTATAGCCCGAAGAGGAACGATTGTCAACGCTTTCAATGAAGAAACGAAGATCGGAAATCCCCGTTGGTCCGGGACGTCCGATCCTATTTTCTTTGTGGTACGATTACTCGCCCAAATTTTCGCCGTCGGAATGAATTACGTTTTTGTACCAGTGGAAGCTTTTCTTTTTAATCCGGTTCAGCGAGCCGTTGCCTTCATTGTCACGATCTACATAAATATAGCCGTAGCGTTTTTTCATTTCTCCGGAGGATGCGCTGACAATGTCAATAGGCCCCCAACTTGTATAACCTATAATCTCGACCCCGTCTTGAAGTGCCTCGCCCATTTCGGCAATATGGCGCTTCAGATAGTCGATCCGGTAATCGTCGTTGACTTCTCCTTCAGGCGATACCACGTCGTTGGCACCGAAACCGTTTTCCACTACGAACAGCGGCTTTTGGTAGCGGTCGTGCAATTGGTTGGCCGTAATGCGGAATCCTTTTGGATCAATCGTCCAGCCCCATTCGGACTTGTCCAGGTATGGATTGGCCACGGAGCCAAATACATTACCGCTGGTCATGTTCTTGATGATTTCCGGGTCTGTACTGGTGGTCCGGCTCGAATAATAGCTGAATCCGATATAGTCGACGGTATGATTTTTCAGAATGGCTGCGTCGCCTGATTCCATCTCAATGTTTAATCCGTGGTCCTTGAAGAAGCGCTTCGCATAACCAGGATATTCGCCGCGTGACTGTACATCGATGAAGAAGTAGGATTCGCGGTCTTTTTCCATCCCCTGATACACATCTTCAGGATTACACGTATACGGATAGAAGCTGCCAGCAGCGAGCATACAGCCAATCTTGGCATCTGGAATGATCTCGTGACACGCTTTTACAGCCAGTGCACTTGCGACAAGCTGATGGTGTGCGGCCTGGTACTGAATTTGTTTAACGTTCTCCCCTTCTTGAAAAACAAGACCAGCGCCAAGAAACGGCAAATGGAGAAGCATGTTAATCTCGTTGAACGTCATCCAGTATTTCACTTTATCCTTGTAGCGCGTGAATACTGTTTTGGCATAGGTTTCAAACAGGCCTACCAGCTTCCGGCTCCGCCAGCTTCCGTACTTTTCGATTAGATCCACCGGCACGTCAAAATGAGCGAGGGTAACAACCGGTTGGATGCCATGTTTATGCAACTCGTCAAACAAATCATCGTAAAATTGCAAACCTGCTTCATTCGGAGTAGCGTCTTCTCCAGTCGGAAAAATACGAGCCCAGGCAATGGAAACACGCAGCGCCTTGAAGCCCATTTCCGCAAATAGCCCAATATCCTCGCGATAGCGATGATAAAAATCAATCGCTTCGTGGGAAGGATAGAATTCGCTTTCAAGCGGGGTCAGCGAGGGAACATTCCCTTTCATTATGCTTCTTCTCTTCTCTCCGGTAGGCAGCAGATCCACCAGACTCAATCCTTTACCGTCTTCCAAATAAGCGCCCTCGGCCTGATTGGCAGCAAGAGCACCGCCCCATAAAAAGTCTTTAGGAAAAATATAGCTGGACATAAACGTTCTCCTTCCAAATGTGTGATAAAGGGGTACCCAGAGGGTGATAGATAATAAAAAAACCCAAACCAGCCTGTATACACTTGCAGTGTAAACAAGCCAATTCAGGTTATGCCCTATCGGTAACATCCCATGAAAAGGTTATACATATTTGATTGAAACTCTAACAAAGATTTAGAAGCCTGTCAAATTCTATTGATATGATAATTCGCAATTAACAAACCAACAGTATTACTTCAATCGCCTATTGGGTAATGAATAGAAAGACCCAACCCAAGGTGGCGATAGACAGGAACAACGAAGAAATCGAGCGATTGAATAGAACCATGAAAGAAACCCCAGATAAACGACTTTATGAAAAGATACCTGGCTGTTCGTCTTTGTCTGGAAGGGCACACGTTTTCGGCGATCGGTGATCTACTCAGCCGCTAATTTAAAATATTTTTTTGCAAGAAATTTAGAAAATCCCTTTGCATAGAGCCAAGAGGAATAATTTTTTTGATTATCTTGAACCTCCAATGCTGTCCTTTAATGTTAAATGACCATATTGCGGAAGACAGATATATGGAATGATATTTTTGTTCTTGTAAATCAGCTACTTCAAATTCAACTTTTTGTACTACTTTAGTGGAAAATAGATTGAGGAAAAGGATAATAATTTTATCATTATTTAGGAGTAATATAGCTCGACTTGTCCAAGCCGAAAGGCTTTGAGGCGTTGAATAGCAGATAAGCATGTTAGGTTCTCTATGCGATTCAGTTAGCTTATTAATAGTTTTTTTGTTAATGAATATCATAACCAAAAACCTTTCTATTTGGATGTTCAAATAAAATAGCTTTTTAAAGAATATCTTTCAAAATATTTAAAATTCCAATTGTTTATATTAAGAGCAAATATATTATCTACTCCCATAAGTAAACTATTTATATTATATAATACCACAAGTAAGACTATTACAAGAAAGGCTACATATCCTAATAAGATGGTTACTATATAAACCGCAAATAAGATCATAACCTAACCAGTAGACGATCAATTGTTTCCATTGGTTGTTTATTGATTCGTTTCATAAACTGGCCGACATGAAGCTTAATCTTATAAAACTTCTCAAAAAACACGTTATTCGCCACATTGGATTTAAGCCACAGCCATAGCCCCTCGACTGGATTCAGGTTGGAACTATAGGGCGGAAGAAAGACCAGGTGCAGGCGTAGATGTTCCTTCAGGAGGAGTTGTAACCCAGTGGCATATAGTTATTAAGTTGTCCTCAGGAGGGTGTTTATCTTACAACATCATATAGAAAATATCCTGCCCTTTTTACTATAAAAACAAGAAACCTCTATCAATTTATCCCCGTTATTATTGGATTTACTGGTAGATAGTTTGTATCATTTAGATGTTATAAGTAGTCTCATTTGATTTTATAAACCACACCAGTTTTTATTATTCCACATCAAAGATTCCATAAAGAAATCCTACCTTCCTGGTAATCAATATTACCAACCTCCAAAGCATACATCACTCGGCTAAAATAATTGATTTGAAAAGCATTGCTAAGGTTAACTTTTGATCCACCTTCACTCCTTCTCCTTTCAAAGAACAACTTAATTGCCTAGTCTTGTTTGTTGCTTTCACAGATAAAATTAAGTCCAGAGATTTTCAAATGTAGCCTTTAAAAAAACGACACTACATATTTTCTGCAGTGTCGTCTTGTTTAGTGTTATTTTTGATTTTTTTGTTTCAAAGTATCTTATGGTCAATATTAACCACATATTGCTTCTTTTAAACACGTTTTTTCCGATTATCTTAAGTAATTTAGCGATATAAAATCTTAGTTTTCTTTTACATAATATGAACTGCAATCTTTTCATTGAGTTATTCAGCTTGCCATATATCTTTCAATTTCCAATATGTCAGCCCATTTACTAGTGCCTCTCCACCCTCCGTTATGATTTCTATGCCTAGCAATTTCTCACTCGGATAGATGCGACTTGTCATCGTAGCTTGCCCTTCATTCGCAAACATTTCAATGGATGAGCGATCCAGATATATATGCAATGTCAGCTGTCCCTCAGCATTGAATGCTGTTTGACGTATTCCATCTGTCTTCTTACCTGATTTAGAACAATTAAGCATAAGTTTCTGCTCCGGAATAGAATATGTGATAACCGTTTCTTCTCGACCTGTTCCGCGAAACTTCAAGCCTACCAGGTCTGCACTTGACTGCGTGAGGTCGAACACTACCTTAACTTCAAGCAGATCGGCTTCAACTTCCTTGTAGTAACTTCCAGAAATAGCGCCATATTGATACAAAACATGTTTACTTTGACGAAGTAACTTCATTTCTTCAACTGGAGTCATCAGTACTTTATTATTGTCACCCAACGTAATTAAACGTGGGATCGTCATTGTTCCACACCAGCCGTCTGCTTTCGTCGGCATATCCGATTCCCACATATCCATCCAACCAATCGCAATGCGGCGACCTTGATCATCTAGAAAAGTTTGAACCGCATAGAAGTCATGACCATTATCCAACTCGATGAACTCTCCATGCTTATATTCATTACTATCATAATTATATTCGCCGACATAATATCCCGTCTGGAACAAGTTATTGTACTTATCTCCTTGCGCATCAATACCTTGTGGGGAGAACATAAATATATGCTTACCGTTCAGTTCAAAGAAATCAGGGCACTCCCACATGAAGCCCATATTCTTATCTCCCTGCAGAAGCACACCATGATAGGTCCAAGTTCTAAGATCAGGAGATGTATATAGAATAACACGCGGCAGATCTTCTTTCGTGCTGTTACCTAGGATCATGTACCATGTATCCTCATGCTTCCATACCTTCGGATCACGGAAATGCTGGGAGCTATCTGTCGGAGGTTCAGCGATTACGGGATTCTGCCTTAGTTTTGTAAAATGAATGCCATCTGTGCTTACTGCCACATTTTGATTTTGGAAAAAGATATTGTTTGGTTGATCAATATAGTGATGCCCAGTATAGATCAATGTCAGTTCGCCGTTATTATCTACTGCGCTTCCTGAGAAGCAGCCATCAAGGTCACACGCATCTCCAGGCGCTAATGCAATCGGACAATGCTCCCAATGTACAAGGTCTTTACTCTTCACGTGTCCCCAATGCATTGGACCCCAGTTCTCATCATAAGGATGATGCTGATAGAAGACGTGATATTCACCTTCAAATTGAATTAATCCATTTGGGTCGTTAATCCAGTTTGCTGGTGCCATAATATGATAACCTAATCGGTACCGCTTGTTCATTTTTGCTTCTGCCTGTTTCAATGCTTCCTCAGCTTGCTTCGTATTGTTATTATATGTGTTCATTTGTCTTCCTCCTATGCTGTTTCAATATGCTTGTTAGGCTTGGGATCCAGCTTTTTCGGTTCTTTCTTTAAGGTAAAGATTGAGATTGTTGTAAAGGCAAATACGAAAACACCCATAATCACGTACGTATTTGCAAAGCCTCTAATGTCATAAGACATACCGGCGATTGGCGAGAAGATCGAAGCTCCTACCTGACTCATAAACTGGTATCCCACCAGATACAAGATCGAAGACAGACGCGTATCGAAATTCGCAGCCAAGTACTTAAATACGGAGATCAGCATGATTGGCAGTTCCAATGCGTGAATCAATTTCATAGCGGAGATACCATAAGGTCCAATAACTAAGCCTGAACCCATGATCCGAAACGCCATCAAGAACCCTGCCAATATCAGACCCTTTTTTGCTCCAATTTTGTTGACAATGAAAGGCGCTAAGAACATCATACCTGCTTCCAAGAATACTTGTAGGGAATTTAAGTAACCGTAAACTTGATTGCCTAAAGCAACCGTTGAGAACGTCGATGAAAAGTAATTCGGGAATTGCTGGTCATACACATTGTAAATACAGGTAACACCAAGAACATATAAAATGAAGAACCACAAATGCTTATTTGCAAACAAATAGCCGATTTGCTTAAAGTTAACGGATTCTGCTCGCTCCATCTCGGAATCTGTCATTTCAACTTTAATTGTCATCGTAATGATAAACAGAATGACAGCAGATACTGATGCAATCCAGAAGTTAATGTTAGGGTTGATATTGAAGAGCTGACCAGCAAAAAATGTTGCTGCTGCCCAACCTAGCGAGCCCCACATACGAGATTTTCCGTATTCAAAGTCATATTTTCGGCTGACTTTCTCGACATAAGATTCGATGGCTCCGATCCCTGCCAAAAAAGAAATACCCAAGTATAATCCACCTACAATGGCGCCGAGAAATACATTGTATTGAAGTAACGGCCCATAGATAAAGATATAGAAAGGACCAACAAATAAGAGCAAAGAACTGATTAGAAATAAAATATGCTTCTTTAATCCGATTTTATCAGATATATAGCCATAAAGCGGTTGCATAGATAGCGCAAAGATAGCGTTTACAGTAAAAATAACACCTGTTTCAGCACCATTCAGACTGATTTCTTGCCCTAGCCAGATGGAGAACAATGAATAACTTGCTGACCAAGTAAAGAAGAAAAAGAAGAAATAGGCACTTAGTTTCCAGTACATGCTCTTTGACTTTCTCATATCGAACGCTCCTCTAAGTTGAACATTTAATGTAAATGAAAGCACTTCCGTATTTACAGATCGATTATATGTCAACCGCTTTCATATGTCAACCGCTTGACATATTTCCGAAAGAAAAAGAGCTCTCCTCTTTGGTTTCAATTACTCTAATAAGGATAGCTCCACCTTATATCACAATGCTGAAAACTATGGAAATTGTATTAAGCTGTACTAGCTTCAATCAGTTTCACTGGTAGATAGGTTTCTCTCGGGACATCACTGAATCCGCCTTCTATTTCTTTAATAAGTAACTCTATGGAAGATCTCGCGATTTCCTGTATTGGTTGCTGAATTGTCGTTAATTCAGGGAGAAGATTGCGGGTTGTTTCTGTTCCGTCATATCCAATTACGCGAATATCTTCAGGAACACGTTTTCCTCTTCTTCTTGCTTTAGCAATAAAAGACGCAGCCACCAAGTCATTACTCGCAAACAATCCATCTACTTCAGGATGTTCATCGAGCAAGCGTTTAATCGGTTCATCGTGATTCTGTTGGTGGAAGGGATCATGTATTTCATAGGTAATTGCCTTTCGACCATACTGCTCCATCACATCTTCATATGCTTTTCTTCTTAAGCTCGCCGGTGTTTCCAATTCAACAGGGCCATTTATGTGTAAGATATGCTTGCACCCCTTTTCAATAAGCAGTTCTGACGCCAGTTTTCCACCCAAATAATTATCCGATCCTACAACTGGGATTGAATCGGATAGGAAGCGATCGATCGCAATGACGGCAATGTTCTTCTGTTCATAATTTACGATACCTCGGTTGTGTGTACCAACGATAATACCGTCAACTTGATTTCGCATAAGCATATCCACATAAGATTCTTCTTTATCCAGCTGATTCAAACTGTTACAAAGCAATAGCTTATAGCCTAATGACGCACAAATATTCTCTATATGAAAAGTCAGCTCTCCGAAAAATGGGTTGCTTGTAGTTGGAATGATTAATCCAATCAGATTTGTTCGTTTACTAAATAATGACCGAGCCACATCATTTGGAAAATAATTCAACTCCTGCATCGCTTTATGAACTTGATCCTTCGTTTCTTGACTGATATAGCCACGATTATTAAGTACGCGAGAAACCGTAGTCGGTGAAACTCCAGCTAATTGTGCAACATCGTTAAGTTTTGGTTTCATTGATTCTCCCTGCCTTCTCTCCATGCCATATCTCTAATTATTTTTTTCATTTTAACATGGTTAAATGGGAAAAAACATGCTTGAGCAATCTTATGGATTATTCTTCAGATTTATCCCCCTATAAGAATCTCTTTGGCGACAGAAGAACGAATAGGATAATACGTAAATATATTGTTAGCTGATGTCTCGTACATCATGCTCTTCATATGTTACAACAACCTTCTAAATTTCTTCTCTGTCCCTCTTAGTGAATTTAGGTTTCAGAAATTTGAGAAGTGTACATCCCGTTCTCATTAAAAAATGTTTTGGATATCTCACTTCAAAGCGAAGCGATCTCTTTGGGGGGTGTTGTCGGATGATACTTAGAATTATCGATAGCATCCCTTTCTTGAAGCCTTGTTTTTTTCGAGGGAGAGTTCTCCCATGCGGTGGTCAAATCGTACTTGGAGGAATGCAGATCCCCCCCTGTCGTGCCCTAATTCACTTTGCAAACATAAAAGCTCGGCTTTCTCTGAACATCATTAATCATTTAATCCCTCATTACTACATTGGGGACATTGAGGATCAATGTAATCATGACGCTTATCATATAAGATATGCAACGAATCCAAGAGGATAGAGATATCAAGAGTAACGAAAAAGATATGCAGACGATGAAATCAAAAAAACTTTGAACCTAGATATTATTTTGATAGAATATTCAGGTAAACAGTGATATCTTCGACTGGACAATTGAATTTAATATTACTCCCTAAGCCGCGGTTGCTCATGAGTTTGCAACTCATCCTAATAATTATGAGGTGAACAGCATTGAATGCAAAAATAGTCATGACTGAGGAAGAACTCAAGGCAGCCTTTCAAATCAGGAAAGCTGTATTTGTCGAAGAACAAGGAATTTCGCACGAAGAAGAATTTGATGCCTATGATCAAGAAGCAGAACATATGGTGATATGGGATCAAGGCCAGCCTGTAGGCGCCAGCAGATGGAGAATCGTAGATGGCATAGCTAAGTTTGAAAGAATATGTGTTGTAGCCAGCCACCGTAAACACGGTGTTGGCAAAATGATCCTTGCATTCCTTGAGCAACATGCCCTAAACAAAGGCTTAAACCAAGCCAAGTTGCATGGACAGACACAAGCGGAACCTTTCTATCATAAACTCGGCTATCAAACTGCCTCTGAGGTTTTCATAGAGGATGAACTTCCTCATGTATTACTGGTCAAACAGCTTTAAGGTCAGTAAAAAAGAGGTTCAGGGGATTTCCTCCTGAGCCTCTTTAACGTATCATCTATTTCGTGTAAGTGACTTACCGTCTTACAATAGGTGCTGTTTACCAGTTAGTGCATCCCATTTGTAGTAGAATCGTCTGTCCGTTGCTCTTGACATTAGAGTACAGGTTCTGTTCATTCCAATAATCCACCTATACATTTTCACAGCCGTATGTCGCAGTAATGAACTCAGCAGGAGTTCGCTGTCGTCCATAAGTTTAAGCAGCATTTCATCCGTGCGGTAGTCAGAAGCACTTGAATGAAGCGTTATAGTAGCATATTGTCCATTGGATGAAAAGGCCAAATTTTCAATCCCCACATCGTCTTTTCCGTTCAATGAAGTAATCTGATGGACTTCCTTAAATTGATATTGGTCCAGATTATAGTCCAGCAATTGTACATATCCTTACTACTCAAGATCGACATCCGATGCATACGAAGAAGCAATCCGGCCTTCCCCCTTAAGACGTTTGGCTTGGGGAATGTCATCCATTGAAAACAGCCTTTCTGTTGTAGAGCCCTTTTTTCTTTCCACAAAATCACTATCCATTTGACTAACCGTCGAGTTGTCAAGTATTTTAATGGATTCGATTTTATAACCGTATCTGTCACCAATTATCACATATCTGGCATCCCGTGTTAAACTGTAAGGGTCTGCTGTGTAGACCCATTGCTCTCGCGTATCTATATGCAATTTGTCGCCCATGGTGCCAGAATCGATTATTTTATAGCTTATTTGGCGCGGATTCAAGCCCATAATTAAAGAGGATAATCCTTGAACAAGCAGACTCAGTGCATAGTCGTAGTTTTTGTAAATCATGGCTTGATTGAATGTTTAACTAATTGTTCTGGCCCTAGATCTTTTGTGGACAAACCAATCCTTGTAAGATTGGCATTCGACTCATCTTTTCTCTTGGTAAGAACATAAATAGAGAGGACGAGTCATTGGACCAGACCGGAAGGCTGTAGTGGTATAAGCCGCTTTTCGGTGTGCTCCCCTCGGTTCTTTCACTAGCTTCAACTCCGCAAAACCTTTTTCACGCGCGATTGACTCCGTCATATGGGTTGTAATCGAACGCTTGGTTTGTGGGTTAACTTTAATTGAGACTATAACATGCTTAAACTGGCTGTTTTTATAACATTAATCAATGATATTTATAACATCTAGTAAGTATAAACGTTACTTTTTCTATAAAATACACTGAGAAAAGTATGTTCCACTGATTGTCACCAATACATAGATGTTAACTGTATATTCACGAGTGGGATTGCCCCCAATAATAAGTAATATTAGTTTTGGACAGCGAATAAATTTATCAGTGAAATTATTTCATTTGACTACGATCAAGCATACTCATTTTAGATGATACATATGGAACAAAGTACTACTCCCTTACATAATATCTTTTTTCCGTGTCCATTCTTCCTAAAGCCAAAATTTCATACCTTCTGTGCCCCATGAAATCTATTCCTACTTTGCTTTGAGTCATTTAATGCATCACTATTACAAACAATAGTGGCTTTCTTAATTGATAGTTGTAATAACCGACTAGATATCCGTCTGTTTCCAAATTTTTCGTAGATAGAGCCCTGTGATAATATTTGATGTATCAAGTTTTCTTCAAACTTAATTTCAAACTCACCTTTTGGAATTTTTATATTTTCAAAAAAATTGAGCAATAGCAAATTGGTTTTGAACTTATGTCCCTGTCCATGGATCCGGACAAGATTTATAACGCTAAATCAAAAACTGCGATTATCGCGGCTCCTTATGAGTATAAGTTTTTCCACTCTGAGAGCAGTCCCTTTATTTATGCACTTTCTGTAATGTGATCTTCATATTTTTTTCTAGATCCGATCTGTGGTTGATTCTAAGGGGCAAACTCCAGTTGCGGCTACCCAATCGTCCGTTACTACGGAGTAATCCCAAGCACTTGGGATAGTAAATACCTACCAACAGCATTAAGTTGATAGGTATTTTTAGTTTTATAGAAAACACAAAATCGACAATAGTGGCTGGTTCATAATCTTTTTGTGCTAAAATAGTTGGAACGAATCTCAAAAAAAGTTAGATTAGGATATATATATAATATCATTAGTATAATAAAAAAGGAGGAATATCCTAAATGGATTTACGAAGCTGTTTGCAACAAGGATGGAAGGTAGGCTTATGTATGTTGTTGATGTGGATATGGATGATGGGGGCTGTAACAGCGGGTGAAGCCGGAGCACAACCGGTGTTCCCGGGAGCCGTGGGATACGGGACTGACACTTCAGCAGGCCGGGGCGGAAAGATAATCAAAGTGACCAACCTGAACAATGATGGGCAAGGCTCATTTCGTGCGGCATTAGAAACCAAGGGACCGCGGATTATTGTATTTGAAGTCGGCGGTGTCATAAATCTAGAAAAGGAGCGTCTTGAGCTAAGAGAACCCTACGTGACCATCGCAGGTCAAACGGCTCCCTCCCCTGGCATTACATTCATCCAGGGAGGTATGCAGATCAGAACGCATGATGTGTTGATGCAGCACGTCCGGTTTCGGATGGGCAACGGTGACAGCACTCAAGGTGCAGGCTTTGAACCAGATGTATCCACTTACGGAGCCTCCGCTTATAACATTGTCATTGACCATTGCTCCTTTTCTTGGGGAGTGGATGAGAACATGTCCTTCTCAGGTCCTCGTACCAGCGGAACCAAGGCGACTACCCACCGTGTAACACTCAGTAATAGTATAATCGCCGAAGGCCTATATAATTCCGTTCATGAGAAGGGCCCCCATTCCATGGGCACGCTCGTTCATGATTACGTCCAGGACGTGGCAGTCATCGGAAACCTTTATGCCCATAACATGGAACGTAATCCGTGGTTCAAAGCATTCTCGACGGGCGTAATTGTTAACAATGTCATTTATAATCCAGGAAAATGGGCAATTCGACTCGGATTCGTGGAGAATGAATGGACGGATACGGGGATCAAACCGGAAGGCCCTAGAGTCAGTATCGTCGGGAATTACATGCGGCATGGAGTAGATACGATTAAAGGGTTAGGCATTGTCGGAACGAACAGTAAAAGCGGCTGGGCTTATCTCAAAGATAATCTTGCTTATGACCGTAATGGCAAGTCAGTCCCGCTGACTTTTGGAGGAATCAAGGAACTTGACAATCCACCTGTTTGGGTTGAAGGACTTGAAGCACTAGCTGCCTCGGAAGTAGTAAAGGAGGTCACTGAGCATGCAGGAGCAAGGCCGGAGGACCGGGATGCAACAGATCAACGAATTATCTCCGATTTTCTAACGGGTCGAGGAAAGATAATTGATAGTCAGGAAGATGTAGGGGGATACCCGGATGTTCCAGCGACCTACCGTGCTTTAAATGTACCTGACCACAGCATTGACGAATGGTTGTATCAATTTTCAATTGAGTTGGAGTAGTCTTTAATGCTCTTCAACAAGATCTAGTACAGTCCAGCATTCTGACTTGGGTACCTCCCAAGATTATAGGTATCTTAATGAAAAGATCTGCTTAATCGTTTTTCGAGTAAATGGTCTCCATATAATGGATAGCCATCTGTAATGATTCGATCCAGTTCATACGGCTAATCACTCCTTGACTTCTATAATAGACACTCTCTAATTCCCACCTTGTACAGCATCTGAATGGCAATATGAGTTGCAGCTTTCTTCTTCAATTGCAAATGGAGCATAATCATTTCGACTAACTGGTTTCTTATGGTGAACAAAGGATTAAGTGAAGTCATTGGTTTTTGGAATATGAAGGAAATTTCTTTCCTTTTTGACTGTTGCATCTCCCAGTCGAGAATCGCCCTGCCTTTGAAATCCAATTGTCCGCGCTGAATTTTCCAGCTTTGCCCAGCAAGTTTAGCAAGCCAATGAAGTAACACTTTTACCACTTCCAGACTCGCCGATATTATCAAGTATCTCCCCCTTGGGCACTGCAAAACTGATATCGTCTACAGGAGTTACATCACCTGAAGAATTATCATAGTTTAGGCTGAGATGACAGACTTATAACAGTAATGGGCATTGTAACCGTTGATGAAGTTCCTCAGTCAGCAGCAGACTCCTGACAAGTATTTCGGTTGGAACTCTGGTTGGAGGAGCTTCTTAGACGGTAACCTCCAGCGTTACCATCATTCTGTTCCACTTGTTCATTTTTTCCAAACTTCTTTAAAACCAATAGGCGCAGTACGTAAATAACTGCGCCGGATAACTTTTTGTGATAGGCATAGGAACGGAAAAAGACGTATATCAACCGATTTATTAGAAAACTACTATTCTACCAAGTGACGTTCTTTGTAGATATCCCGATCATATTCATATTTCGATGGTACTCGGCGGTTTTTCTTACCCAGAATCACAGGGATGGCCTGTTGTTCTTCCAAAAAAGGCCCGGATTGCATTCGTATCGTAAGCCCAGTTGGCTAGACTGTTTCATAGTCAGTTCATGGCTTTAAGCATTTCGCATCCATAGATGGAATCATGCGCCCCGCCTCCGGTCAATTCGAAGCGAAATGGATTGCTTACGCATCCACCACGGGGACGTCCGGTCGCTTGTTTGTTTTCCCCCTTTTAGTGCCTGATCCATGCTGATGAACTCGCATAATCGTGGCATCCATCATCAAAATTTCCTCCCCGCCACAACGTTAACACCTGATCATGTCGATAGCTCTAGAAGTTGTAGTGGGTCAAGAGCCTGGTGGAAATCTTGTAATAAAACTTCCTGCCTTACCTATTGTCATTATATAGCTGTAGCCAGTATGTTGGCCATCTTTTTAATGTTCGGGTTTTAAGGTAAAGCATCTTCCTGCAGGAGCTGATCGGAGAACCAAATTTTTACTATTTGAAATGCTTCAGATTGTATTCTTTTACCCTATGCAGTCATCATCTTTACTAACAAGGCACATTTGCCATCCATTTCCACATAATAGTTCGTAAAGCCGATGCGTCGACCTTCCGGATCTGTACGCCGAGCCTAAGGGTGAAAGGATAGATTCCACCTGTCGATGTTCTTTACCTTGATCATTTGCGTCATACTTGTTGCCTCCCCTTATTACCAGGATTTCGCTTGCCGTTTCAACAAGCGAATGCCGTTTGCACCAAGCTCGACGACATCACCCGCCGCTTCGCCGGTTTCCATATCCGTGTAGGACCGGCCGTCCAATTCGACGCGCTGCGGCATGCCTCCGAAATTCTGGATAAACACGAAGTCGGCCGTTCCGTTCGTCCGCGCCTGCGCCGTAACGCCATGAGGAAGCTTTGTATCGATTACCCGCTCCAGGCCGGCCTCTTCAGCCAATTGGCCATAGAATGCGTCCAGGAAATCGTCCTTGAAGCGGGTCGCCATGTAATAGGCGCGGCCTTTGCCCAGTCGGTTCACCGTCAGTGCGGGACGGCCTGCATAGAAACTGTCCGTGTAGACGCCAAGCACTTCCGCACCCTCCGTATGGATCAGCTCGCAAAGTTCATGCGATTCAAATGTTCCTGCCAGCCCGAGTGGATTGTCCGCCGCCAATACGACGCCGTTGCGATCATGGTCGTACAAGCCCTCGATCTCCTCCGCCCAAATGCCAAGCGTGTTGCGTAGCGGTCCCGGGAAACCCCCGAGGTGGCAAAGATCATGCTCGTCGACGATGCCGGACCAGTACGTCGCGACCAGCGTCCCCCCATTCTCGACGAAAAGTTCTAGCTTCTTCCCCGTTTCCTCCCGGCACAAATATAGCATGGGCGCGACGATCAGCTTGTACGGCGTGAAGTCGTCCTCGGAGCCGATGACGTCGGTTGGCACGCCGTGAGACCACAGCGCGCGGTGCTGAGCGTACGCGGTCTCTTCGTAATGGAGACCCATGTTGCGCGGCCCTTGTGCATCCTTGATTGCCCAACGGTTATCCCAATCGAACAGGATTGCCGCTTGCGCGGGCGTCGAAGTCCCAACGACCTCGCTCAATCTCGCCAGCGTCTGGCTAAGCTCCGTGACATCGCGGAAGACGCGCGTATGCTCGTGACCGACATGGTCCACGACCGCGCCGTGGAATTTCTCGCTGGAGCCGCGGCTTTTGCGCCATTGGAAGTATTGGACGGAATCCGAGCCGTGCGACACGGCTTGCAACGAAGACAGTTTGTGCATACCCGGCTGCTTTAGCTTGCTGACCGGCTGCCAGTTGGTCAGGCTCGGCGTGCTTTCCATCAGCAGGAACGGCCGCCCCTTGATAGAACGAAACAGGTCGTGATAGAACGCGACGAATGCTCCCAGTTTGGCGTTGTCTTGATGCTCATGCCACGTCGGGTAAGCGTCCCAGGAAATGATGTCGAGCAAATCTCCGAATTTACGGTAGTCCAAACCCTCGAACATATGCATGTTTGTCGTGACCGGCAACGCTGACCCTGCTTTCCGTATCGCTTCGATCTCGTACCGGCAGAAATCGATCGTTTGGTCCGTCACGAAGCGGCGCCAGTCGAGATTCTGGCCGTGTACTGCGGATTCGCCATGCGGAGCAGGGGATTCGATCTGCCCCCAATCGAGGTACGTATGCGCCCAGAACGTCGACCACCACGCATGGTTTAACACCTCAAGCGTGCCGTATTTATTTTTCAACCACTCCCGGAAGGCGTCTTGGCAATAGTCGCAATGACAATCACCGCCGAATTCGTTGGAAATATGCCATCCTACGACCGCCGGATGGTCGCCGTAACGCTCCGCCAGCTTCCGGTTGATGATGGAAGTCTTCTCGCGGTAAACCGGTGATGTATAGCAGTGATTGTGACGCATGCCGTGCAGGTTGCGGATGCGATTCGCTTCGACCCGCCGAACCTCAGGATACTTCTCCGACATCCAAGCCGGACGTGCGCCGCTCGGCGTCGCCAGCCAAGCATAAATACCGTTCGCTTCAAAGCGCTCGAGCATCTGGTCCAGCCAATCGAAGGTAAACGTGCCTTCCGTCGGTTCGAGCGCGGCCCATGCGAATATGCCGATCGACATGACGTTGCAGCCGGAAAGCTTCATCAGACGGATATCTTCTTCGAGCACCTCCGGATAACGAAGCCATTGATCTGGATTGTAATCAGCGCCGTGCATCATGACGGGAAGCTTGTCGCTGACGGGTGGGAATACTTGCGTGTTCTTCATAGCGTCTATCTCTCCTCGTGTAATGGTGAACTATGGACAAAATCGGGCATCTACCTGCAAAAATGCAGCTAGATCTTGGAATCAAACGAATCCGTTTGAACTTATCGTATTTGTGCTGCTGGGCAGGAATAGCTACTCATCTGCTTTAAACACCGGAATGATGAACAAACCAAATTCAATTTCCTTTTCATCCAGACGATATGGCTGGAGCAGCTCCGGACCGCAAGAGTTCGATCCAATCCCACTCATCTTGTAATCAAGATG
Source organism: Paenibacillus sp. TY11 (assembly GCF_059772165.1). Classification (NCBI taxonomy): domain Bacteria; kingdom Bacillati; phylum Bacillota; class Bacilli; order Caryophanales; family Paenibacillaceae; genus Paenibacillus; species Paenibacillus sp. TY11. The sequence goes on along the minus strand of NZ_JCBAIQ010000005.1, from coordinate 13,943 downwards.
GATAAACGTTTCTTTACGCTTAGTAAGCTCATGGAGATGCCCCGCAGCCGCAAGATCGTCCATGCCGTAATGCCCTGCATTGAACGAGAAGGCCTCATCCCCTTTGAAACGAAGGCCCATGCCTAGTGCATTGGATACAGTGACCCATTCTGTTCCGAATCGTGAGCCATTTTCTTGCGGTTTAATGTAAGGAACAAACATCTCATCGACTGTCGTCAGGTAATGCCCTTTCTTTACGCTTCGACGTTTGTCCATATAGCTCTCGTGCGGGCCGAGTCCGAAGTATTCTACTTCCTCCATGCCGGCAGGCATCGTGAGTTGAAGCCCGAAGCGAGGCAAATACAACAGGTCCTCCTTCACGTTCGCTTTTACGCATAGCGCGATTTCCCCCGTCGCCAACACTGTCCATTCGGCGTTTCCTGAGAGAATGGTCGGTACGCTATGGCCGCCCAATGAGAAGGGGACTTGAATGGTGACCGAACCGACTTCCTCCTGCTTCCAATCCACGCGATACACCTTCGTGACCGCCCGATCAAATCCGGCCTCAAGCCACTTTTCTTTCACAAAGCGGTCGTTATCAGTTGGCGCACGCCATACGGAGAAGGCAACCGCTTCTTGAATAAGCGGCACGCCGTGCCGGGAAATCGCCGTGAATGCTCCCTTGCATAAATCGAAGTGATGGACGAAATCGAAGCCTTTGATCGTCAGCATCCCATCCTCCTCCCGCGCCAAGATGCCGGGCCGGTCAACGGCAACGACGTCTACTTTCTTTCGGATGACGGGTAGCTCGAATTGCTCAAACGCAATTTCGTGCCCCAAATCGCCCCATGACGTCTCGCGGTTCAATCGGTATGAGATCGTCAGGAAATAACGGCTCTCCGACTCCTTAGGCCAGCATACCGGGATCGATATCGTTTCCGTTGCGTGCGGCGGCGTCGACAGCCCTTCGAGCAGGCCTTGTCCCGCGACTTGGCCGTCCTTCTCGACCTTCCAATGGAAGATGACGTGGGACAAGTCGATGAAGTCGTATAGATTCGTGACATCGAGCTTTCCTTCCTCAAGCGCCTTTGCTTCCACGCGAATTGGAGCGATGACTTGCTTCAGCTCGAGCAGACCGGTATGCGGAACGCGGTCCGGCGACACGAGTCCGTCAATGCAGAAATTTCCGTCATTTGGCCGATCCCCGAAGTCGCCTCCGTAGCCGAAGAAAGGTGTGCCGTCCTCCGTCCGCGTCAAAATCCCGTGATCGCACCATTCCCAGACGCAGCCGCCCATCAGCTTTGGGTATTTATATATGACGTCCCAGTAATCCTTCAAATCCCCGGGGCCATTGCCCATCGCATGGCTGTACTCGCATAAGAAGAGCGGCATCGTAGCCGTTTCGTCCTTCGCATAATTCTCAATATACTCGATCGATTCGTACATATGGCTATCCATGTCCAAACACCTCGTTTCGGTGCTGCCTTGATGGCGTGGTGCGGCGCCTTCGTAGTGAATCGGACGGGATGGATCGCGCACTTTCGCCCACTCCGCCATCGCGATATGATTGGCGTCGAAACCAGATTCATTCCCCATCGACCAAATGATGACGGACGGGTGGTTTTTATCCCGTTCGATCATCCGTTCCGCGCGTTCGACAAAGCTGTCCCGCCAGGCTGGATTCTTCGTCAAGGCATGGTAGGTTCCCGTCGCGGGCAGCACCCCATGGCATTCCAAGTCCGCCTCGTCGATGACGTAAAATCCGTATTCGTCGCAAAGCTCCAAAAATTTCGAGTCGTTGGGATAATGTGAAGACCGAATCGTGTTGATGTTATACCGCTTCATTAAGACAAGGTCTTGAACCATGTGGGGAACGGGAATGGTCTGTCCCAGCTCGGGATGAGAGTCATGCCGATTGACCCCTTTTAGCTTAACGGCCTGTCCATTAATCCGAAAGACACCGTCCTTGATTTCGATTTTGCGGAAGCCTACCTGGAATCGGAGGACTTCTTGTCCGGAGTATACGAGTAACTGGTACAAATAAGGACACTCCGCGTTCCACAGCACCGGCGCTTCGACATGGAACGCTAGCATACCCTTCCCGTCGATTGCCGCCGATTGGAAGCCGACCTGCTTACCGGCCGTGTCAAGTAGTTCCGCTTTTACGCCAACAGGGCCAATCGCCTCGATTTCGCAGCGCAGCACGGCCCAGCTGAAATCACTCGCCAACTCTTGCTTGTTGTAGACATCCCGAATGTAATGCGAATCGCGTGCGAGCAAATAGACGTCCCGGAAAATACCCGAAAATCGCCAAACGTCCTGATCCTCTATATACGAACCATCACACCATTTTAAGACCATGACAGTAACCCGGTTCGATCCCGTTCGCAAGACGCCCGTCAGATCGAACTCCGCCGGCATCCGGCTTCCTTGACTGTAGCCGACAAACCGGCCGTTGACCCATAGGTAAAAACATGAGTTCACGCCCTCGAACACGATGAACGGCTTCTTCTTCTCCCAGCTAACCGGCACATTGAAGTCCCTGACATAGACCCCTGCCGGATTGTCGTCCGGCACATACGGCGGATTATACGGAAAAGGATAGTGGATGTTCGTATAATGCAGCTGGTCGTATCCGTTCACTTGCCAGCAGGAAGGTACAAGAAGATCGTCCCATCCGCCGACATCTGCCCTTTCCTCATAAAACCCGTTTTCAACCCCCTGTACACTGGCATAATAGCGGAATTTCCAGCTGCCATTCAGCGTTTGGTAAAAGGGAGATCGCCCTCGCTTCCCCTCCATCGCCCGCCGCGTATCCCCATATGGAATAAAATACGCCCTGGATTCCTCGCGATTGATTTGCCTTACACCCAAGTCCTCCCAATACGTCTCGATCTTAACCATAATCATCCACGCCCTTTCGTCCTTTACGCTCACCACTCGTCCACGCTTCGTCCTTGTAATCGATACTTGCTTTGTTATAATGAATGCCTATTGATCTACTTGCAGGCAAGCAGTCAAAGCGATCGGTATGGAGTGACTGCGGTGAGCTAGCGCCATGTCGTAAGCCTCTGCCGTCGATACGATTTTATTGTATTCGGTAACTCATCCAGCATGATTGAAATGCGGCAGGATGATATCGACGGAAAACCCAGCAGAAACATCTGATACCCGATCACGATAGGCTCAGCGTGAGCATTAGAAGCAGGGTTTCATTCTTCCTCACTCCAAATCTGTGCAGGTTCATGCTCTCCCTCTCCTCTCTCCGCTATGTATCCATTATAGGATAGCGTAATGGGTCTCGAGAATTTAGCCTAGCAACAATAACCCATACTTTTTCACCGATCTGTCGAACCATGTATTTTCCCTCAGAGCAAAAAACAGAGAACCCCGTTCATGATTCAACCGGGGTCTCGCTCACACATGCAGCTATTCAAATCTTGTGCCTCTTGCTCGTAAAAAGTCCCTTTCGAATAGTATGAGTCAAAACGAAAGAAACGGGTCCCCATTCCAAGGAATGGGGACCCGTTTTTCCAATAACTTAATTTCGATGTCTTTAGCTTAGATCCAAAGATCTTGTTACTTTACAGCATCGGCTTTCTTAATAAGTTTGAAGTCATCAATGTTTCCCCACTGCCCGCCGGGAAATTTTAGATGGGCGCCAATAGTCAGAGTTCCATTTGTAACTACAATATTATCTATTGTTGGATTAGACCATTGTCCGGTATTTGTAAAATTCTTCCTCTTACCTCCGGCAAAAATCTCAGATATCTCTTCTTCTCCTCCGCCGTAGACCCAAGCAGATAATTGATAGGTGCCATTTTTAATCCCTGTGATAGTTTGGGAAACTTTGAATTCTGTGGCTGTTGATCTCCAATAGTGTAATGCTAATGTGCCGGAGTGTACGTCAATATCTGTACTAACCGCGTCTGTATCCCCAGTAACCTTCCACGGTTTTAATCCCATCTCAAAGCCAGGATTTTGAATCATACTTGTGCTTGGCACCACAGTAACTTTGGAAGAGTCAGTAAAACCCCCATCATATGAAACCACCGATATGGTTGCTGTCCCAACAGCAAGTCCGGAAATAGTCCCATTATACGGATGTACCTTTACAATATCAGGATTTGAGCTTGTAAAAGTAATTCCTTTATAGGTTGCATTAGCAGGATTGATGATAGCATTTAGCTTACTAGTAGCACCTACTTCAATCGATTCCGTGTGCTTATCCAGAGCTAAAGATTGCACAGGATACCGATTATTTTCAACAGCACCGTCAATAAATGCATCTAATGCCAATGAGGGCGTACCGTCCGGGTCCCATGCAGATTTAGAATACCCAAAATAATTCCCCTCAGGTGCCCAATAAAATACACCCGTTCCCAAATCGTTCGAAGCTGCATGTAATTTATTTTGAACATTTACAAGCATGTTATAAACACTATCAGCATCCTTGGCAACTTCCCCCCCGACTTCAACAATCATGACTTCCTTCCTATATTTTTCTGCGAGTTTATTCATGTTTTCAGTTAATTCATTAATTGAGGAAGTAAAGACCGAATCCGGATAATAAGATAAGCCAATGATATCATAATCGCTATCTTTAAGACCGGCTGCAACCAGACCGGCATAAAACGGTTCAACGCCATTTTCTGCTCCGCCTGCTCTATGGATGATAACCTTAATCTCAGGAAAAACCGCTTTGGCTGCGCTCGATCCGGCTTGAATCAGTTGAACGAGGTTGGACGTATTGCTATACTCCCCCAACGGATGCATCATTCCATTATTAATTTCATTTCCGATTTGTACCCACTCTGGTGTTACGCCTGCTACTTTTAGAGCATTCATCACCTCAGAAGTGTATTCCGATACATGTACTTTTAATTGATCTAAATTATCGTTGGCCCATGCTTTAGGTGTTATCTGTTTTCCCGGGTCAGCCCAAGTATCACTGTAGTGTAAATCAAACATAACTCTAAATCCGAAAGCGCTTACACGAGAGGCTAATGCAACTACTTCTTCTGTACTGCAATGACCATTGGAAGGATCATCAGACGGATCAACAAAGGCCCGTATTCTTATGGAATCAATTCCGTGATCCTTTAAAATCTGAAGAAGATCTTGCTCTTCCCCATTATCATTATAGAATTTATAACCCAGGGCCTCTAATTGTGGCAGCCAGCTGATATCTGCGCCTTTGGCGAACGAGTCAGGGATAGATGAAGCGCTTACCTTTATCGGTAAGATAAAGGCTGTCATGGATATAATCATTGCAAACGTAAGAATCATAGCAATTATTCTATTTATCATTGTACTACCTCCTTGTTTTATTTGCATCAGTACATCTGTATTGAAGCGCTTTCAAAAACCTCTATGGATCACATCCCGTCCCACGCCAACTGGATCGTCCGTATCGGATTTCAGAATCCGCCGATTCGGGTAGTTCCAAATCCGCAACTTGATCAACTCACGCGCTCCGCTTTAATCGCAGCATGTCGTCCTGCACCCAGTCTTCGCAAAACGTACCTCCTGCCGCTTCGATTTCGTCCACAAACGAGGTATCTATCCCTTTTAAAAATTCGAAAGTTGCCATTGCTGTACCCGCCTTTCGTTGAAAAAAGAAAGAGGGAATGACTCCCCCTTTACATTATTTCCCTGATAAGAAGGCGTCGATCTGGCTTTGCAGTTCCGCTTGCACTTTGTCGATGCCTGCAACTTTAAGTTGTTTGATCAACTCGGCTTGACCCTTCTCCAAATCCGGAACCAGGCCGTACTCTAACGGAACGCCGTATCGTAACATCACGTTGCCGATGCTAGCCATTTCATTCTTTACCTTCTGGTCGTCGAACACGAACGTCTCAAGCGGATAGTGATAAACTTTCTTCTTCCAGTCAGCTTCCATATTCGTCGCTTCCTGAGGGTAGGAAGCATCCGTCCGATTAAGTGCCGAATTCCACCCCCAGTAAGAGAAGCCGGTGAAATTCGCTTGGCTCGCGCCTGGTTTAAACTTGTCGTCGCCGACCGGCTCGTAGTGCTTGCCTGCGATGCCGTACATCGTTAAATCATGAATTTGCTTGTCGTTCTGCAATAGGTCGATCACCATTAGGGAACGCTCTACATGCTTGGTCGTCGCATGAACCGCCATGCCATTCTGCGTCGAGATGGAAGCCGTCTTCTTCTGATTCGGGGTGAGGTCGGCGATAGCCATGTCGGCATCAGGAAGCGTACGACGAGCCTCGGCCAAATCGAAGCCCACAGATCCGAGATTACGTTTGTACGATGCGGCCTTGCCAGCCTTCATTTCCTGCCAAACGTCGTTCTTGCTGTTGACAACGTTCTTGGACCAACCACCGTTATCGGCCAAGTCTTTATAATAAATGAGCAATTTTTTGAATTCCGACGTATCATAAACGTTAAAAACTTTACCTGTTGCATCGTCGAGCTTATAAGCGAACGGGATGTTCGGATCTACGAGTTTCCATTCGTTATACTGCTCGAGCAGCACATTATCCAGCTCGTTCCATTTATACCCTCCGCCTGCCGCTGCGGCGAAGCCGCTCATCCCTTTTTCGTTCTTCGAAATCGTCTTCGCGTAGGCGGCAAACGTCTCGGGACTGGTGACTGGCTCAAGATTGTACTTCTTGCGTAAGTCCTCACGAATCAGCAGAACTTTGTCCATAATTTCTTGGTTGTTGTTCGGCACCATGTACAGCTTGCCCTTAATCTTCGCCTGGTCCCAAGAGAGCTTCGGCATCGCTTTCCATGTCATAGGTGCATAGGACTTCAGCAGTTCGTCGGTCAGTTCGTAGAAGCCACCATTTAGCGCCTGATTGGAATAGAATGCCCAGTTCGCCGTGTACACCAAGTCGAAATCATCTTTCGCTGCGAACCTGAGTGGATATTTCTGCGACCAATCGGACCAGTCGAGGAATTCGACATCGACTGTCGTGTTGATCTTCTTCTTCAGCAGTTTGTTCACCTCACCGAACACTTCGTCGTAATCCGCCGGCTTGGCGCCCAGCAGCAGCATTTTCAGTTTAACCGTGCCGTCGTTCGCGCCGTCTGTACCGTTCCCCTCCCCTGAATTTCCATTTTTTCCACCGCATGCGCTAATTAGCGTACTAAGCAACAACACGATGACAAGAAGCAACATGGCATTCCTCTTCTTATGTTTCATGATCCATACTCCCCCTAATTCAGATAATGGCGTTGACGTGAACGGACATGCTATCGATAACCAAGTTGCCCTGAGATCATCCTTTCACTGAACCGACAGTCAAGCCTTTGACGAAAAAGCGCTGAATGAACGGATACGCGATTAGGATGGGTCCTGTCGCTACAATCGTCATCGCCATCTTCAAGCTTTCGGTCGGGATATTTAAATTGACAACCGCCCCCGATTCCATCATCGCCTTGCGCATGCCGTCCATATTCCCAAGCATGCGATAAAGATAGTACTGCAGCGGCATCAAATTCTCTTGCGAGATAAAGAGCAGCGGGTTATACCAATCGTTCCAGTAACCAAGCGCGATGAACAATCCTATGGTCGCCAGTGCCGGCTTCGACAAAGGGATGATCAGCTCGATAAAGATCCTGAAATCGCCCGCTCCGTCGATTTTAGCGGATTCTGTAATCGCTTCCGGGATATTGCCCATGAACGTCTTCATGACAATGATGTAGAACACATTCATCAATAAGGGAAGAATCAATACCAGAAAAGTATCCTTTAGGTGCAAGTATTCAACGACGAGCAAATACCAGGGGACAAGCCCACCGTTGAACAGTGTCGTAAAGAAGAAGTAGAACGAGAAGGTTCCTCGCCATTTGAAATCCTTCCTAGCCAGAACATAGGCCGTCATTGCGGTCAAAAACAGCCCGACCAGCGTCCCGATGGCGGTCACCCCGATCGTGACGGCGTAAGCCTGGATCATCTGTGAGGGATATTTGAACAGAATACTATACGCTTCGATCGAGAAGACCGTCGGGAACAACTGAAAGCCATTCTCAATAATGCTCTTCTCCTCTGTCAACGAGGAGGACACGATCAAAATAAAAGGCAAGATGCAGAATAAAGCCAGAATAGTAAGCGAGACGTAGCCGATAATATTGAGCAATACACGATCGGCAGACACGCGTTTTCTGCCTACCGCTTGGGCGACTGGGCTCGTATTTATCGTAGACATGGGCATTCCCTCCTTCTCTTAGAATAATGCACGGTCTTTATCGTATTTGCGAACCGCGTAGTTGGCAATCATGATGGTCACGAAGCCAAGCAACGATTGGTAGAAGCCCGCTGCGGCCGACATGCCGATCTCATTTGAGCTCATCAGCAGGCGGAAGACAAACGTATCGATGACATCCGTATTTGAGAATAAGAGACCGTTGTTGCCGATCATGTTGTAGAACATCCCGAAATCCCCACGAAAAATATTGCCGATCGCCAGCAACACCAGGATAATCATTGTTGGATACAGGTTTGGAACAGTAATTTTAAGGATTCTCTGGAATATGTTGGCTCCATCGATTTCCGCCGCCTCGTACATCTCGGTATCGATGCTCGTGATGGTAGCCAGATACATGATCGTCCCGTAACCAAACGCCTTCCATGTGGATACGATGACCAGAATGAACGGCCAATACGCGGGGGTATTGTAAATGTCGATCGGCTCCATGCCCAGCTTCGTCAACATCGCGTTAATAAACCCGAAGTCGTAGCTAAATAAGTTGAATGCAATGGCGCCGACGACAACCCACGAGATGAAGTAAGGCAGGAAAAACACCGTTTGAGTCAACTTTCGAAACCACTTCCCCCCCACCTCGAACAGCAGGATCGCGGCAAAGATTTGCACTACGTTGTTCACGACAATGAACGCGATATTGTAAAGCGCGGTGTTGCGTGTTACGCGCCAGGCGTCACCTGACTCGAAAAGAAACCGGAAATTATCGAGACCATTCCAGGGGCTCCCGAATACACCGCCGTCGAAGTTGAATTGCTTGAACGCCAATACGATTCCCGCCATAGGCACGTAGGCGAACAGAAAAATAAAAAGTACGCCTGGCGTGAGCATCAGTAGCAGGGTTTTATACTTCCTGACATCGCTCCAAAATCCATGCAGGTTCATATGCTCCCTCTCCTCTCTCCTCTTTGTCCCCATTATAGGCGAGCGTTATAGGCCTTGAAAATTTAGCCAAGCAACAAAAAACTATACTTTTTCACCGATCTGTCGAAACGTTGCCGTTTCCCTCCATGAAAAACTACACTGCCCCATTGATTAACAAGGCCGGCTGGAACCAAACAACAGAGATTTTAAAAGAAGCATAATTATCTAATAAACATTCAAAATAAGGTCAGTGAGTTCATTGATCAGGCGTAGAAAAAAAGACCCTCGGTCATGATTCGACCGGGACCTCAATCACACATATAGCTATCAAATTTTGTGCTTTTTGCGGTATTCGCCCGGCGTCATGCCCATTGCTTGCTTGAACTTCCGGTTGAAATAAATTATATTCTTATAGCCCATCTGATCAGCGATTTCATAAATTTTCTTCGTCGGGTCTTCAAGCAGCTCGCACACACGATCCGTCTTTAGGCCGATCAAGTAATCGCTGAAATGTGTGCCCGTCTCCTCTTTGAATAACTGGCCCAAATAGTTCGCAGTAAAATCTAAATGCGCCGCGACTTCCTTAAGCGTAATTTTCTTCTCCAGGTTATTCTCCACGTATCGCATGATTTCTTCAATTAGTTTGCGCATCTGCCTTTGTCCCTTGATGTACAGCATCTCAGACAGCTCGAAGAATCCCCTGCGAAGCCAAGACAGAATGTCATGCACCGTCTCGAATTGAAATAGTACGTCTGGTTGGCGCGATTCCCATTCCAGCAGCTCGTATAAATTTTCTTTTCGCTGCTGAAGATCGGCATGCAGCTTGGACGTCATGCGTATGATAAGCGCGTACACGCCTTCCTTGCCAGTCAGTGTCACATCCTGTTGAAGCAACTCCATCAAACAGTCGTCAATTGTGACTAGGTCGTAGTCCAAGATCGCTTCGAGCATTCGATTGACCTTCTCTTCCATGCACTTGCCCGGCGTATTTTGAGGATGCGCCTCGATCACTCCTTGAATGATTCGATTTTTGCCGAGCAGCCATTTGGCGCCAAGCGCCGCCAGCGCCTGTCGAAAAGACTCGTGGAGTTCCGTCTCGTTGGATGCGTAACGACCGACGCCGATCGTGACCGTGCGAGAAGTGCTTCGATTCACATGTTCGACAAGCTCCTTAAGCAAGCTATTGAACCTAGACTCCGGCACGGCTGCAAGAATCACGAATCGGTTTCCCTGCCCCTCGATGACGGTACCGAACCTGATGTCCGCTGCAAATGTCTTGATCGTCCGGCTGATCTTTCGAATCTCTGCGCGTTGCTCTTCCGGCGGAAGGTTGCGCATCTTCCATTCTAAGTCGTCAATTTCCACGATCGCCACGGACGTGCCCTTCTCCAAATAATGCGCAAGCACGCCACTAACGTGCGATGTGGCCGGCGCGGGCGTTCGTTCCTCAAACCACCGTAGGAGTAGCTCTTCGTTCACGAGCGACAGGGTTTCCGTAAAGGAACGATCTTGCTCCAGTTCTTGCTCAATTTTCGCGACCTGCTCCGTCAGTATGCGAAATAATTCTTGGTCTTCGACCGGCTTCAGCAAATACCCTGAAGCATTGATCTCGATCGCTTCCTTGGCGTAGCCGAAATCCTCGTGGCCGCTAATAAATACGATCTTAACCTTCGGATGGATCGTCTTGACCTTCCGGGCGAATTCGGTTCCTGTCATGATCGGCATTCGAATGTCCGATAAGATCAAGTCGATCGGTTCGGATTCCATGAGCTTCAATGCCTGAAAACCGCTATGGGCCGTGCCCGCCACGCGGACATTCAGCCCACTCTCGAGGACGCGTCGGCGTAGCCATTCGAGGTCGACCACTTCATCATCAACTAGCAACAGATTAACACTCATGTACATGCCTCCGATCGTTTCACTCATTTACGCACTATGCCTGAATGTATCATACCTTTTCCCCCCGAAGGACAACATGGCGGTCTTCAATGAAAACGGATACAAATTCACGGTTACTGCCGTGGTTCGCCGCCCTGCCCATCCTGATGCCCAGCCGGGAGTAGAATCCGAATCGTCGTTCCTCCTCCATAAATACTTGCGATCTGGACGCCGTAAGGATCTCCATATAACAGTTTGATGCGCTCGTCGACGTTTTTGACACCGTAACCGCCCTCTTGCCTCGAGTTGTTTAACAATCGCTCCACCGTATGGGGTTTCATGCCAATGCCGTTGTCGATGACCTTCAGCTCGATAAGATCGCCAATACGACACGCCTTAATCAGGATCGCGATAGAATCTCCGAACCAAGCGTGCTTAAAGACGTTCTCCACGAAGGGTTGCAGGGTCAGCTTGATGACCGGCACCTGCAGAATATCGGGCTCGACATCGACATGCACCGTAAACGTGTCCGCATATTTTACCCTTTGGATCGCAAGATAGGTCGTCACTTGTTCCAGCTCTTTCTCCAGCTCAATGCAGACACGGCCTTGGTTGAGGGTGAGACGGTAAAAACGGGAGAGCCCTTGCACCATCTCCGTCACCTTGTCTGTCTCTCCGAGATTCGCCAAGCTTCCGATCGTCGACAGCGTGTTATAGAGGAAATGAGGATTGATCTGTGCTTGCAAGGCCTCCAGCTCAGCTTGTTTCTTTTGGATGCCTTCGATATAGACGCTATCGATCAATTTTTGGATACTACTGGCCATCACGTTGAACGCATCGGCGATTTGTACAAACTCGTCATTGCCGGAGAATTGTATCCGCTTTAGAAAATTCCCTTCCTGGAACGAACGAACAAGGTTGACGATCCTCGACATCCTACGCCCGGAAAGGCGGGCGACGATATAGCCAATGAAGGCCATGACAACAAAGCTAATGGCACATACGGTGATGATGATTCGCTGTAACCTACCCGCATCCTTTGACAAGTAGGAATTGGGCACCAGCGTCTCGATTACGAAATCAGTACCCGGGATCTCTTCCAGGAGGCTTAGATACGCTTCGCGCGAGGCGTTCTGTTCGGCCATTCCTCGATGGTAAAGCGATATGCCAGTGGAACGGTCGACCAGACGTAGCGTAATCCCTTCTTCGAGCGGAAAGGCCACGAAATCGCCCAACAGGTCTTCGAGTGACACGGTGATACGCACATAGCCGATTTCGGTCTTATAATCGGCATACGATACCAAACGGCGAAAATGTGATATATTACCAAGTTTACTGTCGGTATCGATTTGCAGCCAGATGTTGTCCCGTTCCGTGGCTTGAAGCGAACGAAACCACTCGGAATGGGAAATCTCACCGAACGGCAGGATATAATAATCGTTTTGCGCGATCGGCTCCGAGAGGTTATCGCCACTCACAATGCTCAAATCGCTGTTCAGTGTGTAAAGCATAAGGCGAATATCGTTCCCAGATAGCTGCAGCGGCGCTGTCATCTGCGGGATGATCTCATCCATCATCGTCCAGTAAATGTCCAGCGGGTTTCCCTTCTTCTGAATGGCTTGCTGGAACGCCAAGCTGCCAAATAGCGTATCGGATATGCGCTGAATTCCGTCCATCTGGTAAAGAATATTGTTCCTTGTCTGCTCCATGCCAGTCCGAATATTCGTCTCGGCCATCTCTGTCCGTGATTGAACAAGCATCGAATACGAAATATAGCCGATCAACACGTCCGTAAGCAACACTAGCAGCAAGTAGGGGACCATCATTTTATAGGTAAAAGGCACATATGATTTCACCGGTAAGTTCCTTTCCCATTCCTCGTTCTAATAATAAATCTGGCCATGTTCTAACCACAAGCATTTCGATTCCGTAATCGCTGGTTTCGCCAGATAATCCTGACCTCTCCTCTTAAATGAAGAACGGTCTTTAGAACTATAGAGATATTCTTGTAAAGATCTTTAGGGTTTGCTGAACGGATCGCATATTACAACGTTACCGGCAAGCGATTTGTGAAGGTCAACCAAAGCCATTATATAAAGCGACAAAAAGAGAACCCGAAGTCTCTTTTCGAGTTTCCTCACCAGCAGTTGCAGGCCAATGTCGGTCTTTCTGGTCTTTTGAATGTGTGTTTGAATACGGCCAAGCCCATAGCTGCACTTGCTGCTTCTTGCGTTTGGTTCGTATTTACTCTTCTTCCCACGTGCCTCTCGGTAAGCGTTATAACCCTGAAGCCCACATCTATACATTCTTACTGCGATAATGTATTTTATAGGTTATCTGCTACTAACATATGATATTAAGTTATCTATTACGGATTTAGGTTCATCTGCCGAATAATTAAAACCTACTCCAGAGCTTCTCCTATAGTATAAAGAGAAACCCCCTGTTCTTTTGGTAGGCCACAGATCTCCCCATAATGGCAAGAAAGAGACCGGTTCAATTGAAGCTTGATTCATCAAAATTGTACTTCATCTGTTTTCTCCCACTGTAGAATAGTTCGTACATCGGTCTGTCGGCTGTTTTAAATATACTAACTACTGACGTATGTAGGGCGTTTGGCAAAAGGGACCACACATGTCCTTAGCCACAAGGGAAAACGAAAGCACCCTGATCCTAATATTATAAAAAAAGTAGACATTATGCTATGTGTTCCTCGCATAATGTCTACTTTTCTAGCAAAACAATCAAGTATTCATGGTTTTAATTGTTAAGTGTATACGTCGAATTCACTTTAACGTTTCTTTCAATGGTGTTTCTCACAGGTGATAGTTTTATGGCTTGTGCAACCAATTCTTCAACCTGCGTTTCATCTGCGTCACTGTCCACATTGAAACGAACGTTTATTTCATCAAAGCCAGAATTCCCCTCTTTTAAGCCAAAGAAAACGTTCAGATCTATTTCGCCAGTAACATCAACGTCCAACGA
>NZ_JCBAIQ010000004.1:0-58299 GCF_059772165.1 Paenibacillus sp. TY11 | reverse complement strand
CCCATCTTTCCATTTTACTGTAGAAGCAAAACTTGTAATCGCATCCTCAGGATTTTCCTTATATTTTTCTGCCAAGCTTCCGAGCATATTCACATCTACACCGTTCATTTTACTCATATTTAAGACTCCTCTATTTTATATTTTTCATAGACCTATCTTAATTGAATCCTCGCTTGTCCTTTATGACTTTTTAGGCGGGATCGCACACCCTTCATCAGTACATAGTCCTTCACTAGAGGTTTCATCAGAAAGAATTTCAAACTTAGCTACCGGATGCTCTTCTTCCCAAACTTTCTCCAACACTTGAGAAAAAGATTCTGTCGGCTGTGCCCCTGAAACTGCATATTTTTGGTTGAATATAAAGAACGGTACCCCGCTAATCCCAACTCGACGAGCTTCATCTTGATCTTTTCGTACTTGATCTTTATAAAGATCCTTATTTTTTAATACTTCGAGGGCTTCTTTTCTGTTTAATCCAACCGCTTCTGCAATATCGGCCAGTGTATCATAATCTCCTACATCCTTTGATTCAGTGAAATGTGCAATAAGTAATTTTTCATTCAACGTTGTTTCTTTGCCATTCGTTTTTGCCCATTTTAATAAACGATGAGCATCCAGTGTATTGGTGGGTTTAAGACTATCTAATTGAAAGGATAATCCCACGTTCTTGGCTTGTTGAGTTAAGTGGCTAAGAAATTCTTTTGCTTGTTCTCTTCCGCCAAATTTAGGGGTTAATTTTTCTACAAAACTTGTTCCATCATACGAAGAAGCTCCCGGATCAAGCTCAAAGCTTTTGTATTCAATACTTATTTCATCTTTATACGGTAATCCATCTAAGGCTCGCTCCAGATTTTGTTTACCAATATAGCAGAATGGACATGCAATGTCAGACCAGATTTCAATTTTCATGTTTCTACCCCTTCTCAGTTTTAGTTATTCGTCAAATGCAACCAGTGCATTTACTCCATGAGCAAGAGCGGAACCAGCTTTTAAAGCAGTAGCTACCATAATCGACTCAGCCAGTTCTTCTTTGGTTGCTCCGGCTTTTTTGGCTGCTTTCGTATGAATATCAATGCAATATGGACACCCAGTGGTATGGGCAACCGCAACCGCAATCAATTCTTTTTCCTTGGTACTGAGTATACTGGCTTTCAACGCTTGCTGATCAAAAGAAGCAAAGGATTTAAACGAATCACTTAATTGGGTAAACTCCCGCAGTCTATTAATATAAGATGCACGGTATAACTCGTCGTCATCGGTACCATCATACGCATTTAAAGCATTAACGCCATGAGCCATCGCCGAACCTGCCTTGAGCGCGGTGGCAACCATTATAGCTTCTGCCATTTCCTCTTTTGAAACACCATGTTTCTTAGCTTGTTTTACATGAACCTCAATGCAATAAGGGCATCCCGTGGTGTGGGCTATAGCAATTGCAATTAGTTCCTTGTATTTTGCTGTAAGTTTACCTTCAGCCAATGCTAACTTTTCAAAGGCTACAAACGCCTTGAATATCTCTGGAGAAACCGAGTTAAATTCTCCAATACGTTTAAAATTCGATTTTTTAAATAAACTGTCTTGATGACTCATAGAAAACCCCTCTATTCATTAGAAATTTGAGTGTACGCTGAGCTTTTATTCATCACGCTCAGAATTTTTTCCTTACTTACGCTTTTTCATAGATCCTACGATTGAATCAACAAGTTTCTCTCATTAAATGCCTCCTTTTAGTCGAAACAAGAAAACATTATTCAATTGATTAATTGAATTATAGAATGTGTAGGCATTTAAGTCAAGTCCTTTTTATGCGAACAGGAGGACACCTTGGAAGCCATGAATATCCAGATATTTAATGAATCTTTTATATCCAACCTTCCAAAATATGCATGCGAATAGCCATAAAAAAATGAACCCTTAGAATACATTGGTTAAACCCAGGGTTTATCTAATATATTCTAGGGGGTGCATTTCAAATCGATATAGGTTCTTCGTTAATTTTCATACTCCCGTTTAATACAATGTTTCGATTGCCTCACGCGTAAACGGAAGTAATTCTTCTGTTCGTCCATCGCGGATTTTGTTTACCCAGTCAGGGTCAGCCAATAATGCGCGCCCGACTGCGACCAAATCGAATTCTTCACGTTCCAATCTCTCGATTAAATCGCCCATCTTGTTGGCTTTGCCATTAGCCTCTTCCCCGGTATTAAAGAAATCCAAAAAATCAGCGTCAAGACCGACAGATCCAACTGTAATTGTTGGTTTCCCTGTCAGTTTTTTTATCCATCCTGAGAGATTCAGTTCAGATCCTTCAAAAGCTGGTTCCCAAAAACGACGAAGAGAGGCATGAAAGATGTCAACGCCTGCATCAACTAATGGCGTTAAGAAACGTTTTAGTTGTTCTGGAGTTTCAACTAATTTTGCTGTATAGGCATCATATTTCCACTGTGAGATTCGCAACACGATTGGAAATTCTGGTCCAACAGCACGTCGGCAAGCTGCGATAACCTCACTAGCAAAGCGTGCACGTTTGACAATGTCGCCACCGTATTCATCGTTACGCGAGTTTGTTTTTTCCCAGAAGAACTGATCGATTAAAAATCCATGGGCTGCCATAATCTCGATGCCATCAAAACCAACTTTTTTAGCATTGACTGCTGCCTGTACGAAAGCTTCAACCAATTCCGAAATTTCTTGTTTTGAGTAATCATTAACGTTGCCTCGTGCACCCATATGCCACATTTGAGAGAAAATTTTCCCACCGGCCTCGTGTACTCCATCAACTACTTTTGTCCAACCGTTTAGCGCCTCTTCTCCGTATAAGTGTGGTACGTCCTCCTGCCATGCTGGCACCTCGGATGCAACATCAGGATGGTTGATAAACGTACCCTCTGTCACAATAAGTCCAACACCATTTTCAGCTCTACGACGATAATACGCAGCGACATCCTCCCCTGGCACTCCATTTGGAGAAAAATTTCGAGTCATAGGTGCCAATATAATACGATTAGATAGTTTGAGATTTCCCATTTCGAATGGTTTAAAAAGAGCTTCAACAGATTGAGAATTATTCACAAAAAAACCTCCAAGTTTTATTATTGTCATTTTATAACGTAGACGTTCGTATATTAGCAACAATTAAATCAACTTATCTAACCCTAACAGTGCATATAAAAAGACTCTCGTTCTAACGTTTATAAAATGAACTGAGAACCAAGTTATGGTTGCATCACCCACAGAAGTCTGTTAAATAGGACAGCTTTCCTCCATTAAAGCAGATATCCAAATCGGTTCGATCTTCGGCTTAGGGCTTGTTTAACCTAAGACATTGATTTTCATGTAATTTTGGAAAACACTCTTCCATCAATAAAATTACTTGAAATCGAATCCTTGCTGCTCCAACATTCTTCTCACTTCAGGATAATAAATGTGGTTATAAAAGGAGGATACTTCTTGACTCCAACCTCTTGTTTCTTTTCCATTTGTACGTTTATCCATGTAGTTGGAGATCGTTTGATCATATTTTTTAATAAGGCCTTCTAAGTTGGTGTCGTACCGTTCTTTATGCCAAATTTGCTTTTTGAAGTAAACGTGGCTTCTTCGAGTAGTTTCTATATAGATATGCAATAGCGAAAAATCCCTTATGAACGTTTGTTATATACCTCAACAGCACTTTGCAGAAAATGTTCAATCTCTTCGCGTGATTTACGAAGCTTGTTGACATATCGAGTAAGCTCTTTACCGTCGACATAGGCTACAAAGCTTGGAATACCCATAATATTTTGTTCTTCACTTACAGTACCTACTTGATCTACATCCACCTCGATGAGATCCAGATCATTCGCAAATTTTTCTTCAACTTCAGGCATGAATGGATCAATAAATTTGCAGTCCGGGCACCAGTCTGCTTTAAAAACAGCAACTGTAATTTTTGGGGAACGGATAGCTGTATCAAAATCTGATTTAGAGGTAACTTTTTTCATTTTAATTTCTCCTTTTTTAATGGATGGTTTACCATTCCAATTGATGTTGTTCAATATAGTTACTTGTCAGATCATCTCCAGCATCAATCGATACCTTACCTTCGGTACCTACCGGCACACCTGCTTTGACAAGCAGCTGACCAATGTGGCATTTTTCTTCTGCTTGTAAGAATAATGCTTCGACCACAGTGATATCTTCCTTTGATGCACTCGAGGATAAAACAACATGCGGACGATGTGTAATGCTCAGTTGGTCCCCTCTAGCTATGTCCCCTTCTGTGTCCATAAAGAACCCGACAACGGGTACTTTCTTGCGATCGAGCATGTACGCTAGTGTCAGAGCATAACAAGCAATGGCAGAAGACATCAGGAGTTGTTGTGGATTAGCACCTTCTCCACTTCCGCCTTTCATAACAGGGATAGCAATTTGGGTTTGTAAATTGTCGCCTTTCATACGACCAAAACCTTTCGCGTCTTTGAACCAAACCGTATTCATATTCACTTTTTGATCCGGCATTTTAACATGCTCCTTTTCCCATATTTTTAATACTTGTACTTGTCACTAAAATCTTTCGATTCCGAAAATTTCGCAAGGATCTATTCGGTTAACAAGTTTTTAATTATTCTCCAAAGAATCGATAAACTTTTCGCTATCCATAGCCGCCATGGCTCCAGTTCCTGCTGCTGTAATAGCTTGACGATAGCGAGTATCCTGTACATCTCCACAAGCAAACACACCTGAAACATTTGTCATTGATGTGCCGGGTACTGTGACGATATAGCCATTCTCATCCGTTTCAATTTGACCATTTAAAAAGTCCGTATTCGGATGATGGCCGATGGCTACAAATACACCATGTGCATGTAGGATTTCCTCTTTGCCTGAGATATGGTTCAGGACTTTCAATCCTGTCACTCCACGCTCTTCCGCAACAACTTCAAGCGGGGTCCTGCTTAAAGCCCACTCAATTTTAGGGTTTGAACGAGCGCGATCTTGCATAATTTTTGAGGCTCTCAGTTCTTCTCGACGATGCACCACAGTAACTTTGGAAGCGAATCGTGTTAGAAAGTTTGCTTCTTCCAATGCAGTATCGCCTCCACCCACTACAATGAGTTCCTTATTTCGAAAGAAAAACCCATCACAAGTGGCACAAGTACTCACGCCCCGGCCTACATTTTCTGTTTCGCCTGGTATTCCTAAATATTTCGCACTGGCACCGGTGGAAATGATCAGAGTTTCAGTAATGATTTCACCTTTGCCCTCCACTTCCAGTTTAAACGGTCGTTTTTCCAAATCTACCGTCTTTACCCAACCATTAAGAAATGTAGCCCCGAAGCGTTCCGCTTGTTTACGCATATTATCCATTAATTCAGGGCCCATGATGCCTTCTGGAAATCCAGGATAATTCTCGATTTCAGTTGTTGTTGTAAGCTGTCCTCCTGGTTCAAGTCCTTCAATGACGAGCGGATTCATATTAGCACGAGCCAGGTAGATCGCTGCGGTCAGTCCTGCTGGACCAGTTCCGACAATTACAGATTTATACATATTCATCCCTCCAAATTTGATTGTTTTTACAGTTGCTTATAACCATATTTTTTAATATTCAATTGATTAATTGAATTATAGCATTAGGAAATCTGTTCGTCAATACACGGATAGAAATGACTACAAATGAGACACACATTGTAGAAATATATTTGGGGGCGGATGTTTGACTAATCTTTGCATTATGAAAAAAGCTGACAGAGCGCAATGGCAGTGTCAACCTTTGAGAGTTTATGTTTCATATGCGTTGTATGTTGGATATGTAATCCAGAATTTAAGATTTTCTTTTTATATACTCGCCTTACACATAGAAAGATGCAACTAGGATGTGCTTTGGTCCTCTATCAATAGATTGGAACGAATTGCTTAGCCCAAACTTATATGTTATAGCCTTGGTCGTCTATGCGTTTATGAGATACATGAAATAGAAAGGCTTTCTTTTTAACTTTCTAAATAGGGTATTCTTATAAATTTTATCAAGTTATATCCTTTTGACTTGACTCCACTCGGGTTGTTCATGTTAAAATTTTAATATTCAATTGAATGACCAAGAGCTCGATTTCGTGAGTAGAGTCAATTTTTGAGCATCTAATTTCCTCATTATGATTCTTCAGCTATGGATTATATTTTAAGGTGTATTTTAAGGCTTCTGCTATGCATGAATTGAAATTGGGGATTCCCGTTTTATAATACGACAAGAATAGAGGTTGAGAATAATGGAAGATATGCTGAACTCTGCGAAAATTTTTAAGGAAGATCTCTATAAACAATTGGCTAGAATCGGAAAATGTTTATCCAGTGATAAGCGCCTTGAGATCTTAAATGTGCTATCCAATGGTTCTAGAACCGTAGAAAAAATAGCTACTTGCACAGACATGAATATTGCGAATGTATCCCGCCACCTTCAAGTTCTGCTCGATGCAAAACTGGTTAAATTCACAAAAAAAGGAGTATATGTGATCTATTCTTTGGCTGATCCAGAAATCATCGAATTTCTTTCCTATTTATGGAGAATCAGCGAAAAACAACTTCCTGACATTAGTAGAATGAAAGATGATTTCCTAAATAATCTTGATGACGTTCAAACGCTTACGATGGATGAGGTTAGGGAGAAGATTAATAATGATTCAATAATTTTGGTGGATTTACGTCCTAAAGAAGAGTATGACATGGATCATATTGCGGGAGCAATTTCGATGCCGATGGAAGAATTAGATGCACTAATAAGAGAGATACCGAAAAACACAGAAATCATCGCATATTGCAGAGGCCCACTGTGTGTCTACTCAGCTCTGGCAACACAGAAATTACGATCTGAAGGCTTTACAGCTTTTCGCATGGAAGAGGGCTTAAATGAGTGGCAAGAACATTTTCAGTTACACTAAGCTGACTTCTAAGAACAAACGAAGAACAATTAATTTCTCCAATTCTTAACTAAAAGACTTCAAGGCCAATATTATTAGGCTCTGAAGTCCTTTTTAGTTAAGACAAACTTAGGAAACATGATATGATTTCTCTTAAGAGGTGGTTAGAAGTGGCGAATATTCAAGAAATTGCCCGCTTAGCGGGAGTATCCACAGCAACTGTATCACGAGTAATTAATAAACACGGCTACGTAAGTGATTTAACCAGACAAAAAGTTTTAGAAATTATCGAGGAGCTTGATTATGTCCCCAATGCTAATGCGATCTCTCTAAAAAAAGGTAAAACTCGTCAGATTGGAATAATGACGGTCTCCTTTAGTCCCATTATTATTAATTTTGTTCGTGCATTCACTCTTTTTGCTGAGAAAAACGGATTTATCATCACTCTTTTTATCACGAATGGAGAACCTGAAAAGGAGCTTATCGCCCTGGAAATGCTAAAACGGAAGCAATTAGATGCTATCGTGTGTTTGATACGGTCCAATGAATGGGATGTCATTGAATCCTATGCCCGGTATGGCCCCATTGTTATATGGCAACGTCTTCAAAACGAGAATCTCCCTTCTGTCTTTATGGATCAATTTCATGCCTATTCGACAGGTCTTGAATATCTTCATTCCAAAGGTTACCGAAAAATACTTAGCATATATCCGATGTCCAAAGGACTGAACACAAAGGAACGCATTCGTGCCCATACAGAATTCGTTAAGAAACACAATCTCATGGCGTATCCATTTCCCCATTTCGAAGATAAAACTTTAGTTCGTGATGGGGAGGAGCTTGCTAAATGGTGGGTATCGCAGGAAGACCGACCTGATGCTATTTTTTGTGCCAATGATGAAGTGGCAGCTGGTCTTATGACAGCCCTGCGTCGATTGGGATTTTCCATTCCGGGAGATTTGGGGATTATGGGCTTCGATAATACGGAGGTGGCTCACTTGCTCGATTTGACAACGATTGACTATCCTATCGACCAGCAAGCTGAGAATGCATTTCTTATTTTGCAAAATAAGTTGAATAACACCAAAAACAGGCTAAACACTTTAACATACAAGTTAGTTGAGCGAAGATCGACATAACGCAGTATCTTATACAGGCGTATGGTAAATCCTACAGTACATTAAAAAAATCACTTGTTCAAATTGAACAAGTGGTTCTATTAACCCTTTCTCACATACGTTACCATTGCATAACATCGTATTCAGGTTGAATTCTAGTCGTGGGATTGAGATTAAAAAGATTAAACCAGACTCACCATATCATTTAACGCGCGAGTCGTAAGCTACCCACCCATAGGATTATATCTTCACTCAGAAATATTCAGGACAGCACGGAATCGAGTCGATGCTGACATCATTTTATCGTATGCTTCGCTAGCACGATCTAATGGGAATGTCTCAATCATGGGGCGAGTATCCGTCAGGACACTGAAATTAATCGTTGCTTGTATTTCTTTAGCTCCGCCTGTAAACGTACCTTTGACCGTGTTAGGCCCTTTCAAAAAGTCCATCGCTGACAATTCTAATTGATCACCAGAAACCGCCACAATGATTAGTTCGCTTTCTTGACCCAACCCGTTTATCAGAGATGAGGTGGTAATGCTAGAATAACAGCACGAGCGATAAACTCTTTTATTTTTCCATCTGCAAGTTTTGTGGTTATCGTGATGGAGTTTTGATCGTTTAATTTATTGTCTTCACACGTGTTTCCAAATCAAAGATTTCAGGTGGCAACTTACTTGCTAATACGTCTATTAAAGAGGTACGCCACCTGAAAATCGCAATGATATAGTTTTATTTTCATGTTGATATTACCTTAGAATTTATACCGCATTGTATAACTGTTCTAATCGTGCTTCTAATTGTTCAAACTGAACAAAACGTCCTTCACGAAGATATTCCTTTTGACCAAAAAATAAGATGATCGTGGGAACGGTAAAAATCAATAATTTGCCTGCAACCGCCTCTACCTGACTAGCATCTATATGCGCAAGTTTTATTTCTGGATAGTTGTTGAGTAATTCTTTTAGTTTGGGATAAATCGCATGACATACATTACAATCCTCTTGAGATACATATAGCATACTTAATTGGTTATTTTGGATAAACGAATCTATTTCATTCACTGAAGTTATTTCTTGGACATTTATCATTAAACTCCCACCTTACTGTATGTTATTCGGAACTGAATAGCTACAGATCCAATAATATTCAATGCAAGATTGTTCTAATTTAATTTTCTGACTCCATTCAATTAATTGAGAAACTCGATCTACTAATAAATACAAATCATAAAATCCCTATTTTCGGGTACCGCTTTTTTTCCTTTAAAATATTGATCGGTCAATATAATTACACTATCTGTGGGAGACTTATATTTTCTCCAAACAAAAGACAATCCTATTGATGGATTCCGGAACTTGCTCTTTTTCAAAATCGGAATTATCTCTTAATGTCAAGCCATTTAATATGATCAGGCACCTGGATTGGGTTTGATTTTAAAAATAACATCTTTTACCGCGAAAGAAGCGAAAATGTTGATTAGCCAGTAACTTATGAACAGTTGAATCTAATGATTAAATTTCAGTTTTATCAACTCTTTAAATCGAACTTTAAATGTTAAAAGCACTATTTTTTCCACTTGCATCTTTTATTAAAATTTCGTTCTTCATTCTCCATCGTAAGCATTCCACTCTCGGGCTCCTTCTTCTATTCGATACGCTGTGAAGCCCTGTTTTTGAATATAATCAACAGCTTGAGATGCAAGAGAACAATAAGGGCCACGACAGTATGCAGCAAGTTCTACATCAGCTTTATTTAATGTTTTTAGGTATTCTTCCAACTGCTCTAAAGGTACAGATATAGCACCTGGGATATGAGATGTGTTATACTCCTCAACTGGTCGAAGATCTATGAGAACCATGTTATCCTGCTTCATTTTTGCCAATAGATCATTTTTTGTGATACTTTGGACACCTACATATTGCCTTTTCAACTCATCTTTAATCTGTTTTATGTCAGAGAGTCTGTCCTCACACAAATTCCATAAAGAGGACAAAAAATGAGTCACAGATGAATCACTAATATTATATATAACGAAAGTACCTTTCTTTTGAAATCTAACCAATTTCGCTTCCAGCAAAATTTGTAAGTGACGGGATACATTCGCAACACTCATACCAGTTTGTGTAGCCAAACTTTCAACAGACCTGGGTCCGTTTGATAAGAGATCCATAATCTCAAGTCTTTTGTCACTGGATAAACATTTCCCAATTCGAGCAAATTGCTGATATAAACGTTCTTTAATATCCGATTCAGGACATCTACTTTCCATTTGGAACCTCCTCTTTGTTGCAATACCTTGGATTTTCGGGTATGCCTTCCTGCATTCGAATTACTCACTAGTATGTCCAAGTATAAAATAGCAATCCAACATTTACTTTCCGTTCATTTTGGTTCTAGCTCAAAAATTCACTTAATAAATTGAAAAAAACGACGGTTCAGAAAAATCCAAATCCGTCGTTCTCTTCACATGTATTTCAATGATTATTACAAAAATGGATTTGTTGAATACTCTGTTAATTAAGCAATCCTAGAATTTTTGCTCTAAGAGCTTGCTTTTGCTCGATCCCCACCATTGTCTCAGCCAATTTACCATCTTTAAATAAGAGTAGCGTAGGAATACTTCTAACTCCAAATTGTTGAGCCAATTCGATTTCTTCATCAACGTTGACTTTAGCTACTGTTGCTTGTCCAGCCAAATCCTCAGCTAGCTCATTTACGATTGGAAGTTGCACTTGACAAGGTGGACACCACGGTGCCCAAAAATCGACTAGTGTCACTCCGCTGTTAATGTTCGATTCAAAATTCTGTTTTGTTAAAGATACTGCTCCCATAAATAGAATCCTCCTCAATTAATTTATCAATTATTCAATCGATTAATTGAATTATACTTTTTAAATCAAATTTAGTCAACTTTTTAATATCTAATCTTTATATCTCAGAACAGAACTTAAGTTCATTTTACAGCACCTGTATTACTTTCCCGTTTAAACTACTAAGTCTATTTTGTTCTTAAACCAAAAAGCCGAAGATCTTTTGATTTAGATCAACGGCTAAGATTCAACTTATTTAAGATTTTGATTAACTAGGGCGTGTCTTCAAACTCAAGTAATCCACACCATATAGCTGCCAAGATTAAATAAAGCCCATATAGAAAAAAAACGATAATAACCGCCCTATTCCACAGCCAAGGAAAACGGAGCTACTGGCTTTGGTTCATCTGGTATACCCAGACTGGAATTTTAGGATCCAGATGAAGTGATCAAACTCCCTAATCTTCGCCTGGATTCTGAGAAATGGGTTCGTATTCATTTCTCAGAGGACAAAGAAACGGTACCCGAGTTAGTAATTGGATTTATTGCTAAGCTTTACGATAGCCCGCTTCGTCCCTTTTTACTTAGCAATACTGGCGAGAGGTTGTTTCTGTATTGTTGTAGATCTGATTTAATCTTTTGCATACGAGGTTAACTTCTCCTGCAGGTCTAAACTATGGTGACTACTTGTAGAAACAGGCTCTTGAGCAGCAATTTAGCCTGCTTCTAGCAGTAATTTTCGTTATATTTTCTTTGTAATAGCCTCCAATTTAAACATTTTTCCGCTCGTGAAATAAGAAAAATCACAGAATCAAATCCCAAACTGGGACTCATCTATGATTTTGCTTTTCTTGAATATTTCGCTTTGGCATGTCTATTTATTCATATAGAACCATATTTCAATTACGCTGAAATGAAACCACCCACTGGTCTTATCATCTTTCAATCTGTTACTTTTTCAATATCCTCATGTTGTTTTGAATAATAAGTCTCTGAGCACCACTTAATTTTAGGCTCTCTATTCTTCTCATAAATTTTTATTAGTTGGTTTAAAACAAAAATCTTTTGTACAATGTTTTCACAAAAAAAGTTAAGCTGTCGTTTATAAAAATTAATATCCTTTTGATAAGGATGGCGATCCTGTTGGTTCCTCTCATATACATCAAGAAGCCGAATATGTAAATTATATATATCTTTATAATTAATCTTAATCTCCTCCCTTTTTATTTTCGTCATCATTATCCCCGTATATCAAACGAAATACACAATTTACATATCTAATATTTCTCAAAAATTAATAAAAAGTGAAAAAACTGATGGACACTTTTTCATCCCAGCTTAACAAATACAATCTAAAAACAGGCTTGTTAATTATCTAAATATCTCCGAAAGCTAAAGACAAACTTTTCCTGAGTATCGATGGATGTAGCTTCCAAATAGCAGAAAGAGATTTGAATGAGGGCAACATTCCCCCAAAAACGGTTCACCATTTCACCTACCATCCATAACGTAAAACCAGCCCCGAATTAGGAGTTTCCTGCAAACCCTCGCTTATATAGTTGTGAAAGCCCAGACAGGAAAAATGGATACGATGAGATGAGACGAAAAAGCAGCCCATCCTCTACCCGAGGATGGGCTGCTTTTGCTCTATTAGCTTTGCCTCCGTTTCGCGTTTACAACGAACTTGGTGAGGTAGGCTTGTAATCGCATGCGAAATAGACCCTAGTACCTGGCTGAATCCATACCGGAATCTCTTCATCTCCACGTTTTTGTGTTCAACGATCGGCCTGCGCTTGATCCATTTCTTGAACGTATCTCTAAGGTCAAACTCGATCTGTCAGCGGATCCTCCGGATTAATCCCGATGCCAGATTCACTTTGGCTTCCTAAGTCATTCGGTTATCCAAGAGATTGTATAGGATCTGCAAAAAGAGCAAGCGAAACAGCAGCTCCGGCTTGTTTATCGGCGTGCCGCATAATACTCGCAGTAGTATGGGTTATAACATCCTTTGAGACTTAGTTTTTATAACAATCCAGTTGGATAAAAGTACTTTTTCTAATACACTGAGATACTATTTTAGTAAGAATTAGTTCCGAACTTGAATGTAGGCCAGACACCTTTTATTAAAAACTCATTTTACAAGTTATCTTGATTTGATTGACTTTGTTTCCATAAGTAGAAGAACAGCCTCATCACACTATGAAGTGGAGAGGCCGCTTGTGGGGGTGTTCAGTGAAAATAAAGTTGTAGACTAGGAAAATAAAGTATTAGACTGGAGATAAGGAATAAGCTAACGATTTCCGTTAGTTCAGGATTTCAAACAAAGAGCCATCCGACTAGGGATGGCTCTTAAAACTTGCCGTTACAGACAACGCGGTGAACCCGATCACAAGTAATAGCAAGTTTTTGGTGACAATCGATAAGAAACGATAACGGCTGATTTACTTAATCTATATATTGTGCCAGACCGGAGCCAAGCGACCAATTCTCTTTTTTTATCTCAATGAGACTTATGAAGACATCTTCGGGCCGGATTCCCGGTTCCAACTGAAGAAGTTCGGCAATCCGGGAATACAGTGCCTGTTTCTGCTCTGTTGTGCGCGTATCGTTTGCTGTAATTTGAATGATGACCAAGTCGTCGGTACGTTCAATATTCAAGTAACTTTTCCCGTAAACAAAACCGTCGTGTTCATGCTCGTGAATTACCATAAAGTCATTGTCATCCGCTATGTCAAACACCTCACGCATCGCGGAATACAGACTATTAAGAATCGCCTGCTTGTATTCGGCAGACTTTCCCTTCCGTATAGAAATTCTTGTAAGCGCCATAGTTATACCTCCTGTAATTAATAAGTATTTTAAAACCATAATTAGGTGCTGAATTGATTATACCGTTCTGATATTATTAATAATAATGATTAGAATTGATTGTTATAATCACTGAAAAAGATGGTGTTGTAAATGGATTTACGCCAATTGACGATATTTCGTGCGGTAGCTGCCAATCTGAGTTTTACCAAGGCGGCATTCAGTCTGAACTATGTCCAATCCAATGTCACAACGCAAATTCATGTTCTGGAGAAAGAACTGGGTGTGCCCTTGTTCGACCGTCTGGGAGGCAAGCAAGTAGTGTTGACGGACGCGGGACGCCAGCTATTGCAATATGCGGAGAAACTGCTGCTGCTTGCGGAAGAGGCCCAAGCAACGGTCTCCATGAGGGGAGAGCCAACGGGAACGCTCCGGATCGGAGCAACGGAAACACTCTGTATTTATCGTCTTCCTTCTCTGCTTCGCGCATTTCGAGCAAGTTATCCGGGAGTGCAAGTCATTTTTCGTCCAAGCCCTGTAGCGGAGCTTAGGCGTCTCGTTCATTCAGGTGATCTTGATGTGGCTTTTGTGTTCGATGAGGCAGAACACCAAGAAGGGCCTGGGGATGAGTTGCTTGGATATGAGCCGGTATGGGTAGTCGCGGCCCCCGATCATCCACTGGCGAACAACCGTACTGTTGTTCCGCTCGATATGTCGAAGATGGATCTGCTCTTAACCGAGGCGGGTTGCTGCTATCGTAGCCATTTTGAACGGATATTAAACCGGGAAGGAGTTCACCCGAAGACGATGCTTGAGTTTAACAGTATTGAAGCAGTCAAGCAATGCGTTATAAATGGACTGGGAGTAACCGTCATGACGGCGGCTTCCGTCTCCACAGAAGTCTCTCGCGGACAACTTGTGCGGCTACCTTGGGGCGGTTCAGATCTCACGGTTAAGACGCATCTGGTCTGGCATAAGGACAAATGGCTGTCTCCTTCTCTTGAAGCTTTCCTGACGCTTGTGCGTGAGATGTTTGTTCAAGTTGGACATGGGACGCGTCAAAATCAATGTCTTCAATAAATAAAACTTGCCGATCCAGACAGCGCGCTGAACCCTATCATCAATAGAAGTTCTGGTTATTGAATTAACGGATACGATAGCTCAATAAAAGCAGCGGCAGTCTAAGACTTTATTTTCAACCTTAGTTGCCGCTGTTTTGTTTTGGAGTGTCAGTCTAATACTATTTTTGAATGGGCTGACGATTTTTTTATTCAAAGATCCTATAATGACAGGCAGTCCAGTCTAAGACTTTATTTTCTCTGGACAGGGGAAATAAATTCATTTCGTCTACAGCGGTTGATGTTGACGATTCCGTGTCCATCAATGGTGATGATGAGCATGCGCATCCGTCACATCGGCTTTGACGGTACATAAAATCGAGCTATCGTGAGCATGCCGTTCGGACATAACTTGTAAGGTCACGTGCCAGATTTCTTTGTGTTCCAGCATGTGTTTGATTTTTTTTAGAATCACTTCGGTTTCATAGATCGATTTTTCTCCGTTAACGACAACATGAGCAGTAAGAGCGTTCATGCTGCTTGTAATGGACCAAATGTGTACATCATGAACTCCCTTAACACCATCTACCCTTCGGATCGAATTGACAATTTCGTTCATATCAACATTTTCGGGCGTCCCTTCCATCAAAACATGCAAGGACGATTTTGTGACAAAGTAACCGCTACGTAAAACAAGTCCCGCGACAACGACACTAGCAAGCGGATCTGCCCAGCCCAAGCCAAAAAACATCATCATAAGAGCTGCGGCAATGGCGCCAACTGACCCCAGCATATCACTGAGCACGTGCAAATAGGCACTGCGCATATTCAGGTTTTCCTTGGTGTCACTTCCACGCATCATAATCCACGCAACCAACAGATTTATAAGCAATCCGATGGTACTGATAATCAACATGCCAAAGGTGGCTACTTCCGGAGGATTCATAAACCGCTCAATCGCCTCGTAAAAAATGTAAAGTGAAATGCCGATCAACGTAACACCGTTAAGGGCTGCAGCTAAAATTTCAAATCTCCTGTAACCGTATGTTTTCCCTGTGTTTACAGCTTTGGAGCCAAATGTGAATGCAAGCAAAGCCACCCCTAAAGCGATGGAATCGGACAACATATGACCCGCATCGGAAAGCAGAGCCAAACTGTTGGTAATCACACCTCCAACCGCTTCGATAATCATATACGCCGTAATAATGATGAATGAAATCAGGAGTACTTTTTTATTGTTGGTATGTACATGCTTATGGTTATGTCCATGGTTATGTCCATGGTCATGACCGTGATTGTTTACGGACACCGTTATCCTCTCCTTAAACTAATTGAATGGTTTGTCATAATACCTTTCCACTGTTTCGATCGACTTTTCATTCCCTCTCTATACAGTTTGAAAGAAACGAATTGAATTTATATAAACATATGATCAACTGTTCATATGTTTTGATTAGCCTTATTATATTTGTTCCCGATATAGGTGTCAACCCTCATTCTTGATTGAACAAAATCTAAGCCTAAGGAGGAAATTATATGGGACAAACACGTAGAAATATGCCGAACTGCATCGGAGCGGGGCAAGGTATCGCTCTCATAGGCAACCCCTTCGGATCTCGTTGGCAAGTTCTTTACCGTCACCAACCGAGGTAAAGAACTTTCAACGATACAACTTTTCTAGTGGTATTCCATTAGATGCATACCCAATCATTCAAAGCTGATTTGATTCAGCACATTATCCACGGCTCACGTCTCTAACTTTGGTAATCCATCCTTGGATGAATTGATAACTTGTTCCCACTCGGTTAACCTATTGCAGGATTGTCCGATACTTGCGTTCGATTCCAGTGAGCAACCGCGAAGCTTCATTGGATCTTTTGCATGGGTTGGGAGCCAAGACGGTGGCAGTTACCTTGGGGAAAGAGGGAACTCTCATCTCAAGTGGTGCCTCCCATTCGTTAATCGGCAGTATTGCTGTCAAATCGATCGACTCTACTGGTGCCGGAGATGCCTTCGTCGGAGCAAATCAGCCAGCTGAGTCAGCCTAAGGCATTTACCTCCAATGCGAAGCAGCAGCAGGAATTTGTGACACTTGCCAATCAAGTCGGCGCCATCGTGTGCACTAAAGTTGGAGCGATTGCAGCCTTGCCGTCGTTGGAAGAAGTTAATCGTTTCGTAGCGCAAGGTTGAATCAAGGAATGAAGCGTAAAAACAGCAAAAGGTGTCAGACGATCCCTAAGGTCGCTGGACACCTTTTTATGTAGAGGTCCGTCATTCATTGGAAAGATGCTACTGATCAGGGCACCTTCTAATGAATGACGGAAAGCTTGGTGAAAATTTAAACTTATTATTTATGATGCGCATCCCTGTGCTCTCGATTAATAAAATGAAGCGAGAGCATCGCGTCCTTATAATTGATAGGTCGATGAAAATGACTGAATGAAGGTAAGAATATATATAATCACTTTACAAATGAAAACTTTTATATCGCAAATGAAAGAAAAAATTAGAGTGGTTGCAGTAAGTCAATTTACACTTAGCCTGATTATTTTCTGATTTTGCTGATGAAAAACGGATATTCAGGGAACACTTCGTATACATTTTTTTGCACAATATGATATTTAGTATTAATATGTATTCCTCTAACATTTCAACGGGTGTATATTTTAAACTTGCCATAAACATCAAATATCCCCCATGCTTGATTAAACTAAAACACGAATCTAAGCATTTTTTGAAGTCCCCTGTTTCATTAATAGCGGACCCATTAGGGTTACAATATCAAAGGCTTCTTGAGGCAAATCGGAATCGAATATGCTCCTGCATAAAACCTTTGATGGATTCGGATGCCGCTCCCTCTGTTGTCTATACTCAAATATCTCGCAAATACTTTCGTCAATATCAATGCTGGTTAAACCACCTCTTCCCTTAAGCCAATATCCAATGTAATCGTCCCAATCTCCAGTTCCGATACCAACATTACATACTTGGATTTCATCAAAAATATCGAATGTCTTCTTTACGTAATCTCTTGTCACCAACTGTGTGTGGACAGGCACTGTGGAGAGGAGTTCCATTCCCCCGCATTTGGACCTTTGAGTTTCAGATAATATTGCAGTAATTTCTCATCATCCTTTTTCATTGATAATGCCCCCATCATTAAGTTATGTTTGGTTTGTTCAATTCGATTAAATACAAACAAAAAAATTGCTCTTTTAACTTGCCTTTCCCACTTGATATTTTGCTTACAATGTATTCTTCACCCCATATATAGAAGGTATCGTCTTCAATCATAACCGTTTCTGCAAATTTCCTACTAAGCTTGGATTTTATAAGGTAGTTTTGATTGGAAACTTTGTGTCGATGTACATTGAACCAAACAGGATTAAGTATTCTGTCTCTGAAAATGGACCAAATAATTAAAAAAAGTTTGTGTCGCTGTGCGGCGACACAAACTAAATCCATAGAGATACAAATATCATTATTTAACTTTTCTTAATCATTCATCTTTATGTTTTAGTTTCACTTTAACATCATTAAAAAAAGCCGTTGTATCCCATACATTGAGACCAAAGTATCCTTCTTTATAAGTTTGATCTTTTGTGTCGATAACTAATTTATTGTTCAAATAAACCTTAGTGATATTGCCTTGCGCTTCTACTTTGAGATGATAATCTGTATTGGGCTGTAAATCCAGTTTTCCATCATTGTTATATGTTGCAATTTCATATCCGGTCCCATCAACAAATTTAATTAATTTTACAACATTATTTTATGTGTTTCTATTAAAGCAACTTCAAGAGTATTTCCTCGATCTCAGCAGGATTAGTTGCATCTTGAAAACGTTTAACGAATTTTTCTTCTTGAAACAAACTTGTTAAGTTCTTTAAAAATGAGATGTGCATCTTAGGATTTTTCACTACAAGTACCATCACGATTTCTGCGTTGACAGTTTCATCAGATCCCCCCATATCCTCGAACTCTATGCTATTATCTAAAACTGCAACGGCAATAGCAGTTTCGTTAACGAATTCTTTATTTGTATGTGGAATTGCTATACCAATTGTCCCCATGTTGATTCCGGTCGGATATTCGATTTCACGTTGGAGCAATGATTCTGTATATCCTTTTTTGGCATAATTTTTCTCTTCTATCTTTTTTCCAAAGCTTTTGATAAGCTCTTCCCTCGATTCGTAACGTGCGTGCAGTTGAATTAAATCCTGATCAAACACGAGTCCATTTATCGTTTTTGCGCTCATAATAATTACTCCCTTTTATAAAAATCGGAAAACATAGATTTATTTCTGTTAATAATTACCATATTTTTTAATGACACTATGGATATCCATTGCACTTTGGGCTTGAATGATAGCTTCACAATCATCTTTACTTTCAACAAGTTTCATTAACTGAACTAATGCCCTTAAGTGCTGTTGTTTATCAACAGCGGCTATGATAATAACGATGTTTATCGGCCTATTTCTTGCAAATTCAACGCCTTGCTCTAAACGGAGCAAGCTCATAGCTACTTCGTTTACGCCACTTTCGGGACTATCATGAGGAATTGCCACATTTGGACTAATAATGATATACGGATCTTCCACATCGTAATGTTGGATCATAGCTTCTACATAAGAAGGTTGGATACTCCCTTGAAGCAGCAGCGGTAGCGCCCCTAATCGTATAGCCTCTTCCCAAGATGATACTGAAGGAAGCAATGTAATATTCTCCGGCATTATCAGATCATGCAAATTTGTCTTTTGTAATTCGGGTTGTGATTTGAAAGACAACGAGTGATGGCTTGTAAAGTATTGTTGTAATTCCTTTGCAAGAAGTTGCCTGTTCTGAACGGTTGCATATTTCTCAACGATCTCCAGAATATTTTTCAAACTTAATTCAGATGGAGTGAATCCATGCAATAATTCCATCACTTGTTTTCGTAGAGAGATCTTTTCTTCCTTTTGTAATATTGGCTTGACTATAAATAGTCGTTTGTTCGTTTGCAGATATACGGAAGAAAAAACAATGTCATATTCCAAATCATACATCTTAAATTCTCTCACAGATAAGGAATCCAGAAAAATAAACTCAGGAAATAAATCATTCAAAGTAATTAGTAAAAGCTTAGAAACGGATACTCCGTTAGCGCAAACCACTACTGCTTTTGTTTTACTCAGAATGCTGTCTCCTTGCTTTGTTAACCAACCGCCTATCAGCATCGTTAAATAAGTGCATTCACTATCTGGAATATCACAGCCAATGTAATCAGCTAAAGGTTTTGCTGACTTTTTTACAAGGTGGTGCAGTTCTATGAATTCACTATTAATTGTTTCTTGTAGTGGATTAGTAATAGTAAGTTTGTATTTAATGCGATAATATGCAGGTTTTATATGCAGCATGATCATATGCAACAACTGCTTTTTGTCTTGTAAGAGGATGCAGGACATTTTCTCGAATCGCTCCAGCATCTTTTTCAATGCCTGATTTAAATCTGATACAATGTCTTCCCCAAGGAGCTCAGATGAGGAAACATTCGTCGTAAGAATTTGCAGTGTGATGAATAATCTTTCCTCGGTCGGTATATGCTCCAAATCCGATAGTAGTTCTTGAACCGCTTGGTACTCCTTGGTATCCGATAATTCTTCATAGCTAATATGAAAGGAATTTATTGTTTTCCCAAGTTTGATTCTTCGCAGCAAGATCAGTAGGATATGCGGCAAAGTTTTCATCTTATCATCTGTAAATTTTAAGCTCAGATGGCTTTCAATCTTTTCAAGACGTTCATGAATCTGTTGCACTTCTTTTTCAGTGATCTCTGCTAACTGTTGAACCCATTTTTCCCCATTGTACATGTGATGAATTTTGTTAACGACATCAATTAATAACTTTCTTTTTTGAAATTCAACACCCTCAATTGAGTAACCAGATAACCGGGAATAACGGATACTAAGATCATAAGGTTCGACTAATTCTTGTGCTGCTTTTAGATCATTTAGTATGGTATTCTTGCTTACGTAAATGGAACTGGTAAAATGAAATAAAGATAATTCTTCACTACGACTCAGTAGGATCAGAATAATAAGTTCTACTCGCTCTGCTTCAGAAAAAATATACTTTTTTGTCGAAGGCTTGTTTACTTCATTAGGCACAGCAGAGAAGAGAGTAGCATCAACAATAAAAACACCCTGTTTATTCCGTTCAATTTTTGGTAGGCGTTGGCCCTCTAACCAGTCATTGATTTTTTCAAGGCTGTAACTGATTTGCCTGCGGCTTAAACCATACTTATGTTCCAAGTTCTTACTCTTCACACTTGGATTTGATAACAATTCTTGCAGCAAGCTGCTGCTTCTATCATCAAGCTGCATGGCTCTCTCTCCTCCTTCCTTGTTAATAATAATATTGACTGCTCCAGAGGATTTTATAAGAGGCTTCAAGTTTAGGTCGTATTCAAATTACTCAATTTAATCTTTGCTCTTGGAGGCGCTCTGTGAAGAATCGAAATTTTGTTCTGCCTCCAAATCAAACGTTTATTCCAAATTAGCATGTCTTAATTTCATGTCATCATAGGTTTCATTAAAAGTAGCTACCCATTCCAAAACAATCGCATCATACAAGAGAAGACTTAATTGCTCAAATGCCGATCCCATTGGTTGAATAGAAGAATCCATTAAATCAGTATCCGTTTCTTTATTGTCAACATTAATTAAAAGCATGTAATCAGCTAGTTTCCCCAAAGTGGACTGCGAATTCGTTGTATTAAGAATTACCTTTGCTCCTGATTGCTTTGCTTTTTTTGCATTTACTATTAGACCAGCAGTTTCTCCTGAACCAGAACCAATAAATAAAATATCCTCTGCTTGAATGCTTGGAGTAGTAATATCACCAACAATATAAATCGTTTTACCTAAGTGCAACAATCGATTAGCGAAAGCACGGATCGCTAAACCTGATCTCCCTGAACCAGCAAGGAAAATCCGCTTTGTATTATACAAGGCCTGCAGAATTTGTTCACTTTCACCAACATTCATTAAGGAAATACTTCTTTCTAATTCTTTCATAATGACTTCCATTTGTTTAATTAATTTGTCCATAAGTTCACCTTCAGCTTTCTGGATACATGATTACCTTGCCGATAAGTTCTTTTCTTTCCATTAATCGTTCAAACATTTCTGAACCTTCTTCAAGCGGTATACGATGTGTAATCATTTTTTTAGTATTTAATCTGTTATTGTGCATAAAGTGAACAGTCGTTGCCCATTCCTTACCTGGGAATGGTGCGGATACACAACTCCATGATCCCCACACGGTTAACTCACTTCTTAGGATTTTTTCAAAATAAAATCTTTCCATCGCAACGTCTGCATAAGGGATACCTAGGAACACAACTCCACCGCCTTTTTTGGCGTAACCAAACACAGTTGCTGCTGTATGTGGCGTTCCAGCTGCTTCAACTACAATATCTGCATTCATGCCATCCGTATATTCAGCGACCTTTGTCATAACATCTTCATTCAGAGAATTTATCGTATAATCGGCGCCTAATTCCTTCGCAATTTGAAGCTTTTCATCATCAATATCAACCGCAATTACTTTTTTCGCGCCAAATATTTTTGCCCATTGAACAGCAAACAACCCGATGGTTCCCCCTGCTCCAACAATGACCACATCGTCGCCCACCGATAGATTGGTTCGATAATACCCATGTAAAACTACAGTAGAAGGTTCTACCATTGAAGCTGATTCGAAATCCAAATCATCAGGTACTTTAACTAAATTCTTCTCTGGGAGTTTAATGTATTCGGCGAATCCACCAGGTTCCTTAGCACCTATTGCATGCAATGAATTCGCTCTAGCTGGTTGACCTGCTCGATAATAATAATCATCTTCTTCAATTAGTGCTGGACATCCAGCAACATGGTCTCCAACTTTTAGATCTGTTACTTGATCGCCAACTTGTTCTACAACACCTGCAAATTCATGTCCCCATACCTGACCAGGTGTGACTGCACCCAATTTTTTATACCGAGAGATATCAGATCCACAAATGCCACATGCTTTTATTTTTACAATGACATCTTTTCCATCCAGTATTTGAGGTTTTTCCGCTCCTCCAAAACGTATGTCTCTGGCACCATACAGTTTTAATGATTTCATTTTCTCTCATCCTTTCTCTCTCCATGTTCTAGACTTTTCAAATTCTTCACATGTGCTTTGTTATTCGAAAATAAATATGATCCGATGACAACCAAAGATGCTCCAGCTTCGATACATTGACTAGCTATACTCTCATCGACTCCACCATCAACTTCGATCTGAATATCTCGTTGACCTATCATTATTTTCAGTTCTCTTATTCTATCAATCGTTTCTTCCATAAAAACTTGATTAGGTCTTCCCGGATTGATCGACATAACTAGAACATAGTCAATGATGTTTAGAAAAGGTTTCAATAAAAAGGTGTCGGTCCCAGGATTAATGACGATCCCTGCTTTCCTTCCATGTTGCTTAATCTGATCAATGACAAAACGAATATGAGGAGTTGATTCATAGTGAACTGATATCATTTCTGCTCCAGTGTCCAACACACTCGCTATATGCTGCTCTGGGGCTGATACCATCATGTGAACATCTAATTTCATATTCACTTGTTTTTTTATATTTTTAATTTGTTCTGGTCCAAATGCGATATGAGGGACGAAGTTTCCGTCCATCATATCTACATGAAGTACTTGAAATCCTTCTTCATATAAAACATCGCATTCACTTTTTAAGTTCATTAAATCTGCTGCAAATATTGAAGGTAAAATCAGATTCATTATTTTTCCTCTTCTCTAGTCTTTATTTAACTAAAGTGCTTACCCAATAAATTAATAAGTTCCATATCTCAGAAAAAGTAACATCTGTCCCTAAACCTTTTAACTCGACACCTGCGCTGTTAAGCATCTGTGTTGCACCTGGTGCAACAAATCCTGCCAAATAAAATGTGATAATACAAAATACTACTGTCGACACAATAGAACGGAATAGATTTCCTTTACTTGTTAACGTACACATTACAGAAATATAGGTAACAGACATTAACAGTCCTATTGGAAAAAACTGAACTCCAGGTAAAATGAGTGCCAATAACATAACAATTGGAATAGAAACGACTGTAGTTGTAATAGTAGTCGGATCGCCTAAGCCTAGCGCAATATCCATCCCCACATTTAGATTGGAGTTATTCCCCATGCGTTTAATCATAAAGTCTTTTGCCGATTTCCCAATTGGAGATAGCCCGTCCATCATCACTCCAACAACTTTAGGCATTAATACCATAACTCCAGCTATCCCTGTGGCCATAGTCACTATCTCTGTAACAGGTCTTTTAGTAATTGCCCCTAAAACTAACCCAACAATAAATCCAATAATAACTGGGTCCCCGAGAACGCCTATTTTTTTATTAATTTTACTCAGCGAAAACTCCAATTTATTTAAACCAGGAATGAAATCAATGATTCTATTTACCAGCCAGGCAATCGGATAACCCCAAGCTGAATAAATAATAGTTGTGCAGGTTGTACCTTCTAAACCAAAATATTCTTGCCATTTTGAAGCAATTAAATCACCAACGAATAGAGCAATAACAGACATCACCAATGTTACTACCAACCCTAACCAGAAACTGTCAAAAAGAAAGTAAGCCAAAGCTCCTGGAATTAAAAAATGCATGTAATTCCATATATCCACATTTAACGTTTTTGTCCATCTAAGTCGAACTAATACTAGATTAATAATTAAACCAAGAGGGATTGCTAATGCTGCAAAAGGAGGCACCCAAGATGCCGCCCCTACAGCTGGCCATCCAATATCTGCAATTGTAAATCCAGAACCGATTTTTGCATAATAATCAACTGCCGGTTTTAGAGAGGAATTGAGCAAGCCAACAACTAATGTTAAACCTAAGAAGCCTACCCCAACTAAAAGGCCTGATTTGATAGCGTTTCCAATTTTCATTCGAAAAACTAGACCTAATACGGTGATTATTATTGGTAAAATAGCCGTTGCTCCCATATCAGTAATAGATTTAATAATATTATGCACAGTATCCATTATGATCTACCACCTTAACTATTTTTTAAATCCAGCAGTTTTTCAGCCAATTGATTTTTTAATTTTTCTTCATTAAGCCCGGTTACAAATCCCATGATGTTCATATATGGCTTTTCATCGGTTTTAAAATTATTAGTTGTCAGAACAATATCGACGTTGTCAATAATATTCGGTAATTCCGTCATACTCGTTTTAATGATATCGTAATGTTCAATTCCTGCTTCTTTTAATACCTCTTTCACTCCATCTGCTGCGATAGTAGAAGTTGCTACTCCGCTTCCACAAGCTACGGCGATTTTAATTTTTGAATTTGACATGTTAATTCCTCCTGGTATGTTAGTTTTCGAAGCTAGGTTTAAATCCATTTCCAATCCCAAAGGGTTGAAAAAATCCTCCTTGCAAATTGTTTTATATTTCCTTTTACTCAGCAGGATTAACTTCTTTCTTGCTGTGGATTCATAATAACATGATGAATTCAAATGTTGTATTCGTTTACATCCCACTTTATAGACAACCGGTTGTACAATATAGTGATGAAAAAAATGATTTTCCCTCGATATTTTTCAGGTTAAAATCCATCTATTCCAATGAATTCAATCGTATCAACGAGTTCCGGTATGGGTACAACGGTAGATGAGGCTGAGCTGCAACATGTAGACGTGAGAGATGATGAATCCTGGTACATGACGTCCTATGGAGAGGAACCCACACTGCCACAACGGAGGAAATGACACTTAGCAGCGCAGATTTGGTATTGCCCGGGTTGATTCCATTTTGTCTCACTCTTTTTTCAATGATTTTCTATAACTCTCCAAAAAGAAATCCTGATTCATCAAAGTTTTTGACGACCAGGATTTATAATAGT
The DNA here is from genome assembly GCF_059772165.1 of Paenibacillus sp. TY11. NCBI lineage: Bacteria > Bacillati > Bacillota > Bacilli > Caryophanales > Paenibacillaceae > Paenibacillus > Paenibacillus sp. TY11. Next base: position 32,652 of record NZ_JCBAIQ010000004.1, on the reverse strand, counting down.
GACAAAAATATATTTTACATATGTGACAACCTTCAAACGACTTACTACAAGCAATACATCTCTTGTTGCTATAGAATCTGGCTATAGTTTTAAGAACTTTGGCTGTGGCCTGGTTATGACTTTGAAACTGAATTTGAATTACTCAAATTGCTCACTAAAAAAGTCGCAACTCTAATGCGTACTTAAATAAAAGAATATCCTCAAAGAGGATTATCTTACTTCTTGTTATAAAAAATGGACTATCGTTTTTCATACGAAAATTCCATCAAGATAAATCACCTTTGAGGATACTCATTTGAATACTTAATCAAAATCCCCGCCGTTACTGGATTCTTAAGGGAATGTCTGTCTCATTCAGATCTTATAAACAGTCTCATTTAGTGCTATAACTTGTCCCATTTGATGTTATAAACCACAACTGGTGTGAGTTATAACATCTATTGAGACAAAAACAGCCCATTTTAGGCTGTTCTTATATCATGAATTTGAGGAAATTATAACATGAGTCAGGATAAACCTACTTTTTCTATACAACAAACTGAGATTTTATCAAAATCTGAAGAAAGAAGTAATGCTTTCTAAAAGGGACAATGAAATACAACATCATTATAAGCTGCGACTATAAAATATCAAATGCTTTAATTAAATGGCCATTTGTCTCGTCTATATCTTTTAAAATTGGTTTTTTTAAGTCAACAAAGTGATATTTATTTTCATCTGGACCCAGGTACTCCACGTTTTCTTTTATTATTGAAAAGAAGGATTGCCCTTCAATTGATAGATAATACTTAGATAAGAAACTGAACATTTTCTCTTTCAGTTCACTCGAAGTTTCATTTTTTATAAATGAATCCATTGCAAATGGGATTTTTACCTTTGAGAATTCATTTATTAAGTTGGAATAGAGGGTATACAAAGCTAATAGTTTTTTATTAGAGTCCATACCACTCCCTTTAACTTCTTTAAAGATATAGAATTCAATGTCATCTAGCTTGACGTCTTTAAAGTGTCTTTCGTATTCATTAATTAACTCGTAATACCTCTTCTTAATTCCTGATCTCTTTTGAGCTCCAAGTCTTCTTGCCTTTGTAATTTCCTTAGAAATCTCTTTTATAGAATTAATTTTTTCATACTGCTCATTTATTAATTTTTGCTCTACAGACAAGTAATTATACGCGATTTTTTGATTTACTTGTTCCTCTATAAAGGTTTCTATACTATTAAATTCTTTTGTTTCTTTAACGATTCCCTCAGTTTTTGAGATTGTGTCAATAACAACGTCCTTAGCTAATAGTATGTTTCTTTTTTGTTCTTCTAATTTTGTCCTATCATATTTGTTGGAATTAATTTGATTTACAATCTCATATAAATTATTTTTAACTTTAAGTCTGGTTAGTGACTGTTCAACTGTTAATTTAGAATTACAGTGAATACATTCTGTAAAGTTCGCCGTTCGGCTCGTCCTCGGCTTTGAAGAAGTTGGTGAAACCATGTTTTGAACACAGCAAAAGGAACCTCGACGGCTTTCCCGGAGAAGGTAGAGTAATGAACCGTCGGCAAACCACTTAACGACGCTTGATCCACGCCGGAGCGATAGCCTTTCCACTGCTCAAGGCGGCTCTTTTTATCCTATTTTTAGTTAATCAACAGGCCTGGTATTATTCTATTTACTTCCTGTAACTGTGGCCTTGTACCCCCCCCTAGCTTGTTACCCAACTTGCCTTTAACTTTCCTCCCCTTGTATCGTTCGATTTTCATCAAGCCGCATTTTATAAGACTCCCCCCATGCTTTCATAGACATAATGACCGGTTCCAAAGTCCTACCGAAATCAGTAAGGGAGTATTCCACTTTTGGCGGAATCTCTTTATATATTTCTCGATGAATGATGCCATCCCGTTCAAGCTCTCTTAACTGTAATGTGAGCATAAACTGCGTAATTCCTGGATTGAGGCGCCTAAATTCATTGAATCTTTTCGTTCCGTCCAGGAGCTGATAGAGAATGATCCCCTTCCACTTTCCACCAATAACATCCAGCGTTGTTTCAACCGGACATGCTTGCATATCCGGACTCGCTCCATATTTGTTTCTTCGGTCTCCCATCAGCTCATCTCCCTAAAGGTTTGATTTTTAATACTATATCATAAAAATATGCGTACTTACTTAAAGTAATCGAATTGATTTACAATGCAACTGTACAACATTTCCTATTTGAGAGGATGGATATCCATGAATACCAACCAAAAGATGAAAGCAGTCGGTGCTTACCGATACCTCCCAATATCCAATCCGGAAAGCCTTATTGATCTGCATTTGGATAAACCGGAACCTACGGGCCGTGATTTGCTTGTAAATGTAAAGGCAATCTCTGTCAACCCTGCAGACGTAGGTGTTCGCGAAAACCATAACTACGAAGCCGAATCACCGAAAATTCTTGGTTGGGATGCTGCTGGAATCGTAGAACAAGTTGGTCCTGATTGTCAATTGTTTAAACCTGGGGACAAGATCTATTATGCGGGCAGTGTGTCTCGACCAGGTAGTAATAGTGAATTTCACTTGGTTGATGAACGAATTGTAGGAAATATGCCGAAAAGTTTGGATTTCGCAGCCGCAGCCGCATTACCGCTTACCTCGATAACTGCATGGGAGGGCCTATTTGATCGTTTAGGAATTAGCCTAAACGCAAATGAAAACAAAAGTATACTTATTATCGGTGCAGCTGGAGGGGTAGGATCGATTGCCATTCAACTTGCCAAATTAGCAGGTTTGACTGTCATCGGTACTGCTTCGCGTCCAGAGTCAACTCAATGGGTTAAAAGTCTAGGTGCGGATTTTATAATAAACCACAACAACCCTTTTCAACCTCAGCTCAAGGAAGTTGGTCTAGACACCGTAGATTATATCTTTTGCTTGAATGATACTGTACAACATCTAGCGAATATGGCGGAGGTCATTACCCCTCAAGGTGTAATTTGCTGTATCGTTCCTGCAGATAAGGCTACCTGGGCAGGAAGCCTGAAAATGGACTTGCTGTTTTCTAAAAGTGTAACGTTTGTATGGGAGTTCATGTTTACACGGTCCTTGTTTCATACCAAAGACATGATTAAACAACACGAATTGTTGAATGACCTGGCGGACTTAATCGATGATGGAAAATTAAAAACTACGCTAAATGAACGACTAGAACCCATTAATGCAGCAAACCTACGTTTAGCACATGAGAAGTTGGAAACTGGACGGTCCATTGGAAAAATTGTTTTAGAAAACTTCTGATACTACGAAGAAGGCGCGTTTGGTTCCAAAAAGCGGTAATGTGTATAGACAAGACTAAGGCCCCCTATGGGGCCTTTTTGTGTACAACGGTATGGTGTGGGCGAGACAAAATATTGCCAAACTTTGTAAAAAAATTGCCGTCACTTATGATACGGTTCTCCGCGCTGTCTGTAACGGCAAGTTTTAGGGCTATTCTTATAGGATTGCCTTTTGTCACTTAAATATCAGTCAGTGATTTTCTAATTATCTATGACAATTTCTCCTTCATCTTTTGGCTCTTCAAATCAATTAAGAAAAGTCGTTAACAACTCCTCTGTAATCATAAAGGCAGCATTTGCATCAAAGCGTTGGCTACGAATCTTAAGGCACTTTCGCAATTCACTTTCAAGTAAATGAGTCTCCACTTCCCTCCGGCGTTTTCGATAAGCCGCTTATATTCATTTCTTTCCGACCTGCTCCAAAAACTAGAGTCAACCGCAACCTGTTTTTTATCTTGAATGAAGTGCACAATTATATTACGCAAACCTATATGTGCTTCATTCGAGTGATCCCTATACTTTTCAATAGGAAAATCAATTTCATATCATCCGTTAGCGGACCATACCTCCTCATCAATGGAAAGGCGTATGTACCCATACTCCTCCATTTTTTGAGAAAAGGTAGTTTTCCCCGAATCCGCTATCCCACATATTAATACAGCTAAAGACTTATCAGGAGCTCGTTCTGCTTCAATCAAAAGCTCCATATCCGATTTTTCTAACATCATGTATCCTTCCTACCCTTCCCATAAATAAATACATGTCGATATAAAAAAGAACTTTAAATTCAATGCAATTAGAGCTCAAAATTTTCTTGAAGCAAAATGTGAGGGGGCCTTCTGCGATAACATTAATCTATTGCTCTCAGTTCGAGACCTTTGTGACAAATCAACTCTCAACGTGAAGAATTAAAAATTCTACAACTCTCTCTATTCAATCTATCTTCTGAAAATGAACCGGCCACAATCGAACGACAGCGTGCATAGGTTCAAATATTCGGCGGTAAAATAGGGCAGTTCGACAAACAAGTGTCTCATGCCTTCGTTATGGTAGTATTCTGACCACAATTCATATTCACTCAACTTGCTCAGTATCACATGAAGTTAGCCCATATTATGAGAAACCAGAAGGATGAAAGAGGTTTTACAGGAGTTATGTTGGAGAATTGAGAATTAAAAATAGATTATAGATTTAATGTAGAGTGGTGGATCATATACTAAAAAGCAAATACAGAGAGGATGCAGCCAAACCGATCGGGAATCTGACCGGGGAGAACCGATTCGGGAAGGCCTCTACGACCAGTTTGACTTCATTTGTCAACGAGCTCAAGGACATGATCACCAATGCAGGATTGCCAAAACACCGGAGCTGTGCAGGCGATCTAACATAAAAGGGGACAGTTGTTAAACGCAAATTGTCCCCACAATAACTTATACCTTCATCTGTCCCTTGATAACTTTCATCATACTTTTACCAGTGGCTATAATTGCTTCTTCTGCCGGGCGTGGTGTCCATCCCAGTAAACGTTTGGCTTTTTGATTACTCGTTGACATGTCTTGGCCCAAGAGTGTTGCAATCATTCTTAATTTAGGATTGAAAATCGCCGCAACACGAACGATAGGATTTGGAATTTCCTTCATAGGCACGTGTTTCGCATCTTCCCCTAAATTTTTTCTCAGAATATTTGCGATCTCAAGTGTTGAGAGATTTTCTGCACTAGAAGCTATAAACCGCTCTCCACTTGCTTCGGGATGAACCATTGCCAGGATATGCAGCTCTGCAACATCTCGAACATCCACATAATCAGAATAAATTTTGGGGACAGACTTTAGCTTGCCTTCTAACATTTGGCGGACAATATCATTTGAATGCGAATAATCATTGCCTAGAATTGGTCCCATCACACCAACAGGATTTACGGTTGCAAATTCTAAACCCTTCCCTTCTTGTTGAATAAATTCCCAGGCAGCTTTTTCAGCAAGTGTCTTGGATTTTTGATATGGATGAATTTTTGCATCTGTATTGGACCAATCATCCTCGGTATATGGCCCTATGTGATGCTTATGTCCCACACCAATGGCTCCAAAAGCAGAAGTTAAAACAACACGCTTGACCCCTGCATCACGTGCTGCCCTCAACACTCGTAAAACACCTTCACGTGCCGGCCCAATCATTTCATTCTCATCTTTATAAATTCTATTGGGGGTTGGAGAAGCCACATGGATGACATAATCCGCTCCTTTAACCGCATTATTCCAGTTCTTATCAGAAGTCAAATCCGTTTGAACAAACGACAAATCCTCCATATTTGTCACTCCACCTGACATAATCATGGCTTTCACTTCATCTTGTCTGCTCATTGTACGCAGGGTTGCCCGCACACGATACTTCTTCTCCAGTAATTTCACAATGATATGAACAGCGATAAATCCTGAACCTCCGGTCACCAGCACTACAGGTTTGCTAGAGTCTGCCATCTTAAATACTCCCTTCAGGTGGCGTTACACTTGTAACGCTTTTTACACTATAATAGGACCAGGCATTATCAATAGCAAGCAAGAAACAAGCATGTGTGACAGAATGGAGGAAGTGTAATGGCAGCAACGGATCACGCACAAATTATTAAAAAAGACACCAAAGAATGGATTACTATTGCATTGCTGGAGCTATTGCGAACGAAAAGAATATCAGAGCTGACGATTTCAGAACTCGTTAGAAAAGCCGGCGTCAGCCGAATGGCCTTCTATAGAAATTATGAAAGTCTTGAACAGGTATTAGTGGAGTACTACGAGCCTAAATTTGCAGATATTTTCAATAAAATTGCGAACAAAAAGAATCACGAGCAAAAAATAACAGATTTGACCAACTTTTTTCTAACATTCTCTGATGATTTTCGATTGGCCATTGAGAGTGATTACACAGGGCTACTTTATCAAATCTTCAAAAATCATATTACCCAATTTTATGATGAGCTTATTCCCTTTCCAGACTGGACAGGTGCGAAACGAAATTATTGGATTCATTTTATGAGTGCCGGTGTTTTTGAAATTTGGGTGATGTGGATAAAGAATGGTCAACAAGAAACTATAGAAGAAATATCCGCACTCATCCGACTTTTTCATAAATAAAAATACAGGGAAATACGATGAGTGTCCAAAACAGGACATAGCAAACTGGCTTTTCACCATCTCCGAGGAAGATATGCTGGAGGTTCATTTGCTTAAGGAACGAGTAGGTGAACTGGCTGAGCAGGAAACGGCAATGTTGAGGCGAAAAGCGGATATTGAAGACATGCGTAGTAATGAGAGTGACAACCCGGTGAGTTTGGCCCATGTGCACGTAAACCAGCAAGCGCTTCTACTACAGGTGAAGACTCTAAGCCTACCGTAGACACATTTTTAAAATCAACGATATACGACATTTCCATCCCTCGTTTTCTCTCACTATTTTCTAAAAACAGAAATTTAATCTTCCTTATCTGCCAAATATTATACCAAAAATGATTTAAATATAAACGTTCACGTTTAGGATATGATAAACCCCGTTGTTTCCCCCAATAAAATTTGCCTTACTTATGGTAAGGTTCACCGTACACGCTATAACGGCTAAACTCATTCACTACTGAGTAAAAGCATATATTTACCGCTTATAGAGGCAGTACCTCCAATAAAGCGCAAGTATTCTCCTACAAAAAAACCATGCTGTCCAAAAGGAATCCACTTTTCGGCAGCATGATTGCTATTGAATTATTCAAAATTAATTTGATCAATTTCATTTAACGTCCAGGAGATTTTTTCTCTACCCGTTGATCTAACAGCCTCCTGCGAGCTATTCCTCAAAAAACTTGCCCCTACTTGCCCTACTTGTGATACGGTTCACCGTATCACTTTAACTGCAGTTTTTAATTTGAGGAAATTTGCTTTATTAGAACCCCTTCGGCCTATATTGCTAGCACTTCCTCCTAGATATATAAGGGATAGTGTCCTTGTACCCTACTGTCTGATTAATTAGAATCCGGTAAATGAGGCATAACTTGAATACGTTCCAGCAGTGACCACAATTGTTCTGCTATATCCTTAGCTGGAATGGGTATTGACTGGATAATCCACCACTCTAGTAAACCAACAATAGCCGAAGCCAAAAACTGTAACATCACCTCCTTGTTCATATCTTGTTTTATGCTACTGACATCGATCAGCTCACTAAGGTTCCCTAGAATCACATTCATCATGAGGTTTCTAAACGCAGGGATTCCTTTGTTAACCAGCAGAGTAGTATATATTAAAGCATGTTGTTCCAAATACTCAAATGTGCGGATCATAATGGATTTGGAAAGTAAAAGCGCAGTGCCGTCGAGAGTCATGCAACTTTCAAATAATTTTTTAAAATAAATATCGATACATTTATCCAACAAATCGAACTTGTCAATGTAATGCAAGTAGACAGTCCCGCGGCTAACATCAGCTCGATCTGCTATTTCACTAATTGTAATATCTTCAAATTCTTTCTCTGAGAGCAGTTCGATAAAAGCCCCGATAATTACTTTTTGTGTTTTTAGTATTCGTCTATCCATAAGACCCTCCTTAAAATATAGCGTAAAATTTTTCCAATGAATTTAACCATATGCATTTGGGTTCATGAAATATTTATTAGTTATTGAACAATGAATCGAATTTTGTTAATTAATGATCAAATGCAGTTATTTTAACGATTGAAGTGAAGAAGTAACTTTGTTAATATCACGATATCAGACAGTTGTTAATAAGTAAATAAGTGTTTATAAATCATTCATTGTTTGAAACAAATTTAAAAAATAGGAGGAATTTATTATGAAAGCAATTGTTTTAAAAGAGTACGGAATTCCAGCAGTTTTACAAGATGAAGAGATAACTGTGCCAGTAATTACAGAAACACAGGTGCTAGTGGAAATGTATGCTGCTTCGATAAATCCAGCAGATTATGTACTACGTTCTGGGGCTGTTAAGGATATTTTGCCAGTTCAGTTGCCATATGTTCTCGGTGCAGATTTTGCGGGTGTGGTCACTGAGGTTGGAAGTAAGGTAACTCATTTCAAACCTGGCGATCGTGTTATGGGTATTCCTATTAATAATGGTGGCGCCTATGCAGATTATGTAGCAGTGGAAGAAAACGCACTTGCGATAATCCAACCAGGGATATCTTTTCATGAAGCTGCTGCATTGCCAACGGTTGGATTGACTGCCTGGCAGTCTTTGTTTAAGTATGGCAAACTACAACCTGGACAGCGTATTCTGATTCATGCAGGCGCAGGCGGTGTGGGACATATTGCTGTTCAACTCGCCAAACAAGCAGGTGCATATGTGATTGCAACAGCCCGTGAATTTAACCATGAATTTGTGCGACAGTTAGGTGCCGACGAGGCAATTGATTATACCAAAACTGATTTCACAAAGGCTATAAGTAGTCCAGTAGATATTGTACTGGATATGGTTATGGATAGATCAGCTACCGTTCTGGATGCGAAGATAAGTGAAACTGGGCGAAAAAGCTACTCTGTTTTGAAGGATGGAGGCAAGCTCATCTCACTGGTAGCCATGGCAATTAATGAACATCCCAAAATTCGCGGAATCGAAGCTCAATTTGTTCATGCAGAGCCAAACCACGATGATTTGTTATCCATTCTTCGAAACGTACATGAAGAAAAATTAAAGGTTCATTTAAGCGGGATTTTCCCATTTACATCTCAAGGATTAGCCGAAGCGTACCACAGGTGCGAAACAAATCCTAAGAGGGGAAAGGTAGTAATTCAGAGAAAGCAGGGTTAAGATTTTATAAGCTCTAGTAAACATTTTAATCCTTATGTACAAAATATTGCGCTGCTGATGAATCACATGAGCAGCACCGGGAGAAGTAAGTTGAACAGTTTTAATCCGTATGAGCTTGCGGTATCCGAGAATAAATTTCTTATGCTCGAATCAAAATACCCTCTAATCCCGCAGATTTGGAGGGTATTTTGATGCATATTCATGTACTGCCCAGTGTTGCACATGAATAATCAATGAGGGACTTTTTTGATGGAATTATTATGAAACATACTTATGTATGCAAAAACCTCCGTTACTTATGATACGGTTCACCGCGCTGTCTGTAACGGCAAGTTTAAAGGCCATACTTTGTGGGATGGCCTGCCTTATCAATTCTAAACAACTGCGCTGAAAGCATCGTAAATATCATATAATCGCAGCCATCACATATAGACACATTAAATCCTCTCACCATACAACTGACCCATAACACTTATAAACTGCTTGGCTGCTGGATAAAAACCAATCTAAATCAACATCAAACTTCATTTTCAAAGCAATCACAAGATCCAATGATGGCTTGTATTTATCTTTTTCTAATTCGCTTAATACTCCTTGTGATACCCCAATGATCTGTGAGAATTCAGTTTGACTAAGCTTGTTCAACTTTCTGATATATTTTAACTTTTCTCCTATACTCCTCATTATTCCACCTTCTGTCTAAAAATTAAAAAACAGCCCCAAAATAATTTTATTTATAGGGACTGTCAAGTTAGCTAAGCTATTAAGTTATTCTTAGGAAGATGTTTATCTTATAACATCATATAGAAAATACCCTGTCCATTTTCACTATAAAAACATGAAAACTCGAATCAGTGAATAATAAACACTCAGGTACTTTTTTTCATTTATTCCGTCTTTACTCGCTTTACGGGCATTTGCTTTGTCTCATTTGATGTTATAAGCTGTCTCATTCGATAATATAATTAGTCTCAATTGATGATATAACCCACAACTGGAATTTTTTATTTGTTAAAGTTTCGTTGTCTCATGGCCTCAAATAATAGCACCGTAGAAGCCATCGCTGCGTTTAGTGATTCCGCTTGCCCCTGCATCGGAATGAATACCGACTCATCCACCATGCGCGCGGTAGCAGCAGAAATACCCTGGCCTTCGTTTCCGATCACAAGCCAAGTGGAAGCGCGCAAATCTATGGTATAGCATGACAAGCTCGCATCCAGCGAGGTGCTGAGCAAGCGGGCACCTTTACTTTTGGCCTGCGGTAAAAGCTCCTCCAGGCTGCCTTCAATCACCGGCAGGTGAAACAACGATCCCATTGTGGAGCGGATCGTTTTGGGATTGTACAGGTCGGCGCAGCCATGACCCAATATAACGCCTGCGGCTCCGGCAGCGTCCGCGCTGCGTATGATGGTACCTACATTGCCGGGGTCCTGTACCCCGTCCAGCACCATCACCAGTGCATCCGGCTGCTCCAGCAATGCCGGGAATGCACTGCGTTCCTCCTTACGCACGATTGCAAAGACGGACTGCGGCGTCTTCGTATCGGTGCATTTCGCAATGACCGCCGCCGACACGGGAATCCATTCCACCGGCTGGTCGGCTTGATCCAGGCCATTCAGCTCTGCGGGAATGCCCTTGTCCAAATCATAAGCGATGCTTTCGACAGCCGCGTCTGAGCGCAGCGCTTCCTGCACCAGATGAATACCCTCGACAATATATTTATGCTGCCGTGTGCGATGCTTTTTCTCCAGCAGTTGCGCCCATTCTTTTACACGCGCATTATTCGGTGAAATGATTTCCATTCGTTTAACCTTCCATTTCTTTTGTCCGTTTCTTAAAAAATAAATGATGCATCACTTGTACTTGAACATCAAGCCTCATTAGGCTGCAAAAGCCAACTCCAGCTTGGTCAGATCATCCTTGTGGCCCACAATGACCAGCACATCACCCGACTCCAGACGATCTTCGGCATAAGGGGAAATGTTCATTTCCTGATTTCTGCGAATCGCCATCACATTGCAGCCGAAGCGTGCACGTATGTCTAGCTCCTTCAGATTTTTGCCAATCATGGAATCGGCGGCTCTCATCTCCAAAATACTGTAGTCCTTGGATAGCTCGATATAATCCAAAATGTTGGGAGATGTCAAATGATGGGCTACCCGCAGCCCCATATCTCGTTCAGGATAAACTACTTTATCCGCACCTATCTTTTGCAGCACTTTCCCATGCAGTTCATTTTGTGCCTTGACCACAAGAGCTGGTACGCCCATGTCCTTGAGAATCAATGTCGTCAGAATACTGGCCTGTATATCTTCACCAATCGCAACTACGATTACGTCAAAATTACGGATACCCAGCGCTCGCAGCGCTTCCTCATCCGTCGAATCAGCAGACACCGCATGCGTCACAATATTCGACATTTCCTGTGTACGCTGCTCGTCCGAGTCAATAGCCAGCACATCAAAACCCATCTCACTCAGCGCACTGGCAACACTGGAACCAAAACGGCCCATACCAATGACCGCATACTGTTTTTTTGCCATTCCTTCTTTACCTCCCGATCACCATACTGTCCGTCATAGTATAGCATATCATGCTACAAACATAAATTTTGACATACTTATGCCAAATGCTTCTCCATGTATACTGGACAACAGCCCAAGCCATAATACATTCGACCACTACTACAACATACGGGAGGTACACATGCCCATTACAATGGATTTACGACAAGCAATTGTTCACAAAGTACACGGCAAATCAGAAGCTGATCTTACGGATATGATTATTGGATCAGTGGACGGACCGGAGGCCGCTTTGCCTGGATTGGGTGTCATTCTTGAAATTGCTTGGAAGCATATGAGTCCAAACCAGCAGCACGATTTCGTCCATTTGGCACATGAACAAATTGATAAAATCAAACCCGTACCCTTAACCTAGCTCTAGCTAATCAAGTTCTTGTTCAGGTTTAATTGTAATTGTGCTCATTATTCTACCCGTATTCGAAAACGAGAATAGTCCACTCGCATTAACCTCGAGTGGACTATTCGTTGTATACATCAAATGACTGAGATCAGACTGTTCCTTAAATCTTATGGAGCCATTTCCAAAAACTTAGCTGTCGGATTTTTCTCCATAGCCGTACGCATTGCATACTCGTTTTCGAACAAGGCGACATAATTGCCCTTCTTATCCTTCACCAGCGTGGAGTTAATACGGAACTTACTCGGATCAATCTGTTCATCCACAATCCAGCGTGCAAATTGGAACGGCATACGTTGAAGCTGTACATCAACTCCATATTCACCCTTCATTCGGTACTCAAATACTTCAAATTGCAGTTGGCCGACAACACCCAGTAGTGTATCGTCAAAGCTTACCGTACGGAACACCTGAATCATACCTTCCTCGGTCAACTGGTCAATACCTTTCAGATACTGCTTGTGCTTCAAGGCATTTTTCACCGTTACCTTAGCAAAAATCTCAGGCGAGAAGGTCGGCAATTCATCAAATACAACCTCGCTACCTTGACTGAGTGAATCACCAATACGGAAAATACCCGGGTCAAACAATCCTATAATATCGCCAGGAAAAGCCTCCTCGACAATATCACGGTCCTGTGCCAGGAACTGCTGTGGCTGGGACAGCTTAATTTCCTTACCCATCCGTACATGCTTAACACTCATCCCGCGTTGAAACTTACCGGAGACAATACGCAAAAATGCAATACGGTCACGGTGAGCCGGGTTCATGTTTGCTTGAATTTTAAATACATAGCCGGTAAATTTCTCGTTCGTTGGCTCAATTTCCCCAGCTGTACTGCGGCGCGGCTCCGGCTTAGGAGCAAGCTGAAGGAAGTTTTCCAAAAATGTTTGTACGCCAAAGTTATTAATCGCACTGCCAAAGAATACAGGTGTTAATTCTCCACGCTGTACTTTCTCCATGTCAAAAGGGTCACCTGCAACGTCAAGCAACTCCAAGTCTTGGCATAATTGGTCATGCAAATATTCGCCCGCCATCTCGCGAATGATCGGATCATTGTAATCTTCCACTTTTTGCACTTTGATCGTGGAATGGTCATCTCCCTGAAACAGCTCGACCTGATTTTTGACACGGTCATAGACACCACACAGCTCGCGTCCTGTACCAATCGGCCAGTTCATAGGCACCGAACGGATGCCAAGCACCTGTTCCAGTTCCTCCATCAAATCAAAAGGACTGCGTCCCTCACGGTCCAGTTTGTTAATGAAGGTGAAAATCGGTATTCCGCGCTTCGCACAAACCTGAAACAGCTTAATCGTTTGCGCTTCCACACCTTTCGCTACGTCAATCAGCATGACTGCACTATCTGCTGCTGTTAATGTGCGATACGTGTCTTCACTGAAATCCTGGTGACCCGGGGTATCTAGAATATTAATGCGATGACCATTATAATCAAATTGCATTACTGAGGACGTTACCGAGATCCCCCGCTGTTTTTCAATCTCCATCCAGTCACTCGTCGCATGCTTGCTTGCTTTACGAGCTTTGACTGTACCTGCAAGACGAATTGCGCCCCCGAACAGCAGCAGCTTTTCCGTCAGTGTCGTTTTACCCGCATCCGGGTGAGAAATAATTGCAAACGTACGGCGTTTGTCGACTTCCTGTTGAAGTAAATCTATTGTTTTACTCATTTCACATATCCCTTCATGATCAAATCCATTGCATTTCTGCTCAAGCTATTCATAAAAAGGCCATGATGCACGCCTATTTTCATAAGTTCATCGGCTCATTACCGTTAGCTCCAGTATTCGGCGTACTCCGTTACCATATTCATTATAAATACGATCTATTTACATGTTTTAGCCTGCCTTTAACTTATAATCAGTTGCAAACTGAAAACCTGAGACTAAGCTATTATAGCATACTCCGAACGCAAAGCATCCCCTTACATCCTGAAAGGACATAGGGGGATGCTGGACAAATCGGGATTACTGAACGCCGCCTACTCGCCAGATGACATTATCTTCGTCCTGACCGCTAACCGGCCACCACTTGAAGCCATCCTGCTCCAAAAGCTTGTGAGCACCTTCCGGTCCCCATGAGCCTGCAGCATAGGTTTCCAGCGTATCTGGGGTCTGCTGCCAAGCTTTGGCGATTCGATCGACGAATCCCCATGCTGTGGCGACCTCATCCCAACGCGTGAAGTACGTCGAATCACCCTCAATCGCATCCATCAGCAACCGTTCATAAGCCTCCGGTGAGTTGATACCCACCATACAGCTTTGGCAAAAATCCATAGCCAGCGGCTCAATATCTGATTCCGAACCGGGTTTCTTGGCATTGATTTTAATGTAAATGCCCTCCATCGGATTGACCCGAATGACGAGCAAGTTCGGTTCCAGCTTATGCTTTTGACCGAGGTAGACATTCGTTGGCATGCTCTTAAATTCCACAACGATCTCCGTTGTTTTTACAGGAAGACGTTTGCCCGTACGAATGTAGAAAGGTACGCCAGCCCAACGGAAATTATCTACAAACACGCGTGAAGCAAAATAAGTCTCTGTGTTCGATTGTGGATCAACCTTGTCTTCTTGACGATACCCTGGCAACTGCTGGCCGCGATAACTGCCTTCGGTGTATTGACCACGTACCACATTGGTCTTCACATCCTCGGACGATTCAAAAGGACGTAGCGAACGCAGCACTTTCACTTTTTCATCGCGGATGTCCTCAGGCAACAAACGACTAGGTGGTTCCATCGCAATCATCGTTAGCATTTGCAGCATATGATTCTGTCCCATATCCCGCAAGGCGCCGGAATGATCGTAGTAACCTCCGCGTTCCTCCACCCCTACCGTTTCACTAAGCGTAATTTGCACATTGGCAATATGCTTATTATTCCACAGCGGTTCAAAGAAGGCGTTAGCGAAGCGAATCACCTCAATATTTTGCACCATTTCCTTACCAAGATAGTGATCAATCCGATAAATTTCTTCTTCGGCAAATACTTCACGTATTTCTACGTTCAACTCTTGTGCAGATTCAAGGTTGTAACCGAATGGCTTCTCAATAACCAGACGATTCCAGCCCTTGCCATCCATCATGCCGCCCTCTTTCAAGCTCTTCGACACGCTTCCGAATAATTCAGGAGCCAAGGCCAAATAAAACAACCGATTTCCCGGTATGTTAAACTTGCTTTCTATAGACTCCGTCTGCTGTCTCAGCTCATGAAACCCTTCGACATTGTTGATATCCAGCGATTTATATTCAAAATGCTCGGCAAATGCCTGCCATTCTTGATCATTTTCTGCTTTGTAGCGACTAAACTCCTGTATGGAAGCGTACAGGTCATTACGGAATTCTTCCTCTGTGCGAGGACGCCTTGCTACACCAATAACGGCAAAATCTTCAGCAAGCTTGCCTTCGCGGTACAAGCTGTAAATAGCAGGAAATAGCTTACGGCGAGCCAAATCGCCCGTAGCGCCAAAAATAAACAAAACTGCGCCTTGCGTCACAACAGATTCTTTAGCAGGTATGTCAGCCATGAAGTACCTCATTCTTCCCATGTCAAGATTCCGCAATCCATAATCCCCGAAATCCGCATGTAGTATTGTGTATATTTATACAAGATCATACTTGATTTTCGAAAAACATGGAACTAAAGATTTGATGACATTTTATCATATTCTACATGGATAAGCTATCCGATGAATCATAAATTTACCTTATAAGTCAGTATTCAATCGTGATGAGCGGAAAACCGAGCGTTATACGTGTATCCTGCTGCTCCTTATCTTCATGTACAGCCATCTGCATGTGGACCTGATGCTCACCGCTTTGAATCATTAACGGCAGCTCCGGAGCTTCGTAGGATACAGCCACAGTAGTTGCATCTGTATATCTTTCTTTGGCCTGCATGGAGAAGTTCCCTGCTAAGCTCGCCTCTGTTAGTTTCATCAGTTGATCCACAGATTCCTTTGCATGCAGCGAACGCTGAACGGCTGTGTTCCACTGCGCTTGAACCCCCACAGACTTTAATTGCTCAGCACAGAGCTTATGAAGCTGGATCAACTGCTCACGTCCTGCATCATTGCTCTCCAGTTGAACGACTACATACCATTGTCCAGTTTGACGTTCCATCACATTTAAGCGGATTTTTAGGTTCTCACTATCACGAACAGAACGATAAACCGTGTGGCCATTTTCTACGAGTTTGTTTACTGTGGGTATATTCAGTTGATCAGCTATCTGTGCGGCCACATCTGCCGGATCTTCATTGTTAGAAATCCAATCGCCTTGCCACTTCACAACCAGCTTATCCAACGTACCCGGGGTCTGATCCGAGATGATTAACAATGAGCGTAAAGCCGTTTCTGCCTCGCGGGAATCATATCGGTTTGTCTGAAGGGCTCCGTAGCGCCATCCAGCCAGTACCAACACTGTTCCTAATACCAAAATCGTAATAACTCCCTTTTTAATCATCTCTATTTTTAACATTGCCGTTCCTCCCCCTCCATAACCATTCGTTCCTCGCATATTTGCTATGGTATACTTTCTTTTTTTCGGCTGGATTGAAATCTATGAATCTATCAATAGCATTCCCGTTGTCAGAGGTTTTATACGCGCAGGAACGCAGCAAACCTTTCAAAAATATTCATCTGCCTACTGGGTGTTCGACCATACATCGTAGGCACCGTAAGAATAGACTATGATCACAACGCATCTTACACCAAAAGAGGTGAAATCATGTTTCCCATTTATCCTGTAAATGAAGCCAGTGTGGCACCTCATGGCGGACGGCTGGTCTGTGCCGTTATGCATGATGGTACACGACACATCGGCATCATAAGTGGGTGCAGCAAAGGCAAGCTGATGTTGAACGGATATCCCCCCTCCTTTCCTGGCAGTCTCTATGCCGGGAGCTATAGTAACAAAGGAAAACAAACATCCAAAAAAATTCCCTCTAAAAAGAAAAAAAGGAATCCTAAAAACAAAACTCATTCCTCTGCCAAACTAAATACCTTAATTAAGCCGCCCAACGCACCTCTAAGTCCATCCGTCCCTTATGACGCAGCCGGATTTGCTGGAAAGGGCTATGGTGGTTATGGAAATGGTGGAGCAGGCTATGGCGGCGGGTACGGTGGATATGGATACGGGGCAGGGCTTGCACTAGATCTGGCTTTAATCGCCTTTCTATTCCTCCTTATCTAAGCATCGTGTTGCAGAACGCAAAAAAACCGGAGGACTATTCATCGTCTCCGGTTCTTTGTATTCGTTCGTTCTACATTCTACTCTGCTAATCCGTTCTTGTAGGCATAGATCGCCGCCTGTGTACGGTCCTCCACTCCTAATTTGGCGAGAAGGTTCGTGACATGGAATTTTACCGTCTTAATCCCGATAATCAGCTCATCTGCGATATCCTGATTAGATTTCCCTTGTGCCAACAAGCGAAGCACCTCCATCTCACGATCTGTCAGATCCGTATGCGCGGGCGCCTCAGCCTGTGGCTGGCGGAATCTATTCATCATCTTGGAGGCCACCTGTGACTCTAGTACGGACTGTCCGCGTGCAGCTGCACGGATCGCATCCGCTATCTCGGAAGCACGGGACGTTTTGAGCAAATAGCTGAATGCCCCTGCCTCAATGACCGGATACATTTTCTCGTCGTCCAAATAACTCGTCAGCACAATCACCTTAGTCTCTGGAAGCAGGCGTGTCACTTGGCGTGTCGTCTCGATGCCATCCATACCATCCATAACCAGATCCATCAAAATCACATTTGGCTTGTATTCTGAAGCCAACCGTATGCCTTCTTCTCCACTCCCGGCTTCGCCGACCACTTCAATACCATCTTCCGTCCCTAGCACCGCCGCAAGTCCAATCCGTACCATTTCATGGTCGTCTACCAGCAGTACGCTAATCGGTAATCCCGTTTCCATGATCATCGTTCCTTCCACTTTCATCATTAATAACTGGCACTGACACCTCGATCCGTGTCCCTTTTCCCGGAGCCGTTATATACTGAATAGCTCCCCCAATCTCACTGACCCGCTCCTGCATCGTGGATAATCCATATGAAGTCTGCTTTTTCTCATCCAGTTCAAATCCGATACCGTTATCCCGAATCGTCAGCCTGATGGAATCCGGGCGTTGCACGATACGAATTTCCATGCGGGTTGCTTTGGCATGGCGCAATGTATTAGACATCGCTTCTTGAACAATACGAAACAAGTGGTTCTCAATGCCTTTAACCAACTGTACGCCGCTTTCCATCTCAAAATCAATCTCCATCGGTACCTTTGCCTGCAACTCCTGTACCAAATCGCGCAAACCCTGCTCAAGCCGTTTCCCTTCCAGATAGACAGGCCGTAGATGAAGTAGTAACGCCCGCATTTCGGATTGTGCCACGGAAGACATTTCTTCAATCAACGCAACTTGACGCTGTGCTTTATCAAAATCCTTATCCAGCGTCCTGCCCACAGCCGTCGCCGTCATTGAAATAGCGAACAATTGCTGCGATACTGCGTCATGCAACTCTCTGGCCAGCCGCTGCCGCTCCTCCACAATCGCAGTCATCCGTGCCTGTTCTGCCAGCTGAGCATTATCCGTGGATAAGCGTTGTAACGACGTAACCTGTTCCTGCCATTTACGCCCGATCCGTTCCAGCTGCTCTCCCAGCCTGCCTAGCTCATCATGCCCCAGTGGTGGCAACTCACGTGCAGGAGTCCCCTTTTCCCACATCAGCAACGTCTCTCTCAACATTTCCAGCCTGCTTTTAAAGCGATAGCTCTCATAAAATCCGTACATTGCCCCTGTACCAATCAGCACCAGTATAACGGCTCCTGCAAATTTCAATATCATTCCCCAGGTTGGGAACGACTTCACATATCCATATGTATACAGCATATAAAAGACAACTACGCCCACAACAACACACAGGAGGATACCTTCACCCATACTGCGGGTTACCATGTTGGACGTTTTTTTATGATTCATCCCGGCTCCTCCTGATTCAATAAAATCGGATGCGGACATCGCCCGCCAAGTACGAAACGACAAACTTCACTTTATATTCACTCTGCTCAAAATGTGGAGACTTCCAAACCAGTCGATTGAGCATACCCGCCTCATGATCCCGGTCAAACTGAATTTGCCCGAACAATACGAACATCTCCACCTCTACACCGTAATTATCCGGTAGCGTGATGTCAATGTCACCGAAGATCCCCTGCAAAAATATGACGGATTCACGTTCCTCTGGGAGAGCCAACGTCAGATCCGCATCCACATCTCCAACCACATGCCATATACTTGTGCTACGCAAGCTCCAAGGCACTTCATCCCATTTATGATTGGATATAAAATTGTGCTTGAATATGGAGCTTTGACCTTTATGCAGCTTCCTTGAACGTGAATAGAATACAGCTAATGATGCCAGTGTGACCACCACAAACAGGAACAAATGATCCAGCACCAACAGTCCGGCACCAATCGCGAGCATCGTGTAACCCTTTTTGATCTTGGAATTGCGAATCTTATATATTCCGGCCAACATCAGGATCAGTGCAACCACGGAGAGGAACCCAATCCACTGACCGAATAAAATGATAACTCCGATACCGATCCCTGCCAGTGCCAAGGCTGATTTTCTTCTCTCCATGCTGCACCCCCTTTTTGTTTATACAGGAAGGAAAAGCCATAGTGGCGCGACATTCCGCCATATGGCTTTCCCGAACCATACAGATTGAGCACGATCATTGACCAGTGTCCATTCCATACAGCATATCATAATGTCTTGTTTCCGAGTAGTCAGTCCTTCTTCATATCGACTGGTTTAGCACCTGTCTGAATTTTGGACTTAAGTTGTTGAAGCTGCTCATCCACTTTAAACTGTTTTTCAGCCTCAGCCGGATTAACATATGCTTCTCCTGGAGCTTGACGGTAAGGAGCACGCAGTACATCAGCTTCAGCTTCCATTTGCATGATTTTTTCTTCCATACGGTGGAAGCCCAGTGAAGCAGACCCACTTTCAATCGTGTGCAGACTATTGATTTGAGACATTTGCTTTTTGGCTTTCGCCATTTGAGCACGGGATACCAGCTCATTGCGCTTGTTGCGCATTTTATAGAATTCATCTTTCATGTCGTGAAGCTGCTGTACCAATTCTTTTGCTTGAAGCTCAGCTTGTGTATGCAGGTCGCGGTATTCGTCCTGCTTTTGCACAAAATAAATCTTCTCTCCCAACAGCTTGCGTGCTACTTCTTCCTGACCATTTCGCAATGCGGATTCAGCTTGCTTTTCACGCTCATTGGATACACGTACCGCTTCCTCCAAACGCTGTTTCATACGTCGTTCATTCGCCATTTGCTTGGCAACCGTTACCTCAGCCTCATGAATTTCCGCCTCCATATCGCGCAAATATTGATTCAGCATAATAATCGGGTCTTCCACTTTATCCAACACTTCATTCACCGATGCTCTTGTCATATCCTTCATTCTTTTAAAGATTCCCATTATTTACGATCTCCCTTCTCAAATTGCTCTAATTTTTTGCGTAACTCTGCCAACTCTTTTTTCATTGCTTTTTTCTCGATATCTTCCATCATGGAATCCAGGTCACTGTTCTGACCTGTGTTAAATTTGGATGAGCTGCGGGCATCTTGGCCAAAAAATGGGTTCGAATTGCCGTATGCACCGCCCTGATTGTAACCAGTTCCCTGCCCATACTGCGATCTTGTATTGTTACTGCCATAATAGCGTGGATCCTGTTGATTGTAGGGTCCGCTGTCAGGGCCAAATCCTCCATCGAAAGGAGATCTCGGCTCCTTGGAGATAACCAGGGCCGCAATCACATAAATCATAAATGTGGTTCCTGCTGTAATAAAGAAACTGATCACAACCAGAATACGAATCCATGTTGAGTCCATTCCTGTTGCGTCAGAAAGACCGCCACATACACCTGTTATTACTCTATCCCGGCTTGATCTGTAAATTCGGGTCATAATCAACTTACTCCTTCCCGCTGTTGTTCAGCTTACTTTTCAGTCTCGCCCACTCTTGTTCGAGCAGCGATCCACCGCCTTGAGCATCCCGTGCATGGTCGCCCTCACCCCGACGTAAATCACGCAGACTCATCGTTTCTGCTTCCATATCGGCTACCCGGTCTTCCAAGCGGTTGAACATTCGGGGAACATTTCGCCCACCGTATGTACCAGCCCGTTCGTTCATTTGCTGCTGGAGTCTCAACGTCTGTACACGTGCCGCATAATACTGACGCTTGCTGTGTACCGTTTGATATTCGGTTTTTAACGTATCTAACTGTTGTTCTAGCTCACGTAGTGATTCACGGCTCTGCTCCCACAGCTCTCTATACTGCTCTTCTTTTTCTGCATATAGCATTTTTTCCTGAAGGGCCAGCTTCGCGACATGTTCTTCATCAGCCTTCAAAGCCAGTAGCGCCTGTTCCTCCCGTTTGGTCTGCATGGACAATGCATGATCCAACTGCTGCTTCATCTGTCTTGTATGCACTGCATACTGTTGATGGAGTTTTTCCGCTTCGGCAATTTCCTGGCGGGTATTATACAAGAACTGGTCAATCAGTTGCACCGGGTCTTGGCTTTGTTCCAAATGCTCATTGAAGGTCGCTACCGTAATATCGCGCATTCTTCGAAAAACACTCATTTGCGTCTACTCCTTTCACAATTCGTATTTTCATAATTTCGCACTTCGTTACTGCAATCTTTCTTCATTTCGCCAAACTGCTAAAATCAGTAACGTCTTCTGCGGTCACTCAGCAGGGAAACACCAAATATGATTAACCCGATTGCCAGCAGAGGCCCCAGAAGCCAGGACAGTTTGCCAAGCAAAATCAGTACCCCGAGTACAAGCACGATCCAGCCGAAGAGCGCATTTCCTTTTTTCACACCATAGTAGCCTAGCATGATCATAGCTATCGGAATTAAGTAGCCAATCAGATGTCCTACAAAGTGACCGAAAAACGGAGTAAACTTACCGAGCAGCATAATCGAACCTAACACGATCAGTACAATTGCTAACCCATTCCCTTTGTTAACTCTCATCATCTCTCACCGCCTTTCACTGTGTCTTGCTTATGTTCTTATTGTACGCTGACCTAGCGTTCCACAAAACGGACCCCAGACGGTTTTTGCACCTAGACCTAAGTCGGGGATGAATATAGACCTGCGGCTATCACCCTCTATGCTGTTCTGCTGCACGGGCTATTGAGTCTTGCTCACCCGCTTGCTTGGAGCCTAGTGAAAGGACGAGACAAGCTAGTAACGCTATAGCTGCAACCATATAAGGCAGGTTAATATGAACATCGAACAGCAGCCCCGCAATTAATGGTCCAATCACATTACCCAAACTTGTATAAGATGAGTTCATTCCAGCCACGAACCCCTGCTCATCCCCGGCCTGCCGTGATAAGGATGTGCTTACTGCCGGACGAAGAATGTCCATGGCCAGAAAAATGAACACACCCCCAATAGCCAAATAGAGGTGAATTACTTTTTTCTCTCTAAAACGATTAATGATCCATCCAAATATAGTTGCTTGGATAACTGCTCCCATAATGGAGCCTGTCGTTATAATGATGGCAATATCCATCGGTGTAAAACCATACTTGTGGTCAACAAACAGTCCAAATACTGTTTCAAAGTTTGCTAACCCAAAAGCAACGACAAATACAATGAGTAAACCCATGAAATATGGAGATTGATATGACTTGGCAAATTGCTGCAAAAGATTTTCTTTTTGACGTGGAAGCTCTCTATTATATTGTTGCTTTTCCTTGCTTAAAGACTCAGGCAGTACTAACAGAGACAAGATAGCTGCTATTCCCGCAGCTCCTGCTGCCGCAAAAAAGGGAATGCGTATTCCATATGTGGCAAGCAAACCGCCAATCCCTGGCCCGATTATGAAGCCTGTGTTGATCGCTGCATTGATCATGCCCATTCCCTTGCCTCTTTCCTCAAACGAGGTCACGTCAGCGACATAGGCCATAATAGAAGGAGTAAGCAACGCAGCCCCTGCTCCGCCCATGATTCGTGCTATGAACAGGGTAGGAATAGAACTCGCTAGTCCAAAAACAAGCTCTGATAACATGAAGATGAACATCCCGGAAACAATCAACTTTTTACGTCCATAACGATCAGACAACTTTCCTGACAATGGTGATAATAAAAGCTGTGTCAGCGTAAAAGCTGCAACCATCAGTCCCATCGAGGAACCATTCATTCCTAGTTCGCTTATAAATTTAGATAAAACAGGAACAACTAATCCAATCCCCATGAATGCCAAAAAAATGTTAAGAATCAATAACAGCATTGCTCCCCGACTTTTTGTCAGTATAGACATATTTCCACCCTTCCGTTTCAGTACCCCTTTTATTTATCATTAGATAAACTCTTTATTAGCTATCTTCAAAAAACAAAAAACTTAAATTGTTTTTCTAGTTTCCTTATAAAAAATAGCCTCTTCAAATATGCAACATATTGTTGAGGCTATTTTTTATTTTTCGACCAACCCAAATAACAAAATATCTACAATAGCATAAGTTGCTTCCTCTACCGTCACACTGTTATCCAGAAAGAAACGCTGATCAAGCATTAAATTTACAGAATCAATAATAAGCTTCATGATAAGAGCCTCATTTTTGTTCACAATAATTCCTTCTCGGATGCCCTCCTGAATTAATGTTCTAATCTGAGACCAATCATTTAAATCGGCATGCACCCTTTTCCATTGCTCAGGATAATATTTTTTCATCTGATCCAATATTCGCAAATCGTAAAACTTATAATATTGAGGCATGACCCTAATCGACTGCTTAATCTTTTCTAACAAAGATAATTCATCGTTTTCGATAATTTGCTCAGTTTTTCGAATCATATCATTATTTGTACGTTCAATAAGTGTTTCCAAAATGAGCGTCTTAGACGAAAAATTTTCATATAAAGTACGCTTACTGATGGCTAGTCTTTTCGCAAGATCATCCATGGTAAATTTCAATCCACTTTCATGTGCTTCCTCTACAAAAGCTTCTAAAATTCTTTCCTGCATATTCGTCCTCATTTCTCTTGTACTTAATAAACTATACATGTTTTTTTAGTACCAACATCCTACTACAATCAAAGACCTGGTCAAATTTATATCTATCAAAAAAAGATCTAAGCAAAGTCCTTGCCTTCAACTAATCTAAATCCAAGTTAGCCTTATTGCCAAAATCATGAATATACATAATAAAAAAGGATGATAAAATGCTTTTAAGCACTTTATCATCCTTTTGTGTATACCGGCGAGAGGACTCGAACCTCCACGGTTTCCCACTCGATACCGAATACAATCTTGATAATACTTTGTTTGATGAAGTAAAAAAAGTGTTGCTCGTCGATTTCGACCCGCAAGGTAATCTGTCGATGTACTTTGGTATTGAGCAGCGGGATCAACTTCCGTAGCTATGGTCTGCGACAGGACTAACTCAGTTGCTCAGTATCAAGGAATTTAGAATACTTGTACAACTTCTTTAATATCATCAATTTCCTCAAGAATTGCGCGCTCAATAGCAACCTTTAACGTAATCGTAGCACTTGGGCAACCATTGCAAGCTCCCAAAAATCTTAGTTTTGCTATACCGTTCTCAACCTCGACCAGTTCAGCATCTCCACCGTCACGCAGTAAGAAAGGACGTAGTTTGAGAAGAACTTCCGATACTTCATCGAATAAAACTCCATTTTCATCCATTATGTCAACTCCTCCCATTGTTTTACCAACCGTCAATTCAGACCTTTTTTCACCCTAGATCGTCTGAGTGATCCTTTGCTTTTTGCCTAAGAGTGACCTCTTGATCCGAAAGTTCCCTTATAAGCGTATGAATAGAGTCTAAAGGTATCATCACACCACAACTTGCGCTCAATCCTGACAGCATATTGAAGCAGAACTGAAGTTTTCGTATCTCTCGGGTAATTTGAGCTAGTTCTGAATCGTCCGAATTATTTTTCTTCATTACTAGCACCTCGCACTTCTTTAAAGAATGATAAAGGTTTGATCTATTAAATTAATGAATCAACCGATGCTTCCTTCCATCTCAAATTGAATCAACCGATTCATTTCAACGGCATATTCCATTGGCAATTCTTTGGTAAACGGTTCAATAAAGCCCATTACAATCATTTGTGTAGCATCTTGTTCTGTAAGCCCGCGGCTCATTAAGTAAAACAATTGTTCCTCGGACACTTTGGATACTGTTGCCTCGTGCTCCAAAGTAATCTGATCGTTTTTAATTTCATTGTACGGAATCGTATCTGATGTTGACATGTTGTCCAATATCAACGTATCGCACTTAATATTGGACTTGGACCCTGCGGAATCGCGGCTGAAGCTGGACAACCCTCGGTAGTTTACTTTTCCGCCCTGCTTGCTGATGGATTTGGATATAATCGTAGATGTTGTCTCGGGAGCAAGGTGAATTACCTTCGCGCCAGCATCTTGATGCTGATCTTTACCGGCTACGGCAATAGACAGGATGGACCCCTTGGCTCCCCGTCCTTTCAATAATACTGCCGGATACTTCATTGTTACCTTGGAGCCGATGTTGCCGTCCACCCATTCCATTGTGGCATTTTCTTCTGCCACAGCCCTTTGGGTTACCAAGTTGTAGATATTAGGAGCCCAATTCTGAATGGTCGTGTAACGGACACGGGAATCTTTCCGGCAAATAATTTCAATAACTCCACTATGCAGAGAACTGGTACTATAAATAGGTGCTGTACATCCTTCAACATAATGGACAAAGCTGCCCTCTTCGGCAATAATTAATGTCCGCTCGAATTGACCCATATTTTCAGAATTAATACGGAAATAACCTTGTATAGGAACCTCGCACTGAACACCCTTCGGAATGTATACAAAGCTACCGCCTGACCAAACCGCACTATTAAGCGCCGCAAATTTATTGTCGGCGGGAGGGATGATCGTCCCAAAATGTTGCTTAAACACTTCGGGGTATTGCTTTAATGCACTATCCGTATCAAGGAAAATAACGCCCTGATCCTCCAGGTCTTTCCGCATGCTGTGATAAACTACTTCCGACTCATATTGAGCGGATACGCCCGCCAGGAATTTTTGCTCCGCTTCAGGGATTCCCAGCTTGTCAAAGGTTGCTTTGATCTCGGAAGGAACCTCCTCCCAGGTCTTTCCCTGTTTTTCAGAAGGGCGAACGTAATACTGGATGTCATCAAGATTTAGCCCGGTCAAATCCGCTCCCCATTCAGGCATCGGCATTTTGTAGAATTGATTCAAAGCTTTCAACCGAAAATTGAGCATCCACTCCGGCTCTTCCTTGATTCGGGAAATTTCCCGGACAATCTCTTCCGTCAGACCTTTTCCAGATTGAAAAATAGACTGGTGCTTGTCGCGAAACCCATATTTATATTCGCCCATATCTGGTGCTTTTTTAGCCATTAGTATCACTCCTTTTTAACCTTTCAAGATTCATTTTGATTTGCTATGATCTGCCGAGCTTGCTTTCCACTAAATCTTTTAGGCGACTGCGAACACCTTCCAGTGGGATCTCCGAAATGACAGGAGCGAGAAATCCGAAAATAACAAGATGTTCGGCTTCACTCCGTGATATCCCGCGCGACATCAGATAATAGATTTGCTCTGCATTTACTTGCCCCACGGATGCAGCATGACCCGCGGTTACATCATCCTCATCTATCAGCAGGATCGGATTGGCATCGCCGCGAGCTTTAGGACTTAGCATAAGCACGCGTTCTGTTTGCTGACCATCACAATGGGTTGCACCTTTTTCAATCTTTGTAATGCCGTTGATAATGGCCGTAGCTTCTTCAAGCATGACTGCACGCGTAATCATCTGGCTTACCGAGCTTCTGCCAAAATGCTGAGCTTGAGTTGTATAGCTCGATTTTTGATTGCCCATGCCAATAGCAATCACCTTATTGTCGGAGACCGCCCCGTTGCCTTGTAGCAAAGTCTTGGTATCGCTGGCGGTATAACCATTGTTCATCTCACCGATAATCCATTCCACACCCCCATCAGCAAGAACGACCGCCCGTCGCTGGGTGAAATCTGTTGTAGTTGCAGCAAGCTGATGAACCGAAGCTACTTGCACCTTTGAACCCGCCCCCGCGAAGACCTCCGTCACACCGTTATGCAATACCTTGACATCATCACCACTCGATACACAATTATCCACATAAGTGATCTTGCTATTGCTCCCTGCCACAATTAAGACGTGAGGAGCAAAACACACACCGCTTGTATCGTTAAGAAAGATCGCTTGAATAGGTGCTTCAACCTCTACACCGTCTGGGACATATAGAAAAACGCCACCACTCCATAAGGCACTGTGTGCAGCAGATAAACGATGTTCTTCTGGCTTTACTGCCTGAAAGAGATAACGTTGAACCAGCTCCTCATGCTCTTTTGCCGCAGTATGCAGATCCGTTAAAATGACTCCCTGGGCGGCTAAGCTCTCGGACAATTTCGTATACACTACATCCGAGTTGAACTGAACGATTAGTCCGCCTTTCACCGGAGAAGCAACCAAACCTCGAACAACCTCCGGCACTTCCTCCAAACTAGACCACGCATTCTCAGCTTTGTAATCTCCACTTTCGTAGATATCCCATTTTTCAAGATTGATTTTCTCCACTTTAGGCAACTCCAGCGTCCCTGCCAGTTCGAGTGCGTGAACGCGGCGTTCAATCAGCCAACGAGGTTCATCCTTAGCGCTTGACCATGCGCGTAAATCGTCCACATTCATTGAAACTCTAGCTTGTATATCCACGTGCTGTTCCTCCTCTCCGGCTTTTAAGCTTCCCTTACCGTCTCATCCGTAATCCCAAGTTCCTCCTTCACCCAATCGTATCCTTCAGCCTCCAAACGGTGGGCAAGCTCCGGACCGCCAGATTTAACTATCCGGCCTTGCATCATGACATGCACAAAATCCGGGGTAATATAATTCAACAGTCGTTGATAATGGGTGATGATTAAAAAGCCTCTATCCGGGCTGCGCATCTCATTTACGCCATTGGCCACAATACGCAGTGCATCAATATCAAGCCCTGAGTCCACTTCATCCAGGATCACAAACTTGGGTTCAAGTAGCATCATTTGCAAAATCTCATTCCGCTTTTTTTCACCGCCAGAGAATCCCTCATTCAAATAACGATGCACAAATTCCGGGTTCATCTCGAGCCCCTTCATTTTGCTCTCCATTTCACGGATAAAACGGATTAAGGATATCTCATCGCCTTCTTCACGCCGTGCATTGATGGCACTTCTGAGAAAATCCGAGTTGGTCACGCCAGCAATTTCACTTGGGTATTGCATAGCGAGGAACAAGCCTGCCTGGGCACGCTCATCCACCTCCATCTCCAGAAGGTCTTCATTGTCCAATGTCACCTTACCGCCAGTAACCTCATATTTGGGATGGCCCATTAAAGCTGAAGCCAATGTACTTTTTCCCGTCCCATTAGGCCCCATAATCGCATGAATCTCTCCGCCATGAATCTCCAGTGTGAGCCCTTTTAAAATTTCTTTCCCTTCAATCTTGGATCTTAATTCCTCAATCTTTAATGTCGTCATTTATCGTAAACTTCCCTTCGGAGTATTCTTCGGCACGCGCCACCAAATCACTCATAAATTTTCCAATAGTCTGCAGCTCAACCTCTGAATAGGATTCAATGAATTGGTAAAACCTTTCTTCTTTTTCTTTGTGCAGTTCTTTATGCAAATGATAAACGTGTCTTCCCTTATCCGTTAAACTAAAGTAAATCTCCTTACGATTGCTGTTCAGTTGACTTCTCATAATGAAGCCCATTTCCAGCAGCTTTGCACTAATTTTAGTAATGCTAGCTTTGGACAACCCCATCTTCTCCACAATCCCGGTATGATTTATCGGTTCATAATCACCAATGCAATCAATAACGTGTACACTAGTAATATTGTTGGAGAGCATGTCAATCTGGTACTTTCTGGCCTGTTGCCGAAACGAGTTAAATTCTTGTTCAGTATACAGCTCATTCAGATGTAGCATTTTAATATATTGCTCGTAAAGATGACCTTTAAAATGATTTTGAAACTCCAATTTCCCAATCTCCCCTCTCTTGTAGTAGTTGCAGACCAAGTTCAGTGTCACCATTAGATTATTTTTTGTTCACTAGTGAACAAAATTATATTAACACAATTGATATTGATTATCAATATCAATTGTGTTAAATGTGACGCAATTTTGGAGGCGCTTTTCATGGGTTTGTTGTCATTGTCATCGGCCTCACGCTGTGTTTTGACTAGGGCACGTCCCGGAAATGGTTTTGAATACCTCTGATCAATCCTGCTTTGCGGGGGTTGAACAATGGAACCAATTCGGCAGCACCCGGATGGATCTGGTAACCGAAGCCAAATCCAATACCGTTGCCTATGAACGTCATGGTACACCTGCCACAGACCGGGGTCGCTACCGTAAAAAGAGGACAAAGGTGGTGCTTGGCCGAGCTGTTTTAAAGCCGTATCGCCGCGTTTGAGTACGCTATTGTGAGCATGTATGGCAAAGAATAATCCGTCAGTTACCTGTGTCTGGATATGTTATGGGGCCAAAGAGTATACCAAAAACTGTGGTTTTTGCTGGTGAATCCGAACAGGCAATGCTCCATTCTAGCCAGCACCGATCTGACACTGGAGGCGCCCTAGATCATCGAACTTTATACCGCCCGGTTCAAAATCAAATGCACCTTCTGGGCGCTAAAGCAATCCATCGGCGGATTCAGCTACCACTTTTGTAACAAATCCATTCCGAAGCTCAACCGGTATTTGAAAAAGGATCGGGTTCACCCTCTGGAGTTATTGGAAGAGGAGAAAGCGCAACGGGACATCCGCCTAACTGTAAAGATGAGAATGGTAAACGATAACCAAAATGGATCCCTACGGGGCTTAAGATAAAAGGAACCAAGAAAAGAGCCGAAATCTTGCTTCAGGAAGCCAGGAAGAATTATCATATGGAAGGACAAGCACTCGCGGTTGAAAACGAAGATATGCTGTAAGAGTAAAAGCGGCTACTCCATCCGGTAATAGCAAAAGGCTGTTCGCAGACTTTATGCTTCAATGGCTAGAGATGATGAAAACAGTATCGGGCTTATCTCCTATATCTCCTATTCCGACACTGTAAAAGGCCGCGTAGATCCTTTTTCCGAGAGAAAGGGATGTATTGCTTGATGATTTAACTACAGAGGATTTTCAGACCTTGTATACCCATGAAATGAATGTGCAAGGTGTCAGCGCCAATACCGTTATTCATTACCACGCGAACATTTGCAGAGCCCTTCAGTATGCCGTGAAAATAAAGCTGATTGTAGCGAATCTCCCTGACTTAGTTGAAAGCCCAAAAAAGAACAATTACGTCGTGAGCTTCTACAATGCCGAGGAGCTGGATCAACTCCTCGCAGTAATCCGAGGCGAAAGAATTGAGCTTTCCGTTATCCTGGCTGCCTTTTATGGGCTAAGCCGAAGCGAGGTCGTAGGATTAAAATGGTCGGCTATTGATTTATTGAATTGGACTATTAATATTAAACATACCGCCACATCGGGCAATTTGAATGGTAGATATATTGAAATTGAAAAGGACCGAACCAAGAATAAAGCCAGTCGCCGTATACTGCAACTGGTGGACACGTTCTATGAGCTTCTGATTCGTATGAAGGAATAACAGGAATCCTATCGCTTATCTTCTGACAATTCTTATTGTCTTGAATACCTGGAGTATATTTATGTAGATGTATTAGGGGGAAGCACGAAAGAAGTTCAGGAATGGCTGGGTCACAGTGATTACGCAATAATAGCCAATATTTATTCGCATTTGGAGTACTACTCGAAAGTATCTTCAGCTCAAACAATGAGTGAGGTACTAAAACTCGAATAAAAAAAGCTCACTAGAGAATGTCTCTAATGAACTCTTTTAGTTAATACCGGCGAGAGGACTCGAACCTCCACGGTTTCCCACTCGATTTTGAGTCGAGCGCGTCTGCCATTCCGCCACGCCGGCGTATTCAATTATGGAGGCGCCACCCAGATTTGAACTGGGGAATAAAGCTTTTGCAGAGCTTTGCCTTACCACTTGGCTATGGCGCCAGAGTGTAACAAAGCGGACGACGGGAATCGAACCCGCGACCCTCGCCTTGGCAAGGCGATGCTCTACCGCTGAGCCACGTCCGCATAAAGATGGCTGGGGATATAGGATTTGAACCTATGCATGACGGAGTCAAAGTCCGTTGCCTTACCGCTTGGCTAATCCCCAATAAGTAAAGGGCGGCCGATGGGGCTTGAACCCACGAATGCCGGAGTCACAGTCCGGTGCGTTAACCACTTCGCCACGACCGCCGCAAGTAATGAATAATTGGCAGGGGCAGCAGGAATTGAACCCACACCAACGGTTTTGGAGACCGTTGTTCTACCTTTAAACTATGCCCCTATAAAACTGGTGGAGGATGATGGATTCGAACCACCGAACCCGTAAGGGAGCAGATTTACAGTCTGATGCGTTTGGCCACTTCGCTAATCCTCCAAAAATGGTGCCGGCGAGAGGACTTGAACCCCCAACCTACTGATTACAAGTCAGTTGCTCTACCAGTTGAGCTACACCGGCACATAAAATATTCAATTAAAAGTGGCTCGGGACGGAATCGAACCGCCGACACGAGGATTTTCAGTCCTCTGCTCTACCGACTGAGCTACCGAGCCTTAGAATAAGGCTCTTCATTACACATTATAATACTAATGGCGGAACTGACGGGATTCGAACCCGCGATCTCCTGCGTGACAGGCAGGCATGTTAGGCCTCTACACCACAGTTCCATAATAATTTTTAATTGGTTGCGGGGGCAGGATTTGAACCTGCGACCTTCGGGTTATGAGCCCGACGAGCTACCGAACTGCTCCACCCCGCGACAATAATAAATATTAATTTTTCAAATGGTGGAGGCTGAGGGGCTCGAACCCCCGACCCTCTGCTTGTAAGGCAGATGCTCTCCCAGCTGAGCTAAGCCTCCACACCGAAACACTTTTCATATTATACCATAATAAACTTTTTATTGCAAGTTGTTTCATGATATTTTTATGACCCGTAGGGGATTCGAACCCCTGTTACCTCCGTGAAAGGGAGGTGTCTTAACCCCTTGACCAACGGGCCATGCTACAAATGAATTATGGCGGAGAGAGAGGGATTCGAACCCTCGAGACGCTTTTGGCGCCTACACGATTTCCAATCGTGCTCCTTCGGCCAACTCGGACACCTCTCCATATGGCTCCCCGAACAGGACTCGAACCTGTGACAACTCGATTAACAGTCGAGTGCTCTACCAACTGAGCTATCAGGGAATATTAAGCATTTGTTTCAAGGTGTTACACCCTGAAAACTGGATCCGAAACTCATTTGCGTTTTATTTTTAGGATAAGCCCTCGACCGATTAGTATTGGTCAGCTCCATGCATTACTGCACTTCCACCCCCAACCTATCTAC